>JAYQOO010000054.1:0-24854 GCA_038144855.1 Acidimicrobiia bacterium | reverse complement strand
CGAGGCGTGGATCTTTTTCGACGACGACAACGTGTATGTGTCGGCGAAGAACTACGAGTCACATCCCGAGCGGCGCGTCGCCAACGAGATGCGCCGCGACACCGGCCAGTTGCGGCAGAACGACACCTTCGGCGTGATGTTCGACACCTTCTACGATCGCCGCAACGGCTACATCTTCTACGCCAACGCGATCGGCGGACTCGCCGACAGCCAGGTCACCGACGAAGGCCCGCCGAACGCCGACTGGAACACCGTGTGGGACGTGCGCACGGGCGAGTTCGACGGCGGCTGGACGATCGAAATGGCCATTCCGTTCGAGTCGTTGCGCTATCAGCCGGGTACCGACCAGAAGTGGGGCATCAACCTGCGCCGCGTGGTGCGCTGGAAGAACGAATGGTCGTACCTCGCCCAGGTGCCGCGCGCGCTCACCACCTTCCAGGGCCTGCTGAAAATCTCGGCAGCTGGAACACTCGAGGGTCTGCAGGTCCCGTCGGGCAGCGCGAACCTCGAGTTGAAGCCGTTCGTGCTCAGCGGCGTGTCGACCGACAACACCGTGACGCCAGTGCTCGACAACGACACCACCGGGCGGATCGGTGGCGACGTCAAATACGGCCTCACGCAGAACATCACCGCAGACCTGACGGTGAACACGGACTTCGCACAAGTTGAGGTCGATGAACAGCAGGTCAACCTGACGCGCTTCAGCCTGTTCTTTCCAGAGAAGCGCGACTTCTTCCTGGAAGGCCTCGGCACGTTCGCGTTTGCCGGACGCGCCAGCGCCGGTCTCGGCGCTGGCTTCGGCGACACCCCGTACTTGTTTTTCAGCCGGCGTATCGGCCTCGATTCGGGCCGGGTCATTCCCCTGCGCGCCGGTGGGCGGATCACCGGCAAAGCGGGTCCCATCACCTTCGGCGCGCTGAATGTCCAGACCGGAGACGATGATGCGGCGCGGATCGAGTCCGCCAACTTCACCGTGCTACGCGCCAAGACCGACATTCTCCGGCGCAGCAGCATCGGCGCCATGTTCACGCATCGCACGGCCACGCCCGGCCGGGCGGGATCGAACGACGGCCTCGGGATCGACGCCAACTTCTCGTTCTTCCAGAACCTGCGCTTCGACACCTACCTTGCAGGCACTCGCACCGAAGGACGCGCTGGCGACAACCTGAGCTACCGCGCCTTCATGGACTACAACGCCGACAAGTACGGCGTGCAGGCCGACCGGCTGGTCGTCGAGCCCAATTTTCTGCCCGAGATCGGTTTCGTCCGCCGCACCGACATGCGCCGCGACTTTGGCTTGCTGCGGTTCAGCCCGCGCCCGCGCGGTGTGCCGCGGCTGCGCAAGCTGACCTTTCAGACCAGCCTGAACTACCTTACGAACAACCAGAATCGCCTCGACACGCGCGAAGCCGTCGGGCGCATCGAGGCGGAATTCACCAACAGCGACCGCTTCAGCGTGTCGTACACCGACAACTTCGAACGGCTGTCGCGCCCGTTTGGAATCGCGACCGGCATCGCGCTGCCGATTGGCAGCTACGACTTCTACACGACCCGCGTCGGCTACATCGGCGGCCAGCAGCGGCGCATCTCGGGCGAGGTCGTGCTCGAGACCGGCACGTTCTACAACGGTGATCGCACCACGGTGTCGGTGAACACCGGCCGCGTGCAGGTAACGCCGCAGGTCTCGCTCGAGCCAAGCCTGTCGGTGAACTGGGTTGACCTGGTCCAGGGATCGTTCACCGCCAAGGTCGCGCGCACGCGTCTCACCTACACGATCACGCCGCGCATGTTCGTCAGCGGCATCGTCCAGTACAGCTCCGCCGGCACGTCGTTCGGCAGCAACGTGCGCTTCCGCTGGGAGTATCGCCCCGGCAGCGAACTATTCGTGGTCTATACCGACGACTACAACACCGAGGAGAACCGGCCGGACGTCACGGCCCTGCGCAATCGCGCCCTGGTGATCAAATTCAATAGACTATTCAGGTTGTGAACATTGTTTTCGCGACCTGTGATCACCAGCCGCTGCCAACTGAAGACGACCAGGTACTCGCCGACGCGCTGCAGGCGCGCGGCGTCACCGTCACGCCGATTCCCTGGACCGAACTCGATCCCTACGCGGTGGTGGACTCGCCGCCGATCCTGCTGCGGTCGACCTGGGACTATCACCGCGTGCCGACCATGTTCATGGCCTGGCTGCAGGCGCTGCAGGACGGCGGCCGCACCACCTGGAATGAACCCGAGATCACGCGCCGCAACGTCGACAAGCAATACCTCGGCGATCTGGAGGGCGCCGGCGTCGCGATCCCCCGCACGCGCTGGATCGACAATGTCGACAACACGGCGATCGCCACGTTGCTGTCTGAAGAAAGCTGGTCACGGGCGGTCCTCAAACCGCGCATTGCGGCCACGGCCTACGGCACGTTTCTCGTCGACCGCGGCACGGAGTTGTCCGACGCCGACCTGACGCCGGCTCGCAACTCCGGTGCGATGCTCCAGGAATTCATCCCTGAAGTGGTCGAGCACGGCGAGACGTCGTTGGTCTATTTCGATGGCGCGTTCAGCCACGCGATCCTCAAACGCGCAACGCATGGAGAATTTCGCGTGCAGAAGGACTTCGGCGGGCGCGTCGAACGCGTCACGCCATCGGCGGATCTGCTTGCTTTCGGGGCCCGCGTGATCGAGCTGAATCCCGGCTGCCTCTACGCACGCGTCGACGCGGTCGAGACCAGCCGCGGGCCGTTGCTGATGGAGCTGGAATTGATCGAGCCGGAGCTGTATTTCTTGAACGCACCTGAGGCAGCCACCCGGATGGCTCAACTGATCCTCGACCGGATTCATCCGTGATTTGCGCCGCCGCACTCGCGCTCGCCTGCGCAGGGGACCGATGACCACGATCACGCTGTTGTTGCTGCTCGCCTTCCAAGATGTGCGAGTGATCATGACTCGCGCCAGTGATGATTTCCGCGCCGGGCGCGTGACAGACGCGCTACGGGGATTCGATCGGGTTGCGGCGCTGTCACCTGCCGATGCTCCATATCTATGGCAGCGTGGCATCGCTCAGTATTACGCCGGCCAGTTCCGCGAGTGCCGCGACATGTTCGTGTCACACCGCACGGTGAATCCAGATGATGTGGAGAACGCGGTGTGGCATTTCCTCTGCGTGGCCAGGGCCGAATCGCCCGACGCAGCCCGGAAGCAGATGCTTCCCGTCGGACCTGACGCGCGCGTGCCGATGCGCGAGGTCTACCAGATGTTCCAGGGAAGGATGTCCGAGGCGCAGGTGATGCGTGCCGCCGGCAACGACCCAACCGCACAGTTCTTCGCCCGCCTCTACGTCGGGCTGTACCTCGAAGCGACCGGCCAGGCCGCCCGAGGGCGCGCGCAGATCGAGATCGCGGCTGAGGACCGCTTTGCGCGCGTCGGCGGCTACATGCACGACGTCGCGCGAGTGCACCTGATGCCGCGCTAACGCGCGCGCTTCACTGCTTCGCGAATCGCAAGTCCCAGACGCGCTCCTGGTTCACGCTCAAGCCCTCGACGGTGCCCGCCGCGTTCTTCAGGAACGTCACCGTGCCGATGGGTGATCGAAATCGATCGGGCCCGATCGCCACCATCGGCAACACCGTGTCTGGCCGCCGCTTCAACACCAGCCGATCCTGCTCGATCACCGCCGTCAGGACGGTTTCAGCCTCATCGCTCACGTAGCGGCCGGCGTATCCCGCCAGTGCCGCGCCAGTCGGCTGCGGGTTCAGCGCCGGCGCCTGCGGGGCGGCCGGTGCCGCAGCCACTGCCGGCTTCATCCTGTCCGTGAGAAACAATTCGGAGACACGGTTCGCGGCGCGCGTGGCATCACCCGACGACACGTTGCAGAGCACCGCCACCGACGTCCGCGCCTCGGGAAACCGGTTGAGGTGCGCTCGGTAGCCCGCTGTTGAGCCACTGTGGTTGATGTTCTTGACGCCGCGCAGTTCGCCGACCATCAGACCAAGCGCATAATCCTGCGGCTTACCGTCATTGAAGAGGCCCGTGGTCTGCATCGCGGTCACCAGGGGCATGTCGCCGACCACCGGCTTTACGAAGTTCTCGTTCCACTTCAACAGGTCACCCACGGTCGTCAGCAGCCCGCCATTGCCGTGCACGTTCTCAAACGGCATCTCGGTGGCAAAGCGGACATTGGTATCGGCATAGGCGATGGCGCGGCCCTTCACAATCCGCGTGTGATCGTCTCGCCACGACGTATGGGTCAGGCCAAGCGGCGTGAAAATGCTCTGCTGCGAGAAGTCCGCGAACGACATGCCGCTGACGCGCGAGACGATCACCGCCGACAAGTTGTAGCCGGTGTTGCTGTAGGAGTACTTGTCACCGGGCGTGAAGTTGAGAAATTTCTGCCGGGACACGATGTCGAGCACGTGGCCGTGCGTGTACTCGCGCGTGGTGCGCGGCGCACCGGCAATGCTCGCCACGCTTCCCCAGTCGCGGAGCCCGCTGGTGTGGGTGAGCATGTGGCGGATCGTCAACGGCACCTTGTAGTCGGGAACCTCGGGGAGGTACTTGCGCACCGGATCGTCGAGAGACAGCTTGCCGTCTTTGACGAGCAGCATGATGGCCATTGCCGTGAACTGCTTGGACACCGACCCGGCTTCGAAGATCGTCGCCGGTGTGTTCGGAACGTCGTGTTCCAGATCCGCCATACCGTAGGCCTTTTGCAGCACCGGTGTCCCACCGACCGACACACCGACCGCACATCCCGGAGTCGCCTGGGACCACCTGGCAAAGATCTCGTCGACCGAGCGTTCCGGAACCGCGGCCACCTGGGCTCCGGACGCAGCAACCAGTCCGGCTGCCACCAACATCGCAATCAGCAGGGCGCGCATCATGCGTCGCATCCTACATCGTTCTGATGCACAATCCCGACATGCGACGCCTCCTGATCCTGCTTGCCCTGCTGCTCACCGCGCCGCTGCTCGCGCAGCAGAACCGCATCGACATCGTGACGCCATCGGCACCGGAACTGGCGTCGTTCGGACCGCTGGACATCGGCGTGCGGACGCTGGCGGTGACCGATCGGAACCGTCCAGATATCCTCAACACCAAGCCGGGCGAACCCACGGCGCGCTATGACCGGACGCTCACGCTTGAAGCGTGGTACCCGGCGGCGCTGGCCGCGGGACAGAAGCCTGGCGGTGAGTACCGCGCCATCACCCGCGACGGCACGACCATGGCAACGCTGCACGGCAAGGCCGTCCGCGATGCTGCGGTGCTGAAGGGCACCTATCCGCTCGTGATCGTGTCGCACGGCTACCCGGGCAATCGTTTCCTGATGAGCCACATCGGCGAGAACCTGGCGAGCAAGGGCTTCGTTGCGGTTGCCATCGATCACAAGGACAGCACCTACGACGATCAGAAGGCCTTCGGCTCCACGCTCTACAACCGGCCGTTTGATCAACTCTTTGTCCTCAATGCCATCGATCAGTTGAGCAAGCCTGGCTCAGGCAGCTTCCTCTCCGGGATGGTCGATGCCACGAGGACGGCGTTGATCGGCTACTCGATGGGCGGATACGGCGTGGTCAACTCGATCGGCGGCGGCTACAGCTACGCCAGCGCGAGCTTTGGCAGTTCGCCACCCAACAAGATGCTCCTCGAACGCAGCGCGTCGAACCCCGCTTACCAGAAGGCGCGTGACCCGCGAATCAAGGCCGCGATTGCGATCGGTCCCTGGGGCATGCAATCAGGCTTCTGGGACACGGAAGGCCTGAAAGGCATTCGCACCCCAGTGCTGATCGTCGCCGGCAGCGCCGACGAGACGTCCGGATACGACAAGGGCCCGCGCGCGATCTACCAGGGCGCGATCAACGCGGATCGGTACCTACTGACCTTCATCAACGCCAACCACAATGCCGCCGCGCCGATCCCCGCGCCGGTCGAGGTCTACGGCACGCCGAACTCGTTCGCGCACTACGCGGATGCCGTCTGGGACAACGCGCGCATGAACAACATCTTCAATCACTTCGCGACGGCGTTCTTGTCGATCCACCTCAAAGGCGAGCAGGACAAGCAGTCGTACCTCGACCTGATTCCAAACGGCAAGGACGGCGTCTACGCCATCGATCGCGACGGCAAAGCCGGCCCGACCCACACTTACTGGAAGGGCTTCAAGCGCTCCACCGCCGTCGGATTGATCCTCGAACACGCGTTGCCGGCGCAATAGCGAAATGTTTATCGGGCACTACGCGCTCGCATTCGGCGCCAAGAAGGTCGCGCCGTCGGTGTCGCTGGGCATGACGTTTCTCGCCTGCCAGTTCGCAGACATGTTGTGGCCGATCTTTCTGGGCCTCGGCCTCGAGACCGTCGCCATCGAACCTGGCAACACGCTCGTGACACCGCTGAACTTCGTCAGCTACCCGTACTCGCACAGCCTGGTCATGCTGCTGGCCTGGGGCGCGATCGTTGCGCTCACCTATTTCTTCAGCGGTTCCTCTCAAACCCCGGCGGGGGCCGCCTTCAGGCGGACCGCTGCGGTCACACTTGCCGTTCTGGTTGTCAGCCACTTCCTCCTCGACGTGATCACGCATCGCCCAGACATGCCGATCACGATCGGTGGCGCAACGAAGCTTGGGCTGGGCCTCTGGAACTACCCGGGCGCGACGCTCGCGGTGGAATCGCTCCTCTTCATTGCCGGCACCACGATCTGCAACAGTGTGACGCGCGCCACGGACCGCGTCGGGAGCTACGGCCTGTGGGCGTTGATCGCCCTGCTGGTCGCCATCTACTTCGCGGCGCTGTACAGACCTCCGCCACCCAGCGTTTCGGCCATCGCGACAGCAGGGCACCTGTCCTGGCTGTTCGTGATCTGGGCCTACTGGGTCGATCGACATCGCACGGTCCGCTGATCTTGCTACCATCGGGATATGGCCTTCGCGCGCCATATCCTGCTCACGTTCGTTGTCGCAGCGACGACGCTCGCTCAAGCACCGCCGGTTCCTTCGCCACTGCCGGGCACGACCCTCCTCGACACCTCGACCATAGCCGGACCGCTGGAGCTTCGCGCCGCGACCGCGGACGATGAGGCGGTGCTGGCAGGGCTGTCGTACGTCCGGCGGCGCTTCAGCGCTCGCCCTGAGATCCTCGTTCCGGTGTTTGTGTCGACGTATCGCGACGCACTGTTCGCCGAGGGATGGAAGTTGATCGACGCACCCAGGAGTGAGGAGCTTTCGGCCCTGAGTGGGACCGTGCAGATCTCGGCGCATTACCTCGACAACGGCAAGAATCTCTACACACGCATTACGCGCACGCCCGACGGCGCCTACGAAATCAGCGTCGCCGATGTTGGCGCGGAAGATTGGGTAGCGGCGTGGTCGAAGCAGTGCCGGCTGACGATCAGCAGCCTGCATTTCGACAAGGATCGTCCGACGCTGAGACTGTTCGAGTCGGAACCAACGTTGAGAAAGCTCGCGGACCTGCTCAAGCGGCCAAACGCGCCGGCGATCGAGATCCAGGGCCACGCCGACAATATCGGTGAGGCCGGCGTCGCGGAACGGCAGGCGCTGTCCGACGCGAGGGCCAAGGCCGTTGCGACCTGGCTGGCGTCGCACGGCGTGGCAAAGTCGAAATTGACGACGAAGGGGTACGGAAAGCTGCGGCCGGTTGCCACCAATGACAGTGACCTTGGCCGGGCGCTGAATCGCCGGATCGAGATCGTTCGATCCGGCTGTTCGAGCTAGTGACTGGGCTGGCTGGCCTCGAACTCTTCGTAGGTGCCCTTGAAGTCGGTGATCGTGCCGTGATCGAAGTGCCACACGCGCGAGCCGACTTCTTCCATCAGGTCCTGGTCGTGCGTGACCAGCAGCACGGTGCCCTCGAACTTCTGCAGCGCGACGTTCAGCGCGTTGATCGCCTCGAGGTCGAGGTGGTTCGTCGGCTCGTCGAGGATCAGCACGTTCGGCTTCTGCAGCATGATGCGGCAGAACAGCAACCGCGCGGTCTCGCCGCCTGACAGCGCCTCGGTCGGCTTCGAACCTTCTTCCCCGCTGAACAGCATCTGGCCGAGCAGGCCGTGAATGTCCTGGCGCGCGGCATCCGGATCGAACTGGTGCAGCCACTCGACGGCGGTCATGCCCTTCCTGATCAGGCCGTTGTGGTCCTGCGGAAAGTAGCCGATCGACACTTCGTGGCCCCAACGCAGCGTGCCCGTGTCGAGATCCTTCGACGAGGGATCAAAGCCCGGAGCATCCGACAGCAGCGACTTCAGCATCGTCGTCTTACCGGCGCCGTTGCGGCCAACCAGCACGATCTTCTCGCCGCGATTGATGATGCCCGTGAACTTCGAGAACACCTCGAGATCGCCGAACGACTTCGAGAGGTCCTTGTACTCGAGCGCGGTGCGGCCCGACGGACGATTCATCGTGAACTTGATGTAGGGGCGTTGAATGTTCGAGCGCGCCAGGTCGGTGGTCTGCAGGCGCTCGACTTCCTTGCGGCGTGACTGCACCTGGCTGGAACGCGTGCCGGCCGAGAAGCGCTGAATGAAGTCGTTCAACTGCGCGATCTTCTTCTCGCGCTGTTCGTTGTCGGCCTCGGCGCGCGCGCGGATCTGCGTCTTCGCCAGCACCATGTCGTCGTAGCCGCCGGTGTAGGTGATGATCGTCTGGTAGTCGATATCCGCAATGTGCGTGGTCACGGAATTGAGGAAGTGACGGTCGTGCGAGATCACGACCAGCGTGCCCTCGTAGCGCATCAGAAAATCGCGCAACCAGTGAATCGAGTCAAGGTCGAGGTGGTTGGTCGGTTCGTCGAGCAACAGCGCTTCGGGATTGCCGAACAGCGCCTGCGCCAGCAGCACGCGCACCTTCTGGCCGCCCTGCAGCTCGCTCATCTGCCGATGGTGCAGCTCATTCGGAATGTCGAGCCCCTGCAGCAGGATTGCCGCGTTGCTCTCGGCTTCGTAGCCGTCTTCCTCACCGACGATGCCTTCCAGTTCGCCGAGGCGCATGCCGTCCTCGTCGGTCATCTCAGGCTTCTCGTAGAGAATCTCGCGTTCTTCAAGCGCCTTCCACAGGCGCGGGTTGCCCATGATCACCGTGTCGATGACGCGGTACTTGTCGAACGCGAACTGGTCCTGACGGAGGACGCCGACTTTCTTCGGCCGCACCACGTTGCCCTTCTGCGGCGGCGTCTCGCCGGTCAGCAGTTTCATGAACGTGGACTTGCCGGCGCCGTTCGGTCCGGTCAGGCCATAGCGGCGGCCCGACGAGAAAGTGGTGGTGACTTCGTCGAAAAGAACTTTCGAGCCGAAGCGCATAGAGACGTTATCGACGCTAATCACAACCCTTCATTGTAGCATCCCGACGGCTCACGACCCCGGCGTGGCCGAACTCGGCAATAACGTTCACGCGAGAGCGGATTTCATCCGGCAACAGGCGCAAATCCGCAATCGCATACGGTCGCCCTTCGTTGGTGATCCACGGCGCCATCGCCCCGCGTGGGTCGTGACGATCGATTTCCTGCATGCGAGCGGACGCGCGCGGATTGCCGAGCACGGCCAGGTGCAGCCAGTACGCCGTCTCCGCGTCACTGACCAGGTAGTCCACGCACGTCGTGATGTGTTGCGCTCGCAGTGACGTGCCGGCGGCATACAGATCGAGGTCCACGACCGGCACCACGCGCGGCGCGACCAACGCCGGCCTTGCCGCCACCAGGAGCAACGCCGCCGCAATCCACCCGGCCGTGTCCGCAACGCGCGATCGGCCCAGCACTCGCCACAGCGCCAGCGCGCCCAGCACTGCCATCGGATACACGGCGAGGTAGACCATCTTCAGCGCCATGTACGGCGTGTCCGCGCCTTGCGCCGACGCAATGACAAACAGCGTCAGAGCCTGTAGCAAGACCACGAACAGGAGAATGACCGTCTGCCTCGCCCGCGCATCGGCAAACGCCATCACGCTCCCCACCGCCGCCAGCAGCGGCAGCACAACGCCGAGCGTGTCCATCGACGGACGCATCACGGCGCCACTGGTCCGCACGATTGCCATCCAGCCAAACCGGTCCCACGAGTGCACGAGAAAGACCACGAGCAGCGGGACCATCACGATGGCGAAGTGACGCTGCCTGGCCGGGCGTGACAGGTCGCTGCTCAGCAGCATGGCGGTGAACACCACTAGCGGAGGGCCAAGAAACACCGGCCAGGACAGGAAGGTTGCGGCAAGAAACAGCGCGATCGTCCACGCGCCCGCTTGGGTCGGCCGTTCGTGCCACGCCGTCAACGCCCACCACATCGCGACCGCAAACAGCGTCGCCACGGTCTGCGCAAGAAACGCGTCGTGGGTGAACGCCCCGAGAAAGTACGGGGACGCAAACAACAGCAGCAGCGGCGAGCACAGCGCAAACGGCAGCGGCACCGCCAGGCGACGCGCGATCAGGAACACGAATCCGCCCGAGAGCGCAGCACACAGCGACACCAGCGGGAAGAAGGCTCGCAGTCCGTCACTGCCAAACAGGCGTCCCGTCATCACGGCAAGCAAGTGAGCCCCCGGCGTGTAGTGCGCCATCTCACCCATGGCGCCGCCAAGAGTGCGATCGTGCACCAGGTGCCCCTGCTGCTCGATGTAGTCGACCAGCAGCAGGTGATGCGTAAGGTCCGGGCCTCGCCCGGGCGGGACCAGCTCTGGCCACGACACGCGCAGGACGACCGCCACCACGAACACCACGATCCCAAGCCAGGCCGCCACGTCGGGCAGTGACTGTGCTGCGGGACCTACGTGGCGCCACGCCAAGACGCCGGCAATCGCCAGGGCCGCGGCCAGCGATGCCGCAGGCATCACGCCAAAGCCTGACGCGTCGATGGCATGGGCCGCCAGCGGCCAGGCCCCGAGCACCAGCGTGAGGGTTGAGGCGATGCGTTCAGCGAGGGTCATTCCGCTACGACGTGGCCGCCAGCTTCGCGCGACTGAATGGCAGGTCGCGCACGCGCACACCGGTCGCCGCATAGATCGCGTTGGCAACCGCTGCGGCAACCGGCGGAACGGCAGGCTCGCCAAGCCCTCCGGGGTGCGCTCCGGACATGACGAAGTCGACATGCACGCGCGGTGCGTCGGCCAGGGTCATGGCGCGGAAGTCATGAAAGTTGCTCTCGACCACCTTGCCCGCGGCAATGGTGATCTCCCCGAGCAACGCGGCCGACAGGCCAAACATCACGCCGCCTTCAATCTGGGCGGTGGCCGTGTCCGTGTTCACGACATCGCCGCAATCCGCCACGGCAAAGACGTCCTTCACCTTCAACACGCCTTCAGGTGACACGGCGACGTGCGCCACTTCGGCCACGATCGAACCGAAGCATTCACAGATCGCGATGCCACGTCCCTCGCGCGCCGGGAGCGGCGTGCCCCAGTTGGCCATTGCGGCGACGCGCTCGAGCACCGCCTTGAAGCGCGGGTGCTCGCCCATCAGGTCGCGCCGAAACGCGAACGGATCCCGCTTTGCCGCGTGCGCGAGTTCGTCGATGAACGATTCCTTGAAGAAGCCATGTTGCGAGTTGAGTACCGAGCGCCAGGGTCCGGTGCGGATCGGGTGCTCTGCGTCTCGCGGCGAGTAGTCCTGGTCGGCAATGGCGTACGGCATGAAGACCGATTCGCTGTCACCGCCACCCGCATAGCTCGAGCGGACGGCGATGGGCGTACCGCCCGCGTCAAGCGCGCCGGAAAACCGCGCCATGCCCGCGGGCCGATAGTAGTCGTGCTGAATATCGTTCTCGCGCGTCCAGACCATCTTCACCGGCGCGGGTGACACCGCCTTTGCAATGCGCGCGCTCAGGCCGACGAAATCCAGGTAGTTCGGCAACTTGCGGCCAAAGCCTCCGCCGAGCGCAAGATTGGTGTAGGTCACCTGTTGCGGATCGACGCCAAGAGCGGCCGCCGCAGTCTTGCGGGCATTCAGCGGATCCTGGGTGCCGGCCCACACCTCGACGCGGTCGCCATCCACCCGCGCCGTCGACGCCATGGGCTCCATCGTGCCGTGAGGCAGGAACGGAACCCGGTAGTCCGCCTTGATCACTGTGGCGGCGTTCGACGGCATGTCTGGCGGCGCGCCGAGCGCCTTGTCGAACGCATCGAAGATCGTCGCGCTGGTGACATTGCCGTGGCCGGCATCATCGAACTGCGGCTGCAGCGTCTGCAGTGCGGTGCGAGCGCGCCAATAGCTATCGGCGACAACCGCCACCGCTTCGTCCAGTCGCACCACCTTCATGACGCCAGGCATCTTCTCAGCGGCGCTGGTCTCGATCGACACCAGCTTGCCGCCGTACACCGGCGCGATCTCGACCGCCGCGTACCACAGGCCCGGCATCGTGAAGTCGATGCCGTAGACAGCACTGCCGTCAACCTTGGAACGGATGTCGTGTCGCTGCCGTGACGTGCGGCGCAGCGTGTACGTTCTTGGGTCCTTCGTGACGGGGCTTGACGGCACGGGCTGCTGCGTTGCCGCCTTCGCCAGCTCGCCGAATGTGGCCGATCGCCCAGAGGCGGCGTGACGGACCGTGGACGCGGCGATGGTGAGTTCGTCGGGGCGCGTGCCAAACGTCGCTGCCGCAGCACCGAGCAGCATTTCCCTCGCCGCCGCGCCCGCAACGCGCATGCCGTGCTGGCCCGTGCCGCGCACCGACATCGATCCACCCGTGGCTTGCGAACCCAGCCACCGCGCCAGCCGGTAGGTGCCGTAGTCGAAGCCTTTCTCAAAGACGGCAACGTTGTGAATAAACGCCCGCGCGATGTATCCGTTCGCATAGGCGTCGGTCGCCGGCGCTTCCCTGACGCGCACGCGACTCCAGTCGGCATCCATCTCCTCGGCTGCCATCATCGCGAGTGCCGTCTGCGCGCCCTGCCCCATCTCACACTGCGGCACCAGCACGGTCACGAAATTGTCAGGCGTGACGAGAATCCAGGTCGTCAGCTCGCCGGTCTGCTCCGCATCATCAGAGCGCAGACCATGGCGCGACGGTGACAGCACGGCCCCTGTGACACCAAACAGCAGCCCGCCACCGGTCAGGGCGCCGATCGCGATGAACCCCCGTCGCGTCCACTTGCGCACCGCACCCATCACGCGCCTCCCTGTCCGGTAAGGCCGTGAATCGCCTTGCGCACGCGCGCGAAGGTGCCGCAGCGGCAAATGTTGGTGATGGCGGCGTCGATGTCCTGATCGGTAGCCTGGGGCTTTTCCGCCAGCAGTGCGGCGACGGCCATGATCATGCCTGACTGGCAGTAGCCGCATTGCGGCACCTGCTGATCGAGCCAGGCCTGCTGGACCGCGTGCAGCACACCCTGGGCCGCAAGGCCTTCAATCGTCGTGATCGTTGCACCTGCTGCTGCCGACAGCGGCATCGAGCACGAACGCTCGGCCTTGCCGTTGAGGTGGACGGTGCAGGCACCGCACGCCGCGATGCCGCACCCGAACTTGGTTCCCGTCAGTCCCAGCGTGTCGCGAATCGCCCACAGAAGCGGCGTCTCCGGATCGACATCGAGTGTGCGTGTCTGTCCGTTAACCGTGACGGTGACTGCCATGCTGGGGATCATAGCCGGACGCGACGGCGCGGCCGGTGCCGATCTCGCACGGGCTCGGTTGCCGCGTGCGCTGATCCCCGGCGCCCGGCCGCTAGTCCCTGGGGGCACGGCCGCCGATCCCCGGCCTTGCAACCACGCGGCCTTGCTGGGAGGATTAGCACATGCTGAAAATGCGTCTGACGGCCACCGCGTCGCTGGTCGTAAGCCTCATCGTTGCGCTGGGCACCGGCTTACTGGCGACCGAGAATTGGTCGCGGTTTCGCGGCCCCAACGGCACCGGCGTGTCGGACGCCACCAACCTGCCGGTCGAGTTCAGCCCGAACAGTCACGTCAAATGGAAGGTCGCAGTGCCGCCCGGTCACTCATCGCCGGTGTTCACCAACACGCACATCTTCCTGACATCGCATTCGACGATCGACAGCAAGGATCCGCAGAACTACAAGCTGTTCGTGCACGGGCTTGATCGCAAGACCGGCACGCAGCTGTGGCAGCACGAAGTGCCGCGTCCGCAGAAGGGCCGGCGCGAAAACGTCAATGGCCCGGCGTCGCCGAGTCCGGTCACCGACGGCACCAACGTCTTTGCGTTCTTCCAGGACTTTGGCTTGATCAGCTACACCGCCGACGGCAAGGAACGATGGCGCATGCCGCTGGGGCCATTCACGATGTTTTACGGCTTTGGCGCGTCGCCGATCCTCGAAGACGGGATGTTGATTCTGCCGGTGGACCAGGATCTGACCGCCTACATCCTCGCGGTGGATGCCCGCACCGGCAAGGAACGATGGCGCGTGCAGCGCCCGCATGTCATTTCCGGCTACTCGACACCAACCATTTGGCGCCCGAAGAACGGCGGCCCCGCGCAAATCCTGGTGCCCGAGTCGTTCCAGCTCACGTCGTATTCGCTCGAGACCGGCAAGCAGATCTGGTACGTGCGCGGGCTGGCGTGCGAGATGAAGTCGGTGGCCAGCATTGACGACGACACGCTCTACATCAACGGCTGGGGCTTTGGCGCGAACCAGGCCGGCACGCAGATCCCGACCGTGGACTTCGCCGAGGGCCTTCGCCGCTTCGATACCAACAAGGACGGCAAGGTCAGCCGCCAGGAAACGATCGATCACCAGCCCGTGGATCGCATGGAGCGCATGCTCAAGCCCGAAGCCGGCTTTGACGCCTTCGACGGCAATCGCGATGGAGAACTCGACGCGAAAGACTGGGAAATCTTCCGCGCCATGCTCGCGGCTGAGAACGGCTTGATGGCGATCAAGCTTGGCGGCTCCGGCGACATGACCGCCACTGCGGTGAAATGGAAGTACTTGCGGCCCGTGCCGCAGGTGCCGTCGACCGTCCTCTACAAGGGCGTGCTCTACATGGTCGACGACAGCGGCATCCTGATCTCGTTCGATCCGGCAACCGGCAACATCATCAAGCAGGGCCGGTTGAAGGGCGCCATCGACAAGTACTTCGCGTCACCGATCGGCGCCGACGACAAGGTGTGGCTCGTCAGTCAGGACGGCACCGTGTCGGTGGTGACGGCCAAGGGCGACTGGGAAGTCCTCCAGGTCAACACGCTCGATGACGAAGTGTTCGCCACGCCGGTGCCTGCGGACGGCGAGCTGTTCATCAGGACCCGAAGCGCCCTCTACAATTTTGCGAAATAAAATCGTCCTGCTGATCGCGATCACTGCGGCATCCGGCTTCAGCCGGACTGTTGCGGACGCGGTCAGCGCACAGATCGTCGACAGTCGAGCGAACAAGCCGTTCCGTTCGAGTTCGGAGCTGGTCACGACGGCCGTCACCGTGCGCGACGCGGAAGGGCGGCTGATCACCAATCTCAACCAGCAGGACTTCGTCGTCGAAGAAGACGGTGTCCCGCAGCCGATCACGCTGTTCACCAAGGAACGGGTACCCGTCAGCCTGTCGCTGACGCTCGACATCAGCGACTCGATGCGCGGGCAGCGCATGGCCGACGCGCGCTCGGCGCTGGCCCGTTTCCTCGACACGTTGCTCGCGGCCGACGACGAGGCGTCGCTGTTGGGGTTCAATCACGAAACGAAACTGTTCGGCCAGTGGACGGTGGATCGATCGGGGATGCGCGGCAAACTCGAGGCGATCCGGCCGACGGGCGGGACGGCGCTCTACGACGCCATCGACGCGGCGCTGCCGCTGTTTGAATCGCGCCAGCATCAGCGCGCGGCGATCCTGCTCGTTTCCGACGGTGCCGACACCGCGAGCGACATGACACCCACGCTGCTGAAGCAGAAGCTGGTGCGCAGCGACGTGTTCCTCTACGCGATCGGCATCAACGCGATCGACGCCAGGAACTCCACTCGGATCAACCCATTCACGCTGAACGAGCTCACCAGCCAGGGCGGCGGCTACACCGAGATCGTTGGCAGTGCTGCGGAACTCGGTCCGGCCACCGCGCGCATCGCGGAGGAGTTGAATAGCCAGTACATGATCGGCTACACCCCGGCAAAGCGAGGCGACGGCCAATACCATGCGATCCGGGTGAAGGTGAGCAACGACGCCTACCGCGTCCGCGCCCGCCGGGGTGTCGTTCGATAGCGAATGAGGTAGGCTTAGCCGCTATGAAGCCATCCGCCCTGCTGCTCCTGGTCGTCGCGACCGCCGCGACGCTCTCCGCTCAGTCACCACAGCCAAACTGGACGGCACTCGAGGCGGAAACGCTCAAACATTTTCAAGCCATCATCCAGATGGACACCACCGATCCTCCGGGTGGTGAACAGCCCGTCGCCGACTACCTGAAGAAGGTGCTCGAGGCTGAAGGCCTTGCGGTTCAGGTCTTCACCAAGGAAGCCAAACGGCCGAATATCGTCGCCAGGATCAAGGGCAACGGCAAGCAGAAGCCGCTGTTGCTGATGGCGCACACCGATACGGTCAACGTCGATCCGAAGAAGTGGTCGCATCCGCCGTTCTCCGCCGCGCGCGCCGACGGCTACATCTATGGCCGCGGCACCGTTGATGACAAGGACAACGTCGTCAGCACGCTGATGGTGATGCTGATGCTCAAGCGCCAGAACGTCGCGCTCGATCGCGACGTGATCGCGTTGTTTGAGGCCGGCGAGGAAGGCAGTTCGAGCCTCGGGATCCAGTTCGTCGCCAACGAGCACTACGATGCCATCGACGCCGAGTTCTGCTATGCCGAAGGCGGCAGCGTGGTGCGGACCGGCGGCGTGGTGAAGTTTGCGTCGATCCAGACGGTTGAAAAGATTCCCCGCGCGATCAGCGTGACGTCGAAAGGCGTTGCGGGTCACGGATCGGTTCCGCTCGAGAACAACGCGCTGGCGCACCTGGGCGAAGCGGTCGGCAAGATTGCGGCGTGGACGCCGCCGATGCGCATCAACGAAACCACGGCGGCGTATTTCAAGCGGCTCGCGTCGGTGTCGTCTCCCGAGGAGGCCAAGCGCTACCAGGATCTGCTCAGCCCGGATCCGAAGGTGTCGAAGCCCGCAGACGACTACATCCGCAAGAACGAACCACGCCACTGGTCAATGCTGCGCACCTCGCTGTCGCCGACCATGATTACCGGTGGCTACCGCACCAACGTCATTCCGTCCGAGGGCACGGCCACCATCGACACGCGCCTCGCCCCGGATGAAGATCCGGCCAAGTTCCTCGAACTCGTCAAGGAAGTCGTCAACGATCCGCAGGTCGAGGTCGCCTATGGCGCGCGCGACACGCGTCCGCCAACGCCCACCGCCAAGCTGGATTCCGACGCGTTCAAGGCGCTCGAGGCCAACATCACCAAGCACTACAAGGCGATCACGCTGCCAACCATGAGCACGGGCGCCACCGACATGGCGTTCCTGCGCCGCAAAGGCATGCAGTGTTACGGCATCGGACCGGCCACGGATAGCGAGGACGGCCCCAAGGGCTTTGGTGCGCACAGCGACCAGGAACGCATCCTCGAGAGCGAGCTGTATCGCTTCGTCCGCTTCAACTGGGATGCGGTGGTCGACCTCGCGCGGGCGAAGTAGTCCGGCTCGCGCGTGAAGTATCCGGAGACGCGCGTCACCGACGCCGTCGATACGTATGGCACGGTCAGCGTCGCCGATCCGTATCGCTGGCTCGAAGAACTCGACTCACCCGAAGTCGCCGCATGGGTGGCCGCGCAAAACGCGGTCACCTTCTCGCATCTTGAATCCCTGCCGCTGCGTCGACACTTCACTGAACGGCTCACGGAGCTGTGGGACTACCCGCGCACCAGTTTGCCGGTGATTGAGGGCGGCCGGCTGTTCTACTCGAGCAACAGCGGGCTGCAACGGCAGGCGCCGGTCTACATGCGATCCGGCGTCTTCGATCCACCATCGGTGGTGTTGGATCCAAACGCCCTGTCGCCGGATGGATCGGTGTCGCTCGCGCAGTACATGCCGTCGCCCGATGCGAAGCTACTGGCCTACGCGGTGTCGGCGGGCGGTGCGGATTGGCAGACGGTGCGCGTGCGATCGATCGTGGACGGCGTCGACCTGCAGGACACCATTTCCTGGGTGCGCTTCTCTGACCTGTCATGGACGCACGACTCGCGCGGCTTCTTTTATTCGCGGTATCCGGAGCCGCCACACAACAAGGTCCTCGAAGCCCAGCTGTCCGGCCAGGCGATCTATTACCACCGGCTCGGCACACCGCAGTCCGAAGACCGGTTGATCTACCAGCGCCAGGACCATCCGTCGTGGATCGTCAACGCCACCGTCAGCGACGACGGCCGTTACGTGTTCATCCGGACGTATCGCGGCGCCGACAACAACAACCAGCTGCATTTCATCGACCTCGAGTACGCCACCGAACCCAATATCTCGGCGAGCATTCAACCGATCGTCGAAGCGCTCGATGCGGAGTTTGCCCCGATCGGCAACTACCAGTCACGGCTCTACCTGCGCTCGGACAAGGACGCGCCACGGCGGCGCATCATCGCGATCGACCTCGAGCATCCGGAGCCGGCGGGGTGGAAGGTGGTGGTCCCGGAACAGCCGCACGCCATTGAACATGCGGCGCTGATCGGCGGCCGCATCATCACGCACAGCCTTGTCGACGTGCAGAGCCGGTTGCGGATTTTCACGCTGGACGGCAGCGTCGAGGGCGAGATCGGGCTGCCGGGCATTGGCGCCGTCTCCGAGCTGTACGGTCGCGGCGATGGCTACGAGGTGTGGTTCCTGTTCAGTTCGCCACTGACGCCGGCCACGGCGTATCGCTACGACCTTGAATCACATCGGCGAGTCGCCTTTGACGCCCCTGAGCCACCGTTTGACGGCGCGCAGTGCGAGACCCAGGCGCTGTTTGCCACGTCACGGGACGGCACGCGTGTGCCGTTCTTTCTCACCTGCCGAACCGGTCTTCCGCGCGACGGGCGTAACCCGACGATGCTGTACGGCTACGGCGGCTTTTCGATCAGCGTTCTGCCAGGCTACCGCTCGGACGTGCCGGCATGGCTCGAGCTGGGCGGCGTGTTCGTGTCGATCAACATGCGCGGCGGGGCGGAATACGGCGAGCAGTGGCACAAAGACGGCTGCCTGGACAAGAAGCAGAACGTCTTTGACGACTTCATCGCGGTCGCGGAGTACCTGGTCACCAACAACTACACGTCGCGCGATCGGCTCGGCATGATGGGTGGATCAAACGGCGGGCTGCTGGTTGGCGCGGTAATGGAACAACGTCCCGAGTTGTTCAGCGTCGCCCTGCCGGCGGTCGGCGTGATGGACATGCTCCGCTACGACCGCTTCACCGGCGGCAAGTTGTGGGCAACGGAGTACGGATCCTCGTCTGATCCGCAGCAGTTTGCGTTCCTGATCAACTACTCGCCGCTGCACAACGTGAAGCCTGGGAGCTGCTATCCCGCCACCCTGGTCACGACGGCCGATCACGATGATCGGGTCGTGCCAAGTCACTCGTTCAAGTTCACCGCCGCGCTGCAAGCGGCGCAAGGCTGCGATCGGCCAACGCTTATTCGCGTCGAGACTCAGGGGTCTCACGCCTATCGTCCGACAGATCGGCTGATAGCGGAGCGTGCGGATCAGTGGGCATTTGCGGCGGCGCATCTTGGCGTCGCGAAATTGCCTTAGTTTTTTCAAACGATTCGACGACCTTGGCGGCCAGATCCTGGTCGGCCTGCCCGTCTTTTCCCGCGGGCAGCATCACGATCACTGTCTCCCCGAGAGTGCGGATCGGCGTGGCGACGAGGATAGTTGGCGTCGCCGCCGGCGCAGGGGCCACCGGCGCCTGCCGGCTCCCAAGCACCACGGCGCCAAGCGTCACGGTCGCTACGGCACCAATTAGTTGGGCCACAATTCGACCGGCAAAAGAGATCCAGGCAGAGCGATTCTTGTCTCGCTTCTGCGTATTGCGCGGGGGCACATCCATGTCCATCATCACACCTTCGCCGCGGCATTGAGCAAGGCTGATACCACCAATCGACGAGGAGGCCGAAACCTTTAACGGCGGGAAGCGTTGATGATCAAGGCGAGGTCGATCGCGTCGGCTCGCTAGGTCAACCGGCCGGTTCGCATGGCAGTGAACAGTTCCATGTGGGCCTCGACGACGCGCTTCCGGTCGGCTTCCTCGATGTCGAACGTCCAGTTGTCGCGGATCGACGTGCCGCCCAGGATGATGCCGTCCGAGCGCGGCATCATGTGCACGAAGCCGGCGTCAGGCGTGGCGGGCGGGCGCGCACCACCGCTGGTGCTGTAGTTGATTTCGGGTTGCGGGGTCAGCACCACGAGCTGCCCTTTCAGCGGCACCAGCTCTGGGTCGTTGAACAGCGCCTTCGAGCCGAGGCCGGTGCAGTTGACGATGACGTTCTCCGTCAGCGAGGTGACGTCGCGCGGCGTCTCGAACTTCCGGATCACCACCTTGCCGCCCCACAGCAGGAAATCGTTCATCAACGCGTCGAGATAGATCGACGGCTCGATGCGCATCTCGGGTCGCTCGATGGCGTACTTCATCGGGAACGGATGCTCGCCCGGCTGCAGGATCACGCGCGATCCCTGGACCGCATCCGGCAGCAGGACATTGGTGCCGCGTCCGGCTTGTTCGTTGTTGGTGGGCGCGTAGTTATTGACCCAGCTGACGCCGTACTTGGGACCGATCAGCAACTGCAGCCGACGGTAGGCAATGGTGACCGCCTGCCGGAACTGCGCGTCCCACTCGGGCGAGCGCTTCTGGAAGTCGACCAGCCCTGAGGTCGGCGTGAAGCCCGCCAGCGACATGTTCGACGTCGTGTCGGGCGGCACCGTCGCCGCATAGATCGTGACCTCAAAACCGTGACGCTGCAGTTCGCGGGCAGTCGTCAGCCCGACGACCCCGGAGCCCATCACCGCGGCCCTGCGCTCGGAGTGCGGCATCGCGAGGTCGGTGGCCATCGATGCCGTGCCCCACGACAGCGACATGCCGGCGCCGCCGTGGCCGAAGTTGTGAATGACGGTCTTACCGTCAAGCTTGTCGGCCTTGAGCACGAAGCCTGACGGACGATGAGGGCGAAGACCGATCGTGGTGCGAATGACGCGATCCCACGACACATCGACGAGCGGCAGCCGCAGCATCGGCCGCGACGGCGTCAGCGCCGGCTTGGCCATTTTCGGCGCACAGGCTTCCAGGCTGAAGCCGAGCGCTGACATCCCACCGAGCCGCAACAGATTTCGACGATCCATTGCGGGGATTCTACACCCTCGTCGCCGTCTAGTCGTCGCGCAGGACGATGTTTGGATCGACGCGAGAGGCGCGCCATGCCGGCACCAGGCAGGCAATCGCGGCAACCAGCGTGATCGTGGCGACGACGCCGACCAGCGTGGTCGCGTCGGTCGGCTGCACGCCATAGAGGAGCGACGCGATCAGTCGATTGAGCGCGAACGCGCCGGCGAGTCCGGCCACGATCCCGATCGAGGTCAGCGTGAGGCCCTGCGTCATGACGTTCGACAGCACGCTGCCCTGGTCCGCGCCAAGCGCCATGCGAATGCCGATCTCGCGGCGCCGCTCGGCCACCATGTAGGACAGCACACCGTAGGTGCCGATCGCGGCAAGCAGCAGTGCCAGACCGGCGAAGCCACCCAGCAACTGGGCCAGCAGGCGCGGACGCCGGATCGACTCGTCGAATACGCCGTTCATGTCGCGCAGCCGAACCACCGACACCGACGGATCGGCGTCTCGCACGGCCGCTTCAACCGATGTGCGCAGGGACGCCGGCGGCAAGGTCGTGCGCAGGGCAATGTTCATCGTGCCGGGCGCGTTGCCAAGCGGTGCGGGCATCATCGCCACCTGGTCGACCAGCAAGTACAGTTCGGTGCCCGTCTTCTTGTCGACGCCGCCCTGCTTGACGTCCTTCGCCACGCCGATGACGCGGAAGTCGGGCACGTCCTAGAACCGCGTGAGGTCGAGAAGATCGCGGTATTGGCGCCAATTCCGAGCGCCAGCGTGAGAATCGTGACCGCCGCGAAGGCGGGTGCGCGCAGCAGGCTTCTGACAGCGAGGCGAAGATTCTGGCGAAGGTTATCGAAGCTGTTGGTGAGGCTCATCAGGGACTTTGACGGGGTGGAACCTCGAAGGGTTTGAAGTATAAGTGGGGGCCTTGATTCGCGTCCTGATTGCGACGCTGGCCGCCCTGCTATTCGTCACCGACGAGCGGACAGCTGTCACAGGTTTTTTTGATCTACCCGTTACCGGCGGCACGGCGACCTTCGAGATGCTCGGGCTCCGTCCCGAGGAGCGCGGTCACGCGCTCTCGTTGCTCGTGCGCGAGATGTTCTCCCAAAGTGCCGGCGCCGTGGATCGAGCCGTCGGCGTGCGCAACTTCGTCGGCCAGCTCAACCAGCCCGGCGCCGACAAGGCGCTCGCCTCGGAGTCGCAACCGCTGACGATTGCCGCCCCGCTGAGCGCCGATCACTGGCGCGACGTGATGCAGTTGCCCGATCGTGCCGACCTGTTTGCGGCGTTGATCAACAACCGCGCGGCCATGATGGTCTGCGCCGGGACAGCCGCCACCGATTCGTCGGTGCGCGCGTTGCTCGACCGCGATCGCGGCTTGTTGCGCTTCATCGTGCGCACCGCTCCGGCGGCGTTCTGGCTCGTGGCTCGAGGCCTGAAGATCGAAGGTGATCGCATCCGCGTGCCTGGCGGCGCGGCCGCCGAGCCGATCTGGGAAGCATTCGCGGAGGTGAAGGTCACCCGGCCGGCCGATTTCATCCGCGCGTTGCTGACCAAGGATTCCGGGCGGCTGGCGTGGTTCTACGACGCGGTCGGCACGATGTCGCCCGAGCGCCTCGCGGTCGCGATGGGACCGCCGCCGCTGGCGACCCAGTCGCAGATGATGCGATCGCTCTACGACTCGTTCCGCAACGCGGACTCGAACTGGAAACTCGAAGAACATCCGTTCCTGCGCGGCACGACGGATCCGTGGATCGTCGCCTCCCATATCGATCTGTCCGGTAACGGCATCGCCCCGCCCGCGCACCAGTGGTTCTGGGACGCACTGTTTGCGCGTTCGGACCTGCCACGGCGAGCCGTGAACGCCATCGAGCGCGAGCCGGCCACGCCGGTGACGATCGCCTGGCTGACGCAGCAGATCGCCACATCGTCCGCCAAGGAGCGGCGCGATCGGTTCGAGATGTTGCGCTTCGCGCAGGGGGTCTTTGCCAACGCCGACGGCGATCAGCTGACGGAAGCCTTGGTCGCGCTCGGCGGCTATCGCCGCTACCGCGCCGTGCTGTTGACGCTCGATCGCATGGACGTCGCCACGCCGCGCGTCTATGCGCGCACCGTCGAAGCGGCACGCCGGATCGACGACGAGCTGTCCGGGCGCGCCGAGCGCAACGCGGTGATCGCGCTGCAGTTCGTGATCGCGCTGCTCGAGCGCTCGCGCTTCACGGGCGCCATCGACGTGCCCACGGCGGAACGCCTGCTGCTGTCGATCGCCGATGCGATCGATCCTGTCGCCAACGCGCCAAAGCCGAAGGACTCTCGTCCCTTCAACGTCATCGTGCAGTGGATGCTCAACACGATGCTCGACGCGCTGCCGCCGCTGGTGCAGCCCGATCAACTGACGGGAACGAAGACCGCGCATGAGTCGCGCCTGTTGCAGGCACTGGCTGGAGTGCCATCGGCGGCCGGCGCGCCGGCAGTGACGTGGGAAGGTCTCGACTACCGAGTCGACTTCTTCTCCAGCGAACACGCGCGGCTGATGCGCATCCGGGAGCAGATCGAATCGCCCGGTTTCGACGCGGCGCTCGACGCCAACGATACGGACAACATTGCCAACGCGTTGCTGGCGTTGATCTACGCGCCGGCGCTCGGCGATCCGGAAGGACCCGCGCTCTTGGGCGGTGATATCGCACAGCGGCACAACTTCGGCCTGACCGGCCCGGCCGGCATGCGTCGCGACTACATGGCGTGGTCTCTGCCGAAGGAACAGGTCGGGGACGGATCACCGTGGCACGTCGAGGGCTCGATCCTTGGGCTCGACGTCGCGCTGGCGCGGCTGGCGCTGCGTCGCATTGCCGACAACGAAATGCCGGTCGCGCCGACCATCAACCTCAACGACCAACTGACGTTTGCGCGGACCGTGATGACGCTCAATCCGCGGGCGCTGAGCGACGCCGACCGCGACCGGATCGTCGCAACCATCGCGCGCGGCCGCGCGCGCGTGGCCGGCGCCGGCGCCAACCTCTCCAGCGTCCTGGCGCTCGCCGACGAGGTGCAGTTGCCCGCCGCCGCTCGACAGGCGCTACCGTGGACGTTGACGCGCATGCCGGATGCAGCGCCGTCGCTGTTTGGATTGCGCGACCTGTTCTGGCTCGGCAGGCCGGACCTGCCGGCGTCGACACTCGACCACTGGGGCATCTATGCCGAAAGCCTGACCAACCGCCTGCGCACGGCCATGCCCCGCCCGGCCCCGTGGGACAGCTACGGCGGACGAGCCGATGGAGGTCTGCTTGCGACCCAGGCCCCGGACCTTGTGCTGCGAATGGCGCAGGAGACCGCCCTGCTCAAACTGCCGGCCCAGCTCGTGCCCGCCTTGCTCATGTACGCCACCCAGGATTACTGGCACGACGTCGAATCCCGCTTCCCTGACGACTGGCCGGCCATCACGCGGCAGGCACTGGCGCTTTCGTCGTCCCGGGTCGAAGATTACGTGGCGGCGCTGGCCGGCGGCGGCCCTTTGCGCCCCCGGTAATCCCAAGGCGGCTGTGTGTTGTTGTTTATGCGACTAGTCGGCGTTCTCTTCGTCCTCTCGGCGGCGTTGGTCACAGCGCAGCAGGCACCGCCTGCGCAGCAACCGGCGGAACTCGCAATCCGGATGGTCTACCC
>JAYQOO010000053.1:3286-25489 GCA_038144855.1 Acidimicrobiia bacterium | reverse complement strand
TTCACAACCCTGCGCGGGCTTTGCTATTTTTGCGGTTATCTGGTCTGCCGGTTATGGGGTTGCCGTTATGGTTTACACCGCAGGAACCTACCTAGCCATTCCTGCGGCGTCCTGCTTTAGCCGGACACAGCAACTCGAGCAGGATATCAGCCGCCACGTCTGCGCCGTTTGTCGCCGGCATGGTCGGTGGTGCCGGTTGGCCGAGCACCGCGTCAAGGTACGGCTGCCACCGGCCGCTGAACAGGTCGTCGTGAGGGATGAAGCCACAGCGCAGGAACGCCGGCATCGCGTCGACCAGCACCGGGTATTCCCGGAAGTCGCCGCGCGAGGTGTACAGCAACGCGGTCTGGTTGGCCAGGCACTCCGAGATGATGCCGTAGCCGGGCTTGGTGACGACGACGTCGACGGCCTTGACGAGATCCTCGTAACGAAAACCGCGTTCGTAGAGCAGCTGGTCATTGAACGCGGCGGGCGTCAGCACGTGATATCCATCGAGTTGTCTGAGCGCCTGCTCATCGAGCGCGTCGAGGCCGTATCCGCCAAACGACGTGCGGACGCCCGGGCGGTCCACAGGCAGGTCAACGGCCTCGCGCACCGCGCGCCCCTCGCGCCTGGATCGCCTCGCGACTAATGGGAGGTCGCGGACCGCAGGGAAGGTGGCGAAGCCACCCCACATCGGCATCCGCAGTGCCGTGGCGGCCAGCCGGTACACGTCGCCGATCCGATCGGCCACCGATTGGCCGCCGTCGTAGTGTTCGTAGATCCAGTCCCACGTGAAGTTGCCCGTGGCCACCGCAGGAATCCCGAACGCGTGTCCGGCCGCGACGCCCAGCGGCGGCAGGTCCGAGATGGTCATCACCGCGTCGTGCTGGCGGAGAAACGCGACTTCCGCCGCGACGCGCGTCTCGAACGTCGCCATGAATTCCTCAGCGCGGGCGATCGAGGCCGGCGCGTCAAGGTGAAGGCTGTCGAGTTGAACGACACCGGTATCGACGGCCGCGGATGACAGGATGACGCCGGCGCGCGCGGTGCGCTCGACCAGCCACGCCGCGACCGACGAACGAATGATGACGCGGAGCCCGGGCTGCCGATCGATCAGCGCGTTGATGATCTCGATCGATCTCGAGGCATGGCCGAAGCCATGGCCCGAGATATAGAAAACGATCGTCAGCCGCGCCAGCCTTTCGTGGGCCTGGTGAAGCGGGCCGGCAGCTTCGAGCGGTCGATCGGCGCGGCCGGTGGCTGCGCGTCGGACTCGTCGACATCCTCGTCCTTCGGCAGGCCTTCGAGCTGATCGACAAACAGCATGGAGTGATGCGACGGCACTTCGAATTTCTTGCCGCATGTCTTGCAGGTCACTTCATCGTCCAGGCGGATCAGGTGATCGCGCAGCTTGTCGAACTTGGCGCGATCCTCGCCACCTTGCGGCTGGCGATCTTTGCGCTTGGTGCGTCGCATCCAGCGAATGCTGTATTCGTTGGTGCGTTTGCATCGTGGACACGGGTACTTCGCCGGACGGTTCTCCGGCTTGTCCTGGAAATATGCTTTCTCGTCGAAGGCCACGGAAGAGAGTTTATCCGCTGTTACCGTGCGTTGGCCAACGTTCAGGTGGCTTTGGTGTTGACGTGCAGCTGGCGCGAACCGTCTTTCGCGCGAACGCGCAGGCGCCTGCAGCGCCTGGGCAGGGCATTACCACAGACCTGGAATCAGGCGCCAAGGCATGCGCGACTGGTAGTCGCGATACTTGTCGCCGTACGCATCTAGCAGGCTGGCTTCTTCATAGGGAATTGCGATCGCGAGGTAGAGCGTGCTGACGATGGCGAACTGCAGGCGGCCTGTGGTCATCACCGGGTGCGCGAACACCATCAGCACCCATCCGAAATAGATCGGGTGACGGACGAGCCCGAACGGGCCGCTGGTGGTGAACTCGATTGATCTGTTTGCGTCGGGCTGGCGCAGACCGGCCAGTTCGCGCACACCGACGATGCGGGCGGCGGCGATGGTGAGGACGACACCGACGAACTGCAGCAGGTAGAGAAACAAGCCGGGACTATAGGTGTGCCAGACCACGCCAGGCAGCGGCTGCCACATCAGGCACACCCCTAAGAACAACACGCTCGAGATCCACACGTAGACGCTGCGTTCGAGATCACGCGGCACGACACGAGTGATCCAGCGCTTCGCGCCGGTACGGGCCATCACGCTGTGATGCAGCGCGAAGACCGTGAACAGGACCACGTTGGCGATGGCGTCCGAGACCGTGGAGCCGTCGCTCGGAGCCGGCGTGCCCAGCCGAAAGAAATACATCATCGGCATTGAAAGTAGCGACAATACGAACAGTAGCGCGCCGCTCCAACGGAAGAGCCCTTTCACAGCGCTATTATAGGAACCAATTTGGCCCAGCCGCGCGTTGCCATCACAGGAATCGGAGTCGTCTCGGCGTTTGGGGCAGGGCGCGAGACATTCTGGAACGCCGTCAGCGCCGGGCGGAGCGGCACGCGGGCCATCACCGACTTCGACGCATCGGCCTATCCGTGCCAGGTTGCCGCACCGGTCCCGACAACCGTAGACATCAGCTCAGCCATGCCGCTCGACGGGGAACTCGGACCGAAAGAGACGCGCGCCGATCCCAAACGCTATTCGCGTGCCGCCATGTTCGGTGTGGTTGCCGCCCGCGAGGCGTGGCACGACTCCGGCCTGGCGTTTGGCGAGCCCAATGCCGGCGTCATCATTGGCAGCGGTGGTGGCGGGATCGACGTTGGAGAAAAGCAGTACAAGGACTTCTTCCAGAACGATGGGCGCCAGGTCACGCCCTATGCCATTGCCGTCGGCATTTGCGGCATGGTGTCGAGCGAGATCTCCATTGCGCTTGGTCTCCGCGGCATCAGCCACGTGCTCTCAACCGGCTGTACCAGTTCCACCGACGCCCTGGGCTACGCGACGATGCTGCTGCGGCAGGGAGAGTATGACGTGTTGCTCTCAGGCGGCACCGATGGGTGCGTGCTGCCCGGCATGATCTTCGGGTTCTCGCGTATGCGCGCCGTGTCGACGCATTTCAACGACCGTCCGGCGGAGGCGTCGCGCCCGTTCGATCGTTGTCGCGACGGCTTCGTGCTTGGCGAAGGCGCGTGGATGATGGCGCTTGAACTCGAGGAGCGCGCGCGCGCCCGCGGCGCCAGCATCTACGCCACGATCGACGGTTACGCTTCCACTTGTGACGCGTATCACCGCGTCCAGATGGATCCGGACGGTGAGCAGATTGTCCGCTGCATGCGGGAAGCGATTGCCAAGTCCGGACGCGCGCCGGAAGAGATCGGCTACATCAATTACCACGGCACCTCGACGCAGCTCAACGACGCGATCGAGTCGCGCTGCACGCGCCTTGCCTTTGGTCCGCTGGCGGAGCGAATTCCAGGTTCGTCGACCAAATCGATGATCGGCCATCCGCAAGGGGCCAGCGGCTCGGCCGGCGTGGTCGCGACGGCACTGGCGCTGTCGCGCGGGCTCCTGCCGCCGACGATCAACCTGACGCAGCCCGATCCCGCTTGCGACCTGGACTTCATTCCCAACCAGGCCCGCGCGGCGTCGCCTGAAGCGGCCCTCTGCAATTGCCTCGGCTTTGGATCGAAGAACAGCGCGCTGGTGCTCGGCCGCAGTCATGGATGACGTTGTCGTTGCCGGTGGCGGACCAGCCGGCGCCTTTGCGGCGCTGCTGCTGGCCCGCGCCGGACTGAAGGTGCGCGTCTTCGATCGCGCGCGATTCCCGCGCCCCAAACTCTGTGGCGACACGCTGAATCCCGGTGCGCTGGCGGTGCTGCGTCGCCATACCGACACGGCCTCGTTACTCGGCCGCAGCGATCCGATTCACGGCATGCGGCTGACCGGCCCTGGCGGCGTCCGCGTCGAAGGCGTGTACGGTGACGGGATTGCCGGGCGATCGATCACCCGCGCGGTGTTGGATCAGTGGTTGCTCGAACGCGCGGTCGACGCAGGCGTACAGGTGGACGAACAGGCGGCCGTGCGCGACGTGATGACGAGTGACGGGCGCGTCGCCGGCGTTGTGGTTGGGGCCCGACGCCGCACGCATCGCGCCAGGTTGGTGATTGCGGCCGACGGGCGCCGCTCGGCGATCGCCATCAGTCGCGGCTTGTCGCACCAGCCGCCGCGGCCTCGCCGCTGGGCCATCGGCAGCTACTTCACCGACGTGAGCGACATGACCAGTCTCGGTGAGATGCACGTGCGCCGCGGTCACTACATCGGCGTCGCGCCGGTGCCTGGCGGGCTGACGAACGTCTGCCTGGTGATGCCGATCGTGGGCGCCGACCGGCGGCTCGCGAATCCGCTGGACGTCCTGCTCGAGGCGGTGAATGCCGATCCGGAACTGGCACCGCGATTCGCCAACGCGCGTCCCGTGGAAACGCCGGTCGTGCTCGGCCCGATGGCGGTCGACGCGCGCGTGGCGGGGGAGCCCGGGCTGCTGCTTGCGGGCGACGCGGCGGGTTTCATCGACCCGATGACCGGGGACGGCCTGCGCTTTGCGCTTGCCGGTGCAGAACTGGCGGCTGGTGTCATTCGAGATGTGCTGTCCGGAGCGGTGCCGATCGGGCAGGCGCACGAACTGCTTGGCGATCGGCGGCGGGAGGCGTTCCAGGCGAAGTGGCGATTCAATCGGGCGCTCCGCTCGCTGGTGGCGTCACCGGCCAGCGTCTCGGCTGCGGCGCTGACGGCGAAGGTCCTGCCGGCGGCGTTCTCACGCATGATTCAATATGCCGGGGACTGCTGAGTGAATCGCGCTGTTGCCATTTCCACGTTAACGACGATCGCCATTCTGCTGATCATGGCGGGAGAAGCCGTGCTATCGGCGTTCAACGAGAAGTTGCTGCGCGCGCGCGGCGCGATCGAGCCACCGGGTGACGTGATCGACGCCATGAAGTGGGTGTATCCCGGCGCCTTCGTGGCCATGGGGATCGAAGGTGCGCTGCGCGGCCCGGCGCCGATGGATGCGCTCCTCTTCGGTCTTGCGCTGCTCGGCTTCGCCAAAGCGCTCAAGATCTGGGCGATCTCGTCGCTCGGATCGAAGTGGAGCTACAAGGTGCTCGTGGTGCCGGGTGAGCCGCTGGTTGCCTCCGGGCCGTATCGTTTTCTCTCACACCCGAACTACCTCGCGGTTGTGGGTGAGCTGGTCAGCGTCGCGATGATCGTCTGGGCGCCGGTGGCCGGCGTGCTCTCGACGATTGCGTTCGGGAGCCTGATGATCGCGCGCATTCGTGTCGAAGACCGGGCGCTGGGACGACTAAAATAGCCTCCGTGAAACTTCCGAAGTGGGCGACCGCGCTGGACGTGATCGCCGTCGTGATGGGGCTCATCGCCATCTCTGTCGCGATCAGCGGCGGATTTCGGATCTGGATCTTCGAGTTCCGCCTGTCGGTGACCGACTGGATGCGGCCGGCGATCTGGAGCCTGGTCGCCGCAGGTATCCGGCACGCCGTTGTTCGCACCCACCCGGTTCATCGACGCGTGGTCGACGCCGTCACCCACTGGTGGCGTTCGGCGGACACCAAGGTGGTGTTGCCGATTCATGTCACCACGCGGTTAGGTGTGTTACTGGTCGGCTTTCTCGCTGTCCAGCTGATCGGCTTCCCACCCGAAGCGGCGAATCGCTGGCGGATCTACTCGAACGAGTTTCTCGACCTGCCGGCGCGCTGGGACACGGGGTGGTATCTCGGCATCGCCTCGGAAGGCTACTCCTACATTCCGAGCGCAAGGGCGGACCACCAGCAGAACATCGCGTTCTTCCCGGCGTTCCCGATGTCGATGCGGTATCTCTCGGTACTGTTTGGCCGCCAGACGTTGTGGGTTGGCGTTGGCATCTCGCTGGTTTCGTTCTTCGTTGCGCTGACGTATTTCCTGCGCCTGGCCAGAAATCTTCTCAAGGATGAGGAGCAGGCCGTCACCGCGGTGATGTTGTTGGCCGCCTATCCGTTTGCGGTGTTCTTCAGTGCCGCTTATACGGAAGGTCTGTTCCTGCTCACGCTGATGGGCGCGGTCTATCACTTTCACGTCCAGCAGTGGTGGCGTGCGGCGTTCTGGGGATTTGCCTGCGGGCTGACACGTCCAAACGGCTCGCTGTTGTCGGTGGTGCTGGCCTTGATGGTGGTGGCGCCGATGTGGGACGCAGCACGGAGGCAATTCACCTGGCCAGACGGCGGCTGGCCGGCGCTGGTGAAGCGGATGTTCGTGGCGGCGATGCCCGGTTTCGGCATGCTGACGTTTTCTGCGTTCATCTACCGCCTCACCGGCAATCCGTTTGCGTGGACCGCGCAGAACCTGGCGTGGGGCCGCGTCTACCGAAGCCTGGATTCGGTGGTCGCAGACCGCGTCGACTTCATCGCGGCCAATGGCTGGTACGGCTACGCCTCCACGCAGACCATCGACATGTTCTACCTGCTCGCGGTGCTGCTCGCGCTTGCTGCCGTCTGGCCGGTCTACCGGCGGTTCGGGGTCGCGTTCGCCGCGCTGATTCTCATCACCATCCTGCCGCCCATGTCGGCCGGCGGGCTGCTGTCGATGGGACGAGTCACGTCGATCCTGTTTCCGGTGTTCCTGTGGATGGGTGGGGCGATTCCGGCCCGGCACCGGCATGCGTGGATCGGTTTGTTCGCATTACTGCAGGGATTTGTGGCCGTGATGTTCTTTACCTGGCGGCCGTTGTTCTAGTCCGTTCGTCCTATACTGCAGACAAGATGGCGCGGCGAATCACACTCCTTATCCTTGCGGTGGCGGTGACGGCCGTTGGCCTGACACCACGCCTCACGGCCGAACAGGCCAGCGCAACGTCCGCGCGCAGCAACGCCGAGAAATCCTATCGCGGTGGACGCTTCGACGAAGTCGCGACCTTTGCCCAGGCGTTTCCACGGGACGAACAGGTCGGGATTTACCACGCGCTGTCGGTGGCGGCACGCGGCGACTATGCCCGCGCGGAAGCCATCCTGCAGCCGCTGGCCGCGGCGAGTTCGGGCGGCGACGCTGCGCTCGAACTTGGCCTCCTGCAACTGAGCCTCGGCAGGCGTCCTGAGGGCACACGCCAGCTGGCTCTGGTGCTGAACGGCAACATTGCCGGCAACCCCAGCGCGCGCGACTACCTGCGTCTGGCGCGCGCCTCGCGCGCGGCGCGGCGCGTCGACGATGCGCAGCAGTATTTCAGGGAGGCGATCGCGCTGGCGCCAACCGATCCCCGCGTCAATACGGAGTGGGGCGAGCTGTTCCTCGAGAAGTACGCCAAGGCCGACGCGTCAAAGTCCTACCAGGAGGCGCTGAAGGTCGACGCCGAATATGGTCCCGCCTTGCTGGGCATGGCGAAGGCGCTGATGGACGAGAACCCGCCTCAGGCGGCCGCGTTCGCTCAACGCGCGCTCAAAGCCAATCCCAACGACATTGCCGCGCGACTGGTGCTGGCCAACATCGCGGTCTATCAAGACAAGAAGGCCGAGGTGAAGGCGGAGATCGACAAGATGCTCGAGGTCAATCCAAAGAGCCTCGACGCACTGTCGATGCGGGCGGCCATGGCCTACGTGGAAGGCCGCAATGACGAGTACCAGCAGGCGATCGCCGAAGCCCTCAAGGTCAATCCCATTTACGGAGAGATCCATCGCGTCGTCGGATCGGTGACCGCGCACTATTACCGTTTCGATGAGGCCGTCGAGCACACCCGCAAGGCGATTGCGCTCGACCGCGAGAACATTCGCGCGGTGGCTGACCTGGGGGCGCAATTGATGCGCACCGGCGACGAGCGCAATGCCCGCCGCAATCTCGAGACGGCCTTCCGCGTCGATCGCTGGGACGTCATGACCTACAACCTGCTCGAGCTGCTCGACAAGCTCGAGCCGTTCGACACCATCACCGAAGGCGACATGGTGATCCGGCTGGCACCAAAAGAGGCGCCGGTGATGAAGCACTACGTGCCGGCGCTGGCGCGCGAGTCCATGGACGCGCTCAGCAAGCGGTGGGAGTTCACGCCCAAAGGCCCGATCCTGATCGAGATGTTCCCGCGCCACGATGATTTCGCGGTGCGCACCCTCGGGCTGCCCGGCATGCTCGGCGCTCTCGGCGCCTGCTTCGGCCGCGTCGTCACGCTGGACTCACCGACCGCGCGCGATCCCGGCACGTTCAACTGGGGAGAGACGCTGTGGCATGAGCTGGCGCACGTGATCACGCTGCAGCTGTCGGGCAACCGGTTGCCGCGCTGGTTGAGCGAGGGCACGTCGGTCTACGAGGAGCGGCGGGCGCGTCGTGACTGGGGACGCGACATGGACATTCCATTCGCCAAGGCCCTCGATCGCGGACAGGTCATCAAGATTCGCGAGCTGAACTCCGGCTTCAGCAGCTCGCAGACGATTTCGTACGCCTACTACCAGGCCTCTCTCGTCGTCGAGCACATCGTCGATACCTACGGTCAGCCCAAGCTTCGCGCGCTGGTGGCGGCGTATGCCGACGGCAGCGACACCGAGGCCGCCATCAAGAAGTCGCTCGGCATCGACATCGACGAGCTGCAGAAGGGGTTCGATGCCTCTCTCGAGAAGCGCTATGCCGGATTGCGGCGAGCGCTCAAGGCGCCTGAGGAACTGACGAAGGAAAACCTGAGCGCCGATCAGGTGAAGGCCATTGCCGACAAGAACCCCGAGAGCTTTGTGGCGCAGATGACCGCCGGCCAGGCGCTCGCCGGTTCCAATCCGGATGCGGCGATCGCGTATTTCGAGAAGGCCGCCGTGTTGATCCCGAACGCACCGGGCGAAGACAGCCCGTTTGCGGCGATCGCGTCGTTGTCGCAGAAGAAAGGTGACAAAGTGCGGGCGGCCAGGGCGCTTGAATCCCTGATCGCCTTCAGCCACACCGATGTGGCGTCGGCTCGGGAGCTGATCGGGCTGCTTGACGGCGCCAAGGAGCCGGCGCGGCTGGAGACGGCGCTGAAGCGCGTCGTGTCGGTGGATCCCTTTGACGGTGCCGCGCACTCGTCGCTCGGCCGCATGGCCCTCAACGGATCAGACACCGCGGAGGCGATCAAGTTGTTCCGGGTCGCACTGGCCGCCAAGCCGCTCGACAAGGCGAGCGCGCATGCCGATCTCGGCGAGGCGCTGCTGAAGGCCGGCCAGAAGGACGAGGCTCGCAAGCAGGTCCTGGAAGCGTTGATGATCGCCCCCTCGTTCAACAAGGCCCAGGACTTGCTGCTGAAGCTGAGCGAGGGCAGCAGATAGTGCACGTGCCGCGGTGGGTTGTTGCAGCAGTTCTCGTTGCCTGCATCCTGCCCGACCCTGTGGGGGCCGGCGTCAGCCGGGCCTTGGCCGAACAGATCCCGGTCGTGGACGGGAGCAAATTTGCGGGTCTCAAGTGGACGTTCGTCCGCATCAAATACGGCAGCTACGACACCGAAGGCGGGCCCGCATCCCGCCTGGCGTACTGGGATGAGCCGTGGGCGATCGATGCGCCGGCCGCTGAGCAGAACCTGTCGCGCCGCATCAAGTCGGTGACGGCCATCGACGTGGGCGAGCCGGTCGTGATGACGCTCGAAGATCCCAAGCTCTTCGAACATCCCTGGATCTACATCGTCGAGCCCAGCAACCTGGTGTTGAAGGACGCGGAAGTGCCGATCCTTCGCGAGTTCCTGTTGCGTGGCGGCACCCTCACCTTTGACGTCTTTCACGGTCCCTTCGAGTGGGAGCTGATGGAGAGGCAGATGCGGCGTGTCTTCCCCGATCGCGAGATCGTGGAGATTGCCCCGCCACACCCGATCTACTCATGTTTCTACCGCCTCGATCGATACCCGCAGATTCCCGGGCTTGGCTCGTTCCTGAGCGGCCGCACCTGGGAGAAGGGCGGCTTCACGGCGCACCTGCGCGGCATCCTCGACGACAAGGGCCGCCCGATGGTGCTGATCAACTGGAACACCGACATGGGCGATGGCGTGGAGTGGTCGAACGCGCAGGAATACCAGGGCTACATCAAGTGGACCGCGCAGGCCTACCAGATGCTCATCAACGAAGTGATCTACTCACTCACACACTGACACATGAACCAGACCGCCGCTGTTGAGGGCCTGGCCGACAAGGTCGCGGCCAGCCGCCAGAAAATTCTTTCGGAACTGCGCAAGGTGATCGTCGGGCAGGACGAAGTTGTCGATGAAGTGCTGATGGCCTTGTTCTGCGGCGGTCACTGCCTGATCACCGGCGTGCCCGGGCTGGCGAAGACGCTGCTGGTCAAGACCCTGTCGCAGATTCTTGACCTCAGCTTCAAGCGCATCCAGTTCACGCCTGACCTGATGCCGGCGGACATCACCGGCACCGAAATTCTCGACGAGGACCACGGGTCGCGCGCGCTGCGCTTCGTGAAGGGGCCGATCTTCGCGCAGATCATCCTGGCGGATGAGATCAACCGCACGCCACCGAAGACGCAGGCGGCGTTGCTCGAGGCGATGCAGGAGTATCACGTCACCGCGGCGGGCAGGACCTACGAGCTCGAGCGGCCGTTCTTCGTGCTGGCCACGCAGAACCCGATCGAACTCGAGGGCACGTATCCACTGCCCGAAGCCCAGCTCGACCGCTTCCTGTTCAACGTGGTCATGACCTACCTGTCCGAAGACGACGAAGTGCAGGTGGTGACCGACACGACGAGCGTGCGACGGCCGGAGCCGCAGCGCGTCTTGAGCGGCGCGGACATCCTGATGATCCAGGATTACGTGCGCCAGGTGCTGATCGCCGAGGAAGTGGTTCGCTACGCCGTCCGCCTGGCCGACAATTCCAGGCCGGGTCGCGGCGCGAAGCTCGATTTCATCCAGAAGTGGGTCAAGTGGGGCGCCGGCCTGCGCGCGTCGCACGCGCTGGTGATTGGCGCCAAGGCGCGCGCGTTGCTGCACGGCCGCCATCACGTGTCCGTCAAGGACATTCAGGCACTGGCGAAACCCATCCTTCGCCACCGCGTGTTGCCGAACTTCTACGCAGAAGCGGAAGGCATTACCTCGGACCGTATCGTCGAGCAACTGGTCGACGCGGTGACTGTCCCGTCCAGCGGGCTGTAGGACCATGGCGGGGGCGGCGCGTTACCTCGACCCGGCAATCGTGGCCAGGCTCGGGACGATCGACCTCAAGGCGAGGACGATCGTCGAGGGATTCCTGACCGGCCTGCATCGCAGTCCATACAAGGGGTTCAGCGTCGAATTTGCCGAGTATCGCCAGTACCTCCCCGGAGACGATCTGGCGACGCTCGACTGGAAGGTGTTTGCGCGGTCCGACAAGCATTTCGTCAAGAAGTACGAAGAAGACACCAATCTCACCTGCCATCTGCTGATCGACGTCAGCCGATCGATGGGCTACGCCTCAGGCCCGATCAGCAAGTTGCAGTACGCGTCGTTCCTGACCGGTGCCCTGGCGTACCTGATGCATCGCCAGCGTGACGCGTTTGGGTTGATCGCGTTTGACGACGGCATCTCGACGATGTTGCCGGCAAGCGCCCGCGCGGGACATCTCCGTACTGTGCTCCATGCGATCGAGAAGCTCGAAACGGGTGCCGGCACGAATGTCGCCAAGCCGCTCAACGACCTGGCGGCGGCGATCAGGAAGCGCGGCATGGTCGTCCTGGTGTCAGACCTGCTCGACGATCCAGCCTCAGTGCTCGATGGCCTGAAGCACTTTCGCTACCGCGGCACCGACGTCATCGTGTTTCACATCGTGGATCCCTATGAGCTGAAGTTTCCCTTCGAGCACGCCGCCCGCTTCCGCGACATGGAGACCGACGAAGAAGTGATGGCCGTGCCCGGTGTGGTCCGCGACGACTACCTGCAGGCCATGCAGCACCGCATCGAGCACTATCGCCGCGAATTGAGGCTCGCCGGCATTGATTACTGCCTGCTGGAGACATCGCAGCCGCTCGAACTCGGGCTGATGTCGTACCTGATGACGCGGCGCAAGGTGCTGTAGAGGACGTCTCACAAATGCCGTCGTTCCTCTCACCGCTGTTTCTCGTTGGCGCGATCGCCGCCGCGGTGCCGATCCTCCTGCACCTGTTTCATCGCAAGACCGAAGTGGTGATCGACTTCCCGGCGGTTAGCCTGCTCAAGCGGGCACCGGTCCAGCAACATCGTCGCCGGCAGCTGCGTGAGCTGATTCTGCTTGCGTTGCGCGTGGCCGCACTCGTGCTGCTGGCATTGTCGTTCGCGCGTCCATATTTCTCCGGGGCGGCGGCGCCGGTGTCGCTTCCTGTGACCGTCATTGCCGTCGATACCTCGCTGAGCCTGACGGCGCCTGGGCAATTCGACCGCGTGCGCGACGCGGTCACGCGGGCCGTCAGCGCGGCGCCGGCGTCGCATGCCATCGCGCTTATCAGCTTCTCGGATGCGGCAACAGTACTGGTTGCGCCAACGACCGACCGGCCGGCCGTGACCTCCAGCGTTGAGGCATTGTCTCCGGGCTCTGGTGGCACCCGATTCCGCACCGCGCTGGCGCGGGCGAGCGAGGTCATCGGCACCCGCGCTGGTCGCGTGGTGATGGTCACGGACCTGCAGCAGTCCGGATGGGATGCCAATGACGATGGCGGACTCCCGGATGGCGTGGACGTTGAGGTGCTGGCGATCGCTCCTCCAGCGGGCAACCTTGCGGTGATGTCAGCCGAGAGGCGCGATCGCCGGATCGCCGCGTCCGTGCAGAACTACGGCACCCTCGAGGTCAAGACGCCGGTGCGGCTGCTGATTGCCGGCAAGGAGCTGGCACGCGTCGACGTCACCATCGCGCCGCTTGGCGCCGCGGATGTGGAACTGGCGGCACCGCTGCCGGCATCAGGCACCGCTGATGTGCGCGTCGATGATCCGGCTGGCTACCAGGCGGACAATGGGCGAGCGGTGGCGCTCGATCCCGCGCCATCGGCGCGTGTTGGCATCGTGGTCACCGATCCGACCGGCGCAATCGGCGGGTTGTACTTGGAACGGGCGCTGGCGGTCGCCGCATCAGGCCGTGAGTTCGACATTGATGTACGCGACGGTCGCGAGGCCGGCAACTGGACCAGGGCCGAGGTCTCCCAAATGGCCGCGATGTTCGTGCTCGGCACACGCAGTCTCGAACGTGGTGGCCGCGACCTGATTCGCACGTACCTCAACGAGGGTGGGCAAGTGCTGCTGGCGGCTGGTCCGGATGTGGATCTGGGCACGCTTGGTGAAGTGGTTGGCACCCGCGTCGCGTTTGACGCCGATCCCGTGCGGATGCCCGGGGCGACCTTGATCGCAAGCGATGCCCGCCATCCCATCTTTCGTCCGTTCCTCAGCCCGTCCGGCGCGCTTGGAGACGTCCAAGTGGAGCAGCACCGGCGTCTAACAGATCAGGACGGCCGCGTGGTACTGGCGCGATTCACGGGCGGTGACGCGGCGCTGACGGAGCAGGCCGTCGGGAAGGGACGTCTGCTGATCTTCACCTCCGACCTAGACAACCAGTGGAGCCGGTTCCCGCTGAGTCCGTCGTTTGTGCCGTTCGCCGTCGAAACGGCCCGTTACCTGGCGAGTGGTTCCCTCGACCCGGGTGGCGCGGCCGATAGGACCAGCGCCGGTGAGTCGAACCCGGCTGCGACGTCGGTTGCCGAGTTTACGAATGCCATCGAACGCACCAGCCGCACCGCTGAGCAGGGACACGCGATCGAAGCGCGCGAGCTGGAAAAGCAGCAGAACTGGTGGCAAGTCGGCGTTGTGATGATGCTCATCGCACTTGCGGGAGAAGCGCTTGTCGGGCGGCGCGCGACGTAGGGTATGCAGGGTGCGGGTGTTCGAGTGGTGCTCAAGGGGTAAAATCGTTCATGGCCGATAGGGCTGCGGAACTTCGCGCCATCCTCGCCAGCGTACGGGCGCGCTGGTCGCGTCGCGCCTTCTGGCGCGCGTGGATGCTCGGCGCGGTCACGGCGGCGGCCATGCTGGTGGTCGGCCTGCTGGCAGTCTGGCTCATCGCGCAGGACGGCGTGCCGCTCGTCATCGTCGTGTCGACGGTGGGCCTGGTGGCCGGCGTCGCCATCACGTTCGCGCTGCTCCCACTCCGCACGCCGCCATCAGATCGGCAGATCGCGCGATTCATCGAAGAACAGGCCGGGGGGCTCGACGAGATCATCGTCACGGCCGTCAACAAGATCGATGGCGGATCCGCGCCGTCACCGGTGGTCGATCTGCTGGTCGGCGATGCCATTCGCGCTGCGCGCACCACCGATCCTTCGCGCGTGGTCACGCACGACAGCATGGTGCGGGCGGCGGTTGGCGGCGCGATCGGGTCGCTGGTGTTCGCCATGGCGTCCTGGTTGTTCGTTCCATCGGCCTCCAAGGCCATGGACGTGGCCGGCTCCTATCTGTTCCCGTCGTTCTACGCCATCGACGTGACGCCTGGCTCGGTGAAGGTGCGCGAAGGACAGCCGGTGACGGTGACGGCCCGCATCCCCGGCGTCGATGGCGCGGTCGTGCCGTCGATTGTGGTCGGGCAGGGCGCGGCGGCGCGCTCGGCCCGAATGCAGGCGGGGGCATCGGCGAACGAGTTCACCATCACGCTGAACAACATCACCACGTCGTTTCCGTATGTCGTGACCGCCGGGTCTGCGCGATCGGCAGATTTCACCGTCAGCGTGATTCGACCCGTGAAGGTGTCGCGCATTGATGTGAAATACGACTACGCGCCGGGCCTTGGACTCGAATCGCATACCGAGCCGGACGGCGGCGACATCTTCGCGCCGTCAGGCACCAAAGTGCAGCTCACGATCACCACCGACAAGACCGTCGTGGACGGCCGCCTTACGATGGCCGACGGTACCACGCTGACGCTGCAGGGACACAACCAGGTGTTTACTGCGGACCTGGTGGTTGCGAAGGACGGGTCGTATCGGGTCGGCGTGCGTGATGCCGATGGCCTGTCGAATGAAGGGGGCAGCGAGTATTTCATCCGCATGCTCAACGACCGTCCGCCTGACGTGCGCATTGTGCGGCCGGCTGGCGACAAGCAGGTGTCGCCGCTTGAAGAAGTGGCCATTGAAGCGCGCGCCGATGACGACTACGGGATTCGGTCGCTCGAACTGGTCGTGAAGTCCGCGGCCGGCGCTGAAAGAGTGGTCCCGCTCACCGGCCCTGGCAGCGGCTCGGTGGCAACCGGGCTCCACACGGTGTTCCTCGAAGACCTCAAGGTCACGCCTGGCGACATGGTCACCTATTACGCGCGTGCCACCGACGTCGGACGCGGCCGCCGGTCGACCGAATCGCGGAGTGACATCTTCTTCCTCGAAGTGAAGCCATACGAGGAGGAATTCGAAGCGGCAGAGGGACAAGGCGGCGGTGGCCAGCCTGGAGAGCAGACCGGGCTCGAGGACCTGATCGCGCAACAGAAAGACATCATGGCCGCGACCTGGAAGCTGGATGCGCGCGCGCGCCGTGGTGCGACGGGCTCGCAGTCTGCCCCGGACATCAAAGCGGTGGCCGTCGCCCAAACCAACCTCAAGGCAAAGACCGAGGAAGTGGCCCAGCAGATGGCCGGCGCGCTCGCCGCGCAGCGCCGGAGGCAGGGGCCGCAGGTGCGCGGACTGAGCCGCCCCGATGACGAGCCGCTGCCAAAGGCGATCGAGTTCATGGGACGCGCGGCGGCCGAACTGGATCGCTTGCGAGTCGCGCCCGCTCTGCCTCATGAGGAGCAGGCGCTGGCCGAGTTGTTGAAGGCAGCATCGGAAATTCGCCGCCGGCAGGTGGCGATGCAGCAGGCACGCGGGGGCGGCGGCAACGGCAATCGCAATCAGCCTGACCTGTCGACGTTGTTTGACCAGGAATTGCGCAAGCGCCAACAGACCAATTACGAGCAACAGAGCACGACGGCCGACAACACGCAGCAGGCGGAAGAGAAGGACCCGTTAGCCGAGATCCGCGAACTGGCACGCCGCCAGGAAGCCCTTTCGAAACAGCAGCGCGATCTCGCAGCCAACCGGGAGCAGCTCGCGCCGGAGGAGGCGAAGCGGCAACTCGAACGCCTGACGCGCGAGCAGGAGGAGCTGCGTCGACAGGCGGAGGAACTCGCGAGGAACCAGGGCCAGCGGGCTGGCGGGCAGTCCGGCCAGCAAGGCGCGAGCGGTTCCAGCGGCCAGCAGCTGCGGGAGGTGGCCGAAGAGATGCGGCGCGCCGCCGGCGACTTGCGGAATCGGGATCCGCAGCAGGCGAGCGCGCGCGGATCGAAGGCCGGCCAGTCGCTCCGGGGGCTCGAGCAGCAAATGCAAGGGGCGCGTCCCGAAGAGCGGCGACGGGCCACCGGTGACCTGCAGCTGGAGGCGAGACAGATTGCCGAGGCCGAGCGGCGGCTCGGCAACGAGGCCGCGCGGACGGCGGATGGGCGCGCGGGCGACGATGCGCGACGCCGGCTCGCCGGAGAACAGGAACGCCTGGCCGATCGGACGCAACGGCTGTCGGAATCGGTCAAGCAGTTGGCGTCGGGTGCCGGCGAGCGTGACGAGCGACAGGCGATGAGCGAAGCCGTCCGCGAACTCGAGAAGCAGAACGTCGCGGGCCGCATGCGCGAATCCGCGCAGGCCATGCGAGGCCAGTCTTCGGAGTCCGCTCAGCAGAAGCTAGGTGCCGCGACGGATGAGATCGCGCGCGCAATGGACAAGGTTGCGGACCAGCTTGGAGCGGCGTCCGGGGAGCGCGACGGAGAGGCAGCGCGTTTGTCTGATCAGTTGTCCCGCGCGCAAGAGCTTAGAGACCGCGTCTCACGACTCCAGCGGTCGATGGAGGAACTGCAGGCCAACGGAGGCCAACAGGTCAACAGGGCGGGCCAGCAGGCTGGCAGTCCCGCAGGCCAGCAGGGTGGTGGGACTGCCGCAGGCCGTGAAGGCGTCGAGCGGCTGCAGCGCGACGTCCAGCAGCAGATGCAGGAAGCGCAGAAGCTTGCCGAGCAGATAGCCCGAGAAAATCCCGGCATGCAGAAGGGCGGCACGACACCCGAGCAGTGGCAGCGCAGCGTTTCGGCTCCAGGCACTGAATCGTTCAAACAGGATTTTTCCAACTGGGAAGCGCTGAAGAAGAACCTGCTGGTCGCGCTCGACCGGACCGATTTGCAACTGTCGGAGCAGTTGCGAGCGCGTGAGAATCGCGAGCGGCTCAATGCCGGACGGCACGATGCGGTCGGCGAGACCTACCGCGCGCTGGTCGATCGCTACTACCAGTCACTGGCGGCGCCACGGCCGCAGAAGTCGAAGCACTGAGCCATGCAGTTTGCCGTCGCCCTTCCGTGGTGGGGATACGTGCTGGCCTTCAGCGTGGCGCTGGCCCTCGGGTGGCTGGCGTATACGCGGGTGCCGGTCCGGCTCACGCCGGGTCAGCGTGTCGCGATGAGCGGTCTGCGCGCCCTCACGTTGTTGTTGCTGATCGCAATTCTGCTGCGGCCGGTCGTGATGGTTCCGCCGGCGGCCGCGAACAACAGCCTGTTGCCGATCCTGGTCGACGTCTCTCGCAGCATGCGGCTGAACGATGGCGACGGACCGAGCCGGCTCGAGCAAGCGCAACAAGCGGTCCGCACGCTCCAGGCCCGGCTCGGGGGCGAATACCGCCTCGAGCTGTTGACGTTTGGCGATGCCCTCGCCTCAGCGACCGACGTGGACCAGTTGTCGGCGACGGCCAAACGTAGCGACCTGAGCGGCGCCATCGCGGATCTTGCCGAGCGCTACAGGCACGACCGGCTTGCCGGCGTTGTGGTCTTGTCCGACGGTGATGATACGGCACCCTCTGAAGCACGCGACGGAAGCCGCATCGGCGCGCCGTTGATGACGATTGGCGTCGGCCGCGCCACCGCTCCTCGCGACAGGGAGATCGTGAATCTCACCGCGGGTGAGCCGCTGCTGCCGGGCGCGTCGATCGACCTGAGCGTGTCGGCGACCAGTATCGGCTTTGGCCGCGAGCCAGTGGAGGTCCGCATCAGCGCGAACGGCCGTCCGCTCGAAGTGCGTCGGCTGACGCCGACGGCCGACGGCGCGCCGGTGCACACCGTCTTCACGGTGTCGCCGGATCCCGGCGTTCCAACGGTCTACTCCGCTCAGATCCCGGATGCCGGCGATGAAGTCGCGTCCGAGAACAACGTCCGCAGCGTGCTCGTGCCTCCACAAACCGGGCGTCGCCGTCTGCTGGTCGTCGAAGGGGCGCCGGGCTACGAGCACACGTTTCTCAAGCGAGCGCTGTCCGATGACCCCGGGCTCGTCGTCGACGCGGTCGTCCGCAAAGGCCAGAACGACGATGGCCGGGATACGTTCTACGTGCAGGCGGAACCGTCGCGCATGGCGCCGCTGTCGACCGGCTACCCGTTCAAGCGATCCGAGCTCTTCGCCTATGACGGCGTGATCTTTGGAAACATCGAAGCGGATTTCTTCACGCGCGAACAGCTCGAGCTGACCAACGAGTTCGTTGCGACCAGAGGTGGCGGTCTGCTGGTGCTCGGCGCGCGATCCTTCGAGCGCCAGGGCCTGATGGGGACCGCGATCGAGCGGGCGCTGCCGATCGACCTGACCGATCGGCGCGCGACCATCACGCTTGCGCCGGCGAGCGTGCCGGTCGTCAACGCCAATGGTGAGGCCAAAATACCGGCGCTGACGCTGGACGGCGCGGCGCACCCGGCCACCCGGCTGGCGGTGTCGCAGGAAGAGAACCGCCAGAAATGGGCGTCGTTGCCGGCGCTGGCCTCCGTGGCGCACGTCGGTGGGATGCGACCCGGCGCGCAAGTACTGGCGGTCGCCATGAGTGCCGGCGGCACGCCACAGCCGATCATCGCGACGCAGCGATACGGTCAGGGCCGATCGCTGATCTTTGCCGGCGAGGCGTCGTGGCGATGGCGCATGATGAAGCCCGCCGATGACACGAGCTACGAGACGATCTGGCGCCAGTTGGCGCGGTGGATCACCGCCGGGGCGCAGGCGCCTGTGACGATCGCGCCGCTGAGCCCGGACGTGGCCGGCATCACCGATCGCATCAGCGTGGTGGTGCGCGATGAGGACTATCGCCCGGTCCCCAACGCGGAAGTGGCGATTAATCTCACCGCTCCGGACGGCACAAAACGCCAGCTCACTGCGGCGCTGGCCAATCCCGCCGACGGCCGTTACGGCATCGCCACACGATTCGATCAACCCGGCGTCTACCGGATTAACGCCATCGCCACGCGCGACGGCGTGCGCGTCGGCACCGCGTCCCGGCCGGTGCTGGTCGGCGGCGTCGATCTCGAAATGAGCCAGCCGCGCCTGAACGACGCCGTGCTGCGGCGACTGGCGGCGGAGAGCAACGGCCGCTACCTGGCGATCGCTGACATGGCGGAACTGCCGTCCCTGCTGCGCGAGTCACGCGCCGAGGCCGGCACGCCGGAAATGCGCGATCTGTGGCATAACGGGTGGAGCCTGCTCGCCATTGTGGGACTGCTCGCAGCAGAATGGGTGGCCAGGCGTCGGGTAGGATTAGCGTGATGCGTAGACCGATAGTGATGCTCGTCGTGCTGGTCGTGGTGGCGATGGCGCCCGCGAACAGCTTTGCCCAGAACCGATGGGCGATCCTGGTGTCCGGCGCGTCAGGTGGCGAGAAGTACGCCGAGCAGATGGCCACGTGGCGCAACGAGCTGCGGACGACGCTGCTCAATCGCTTTCAGTTCAAGCCCGAGTTCATCAAGGTGCTGGTTGATGAGACCGCGACGAGCGGTGAGAAGGGCACCGCGGAAAACGTTCGGCGGATGTTCGCGGAGGTCAGGAAGACCGTCACCAAAGACGATTTCGTGTTCATCGTGATGCTGGGGCACGGCACGTATGACGGCGACGTCGCCAAGTTCAACCTGGTTGGACCAGACCTGACGGCGAAGGACTGGACGGACCTGCTGGCCGGCGTGCCAGGCCGGTTGACGATCGTGAATACCACCGAGGCGAGCTTTCCATTCCTGGAATCGTTGACGGCGAAGAACCGCGTGGTGATCACGGCCACCGACTCCGCCGCGCAGAAGTACGCCACGGTATTCCCGGAGTATTTCGTGAAGGCGTTCAAGGAAGCGTCGACGGATCTCGACAAGAATGGCCGCACCTCGATCTACGAGATCTTCCAGGCAACCAGCGCCGCCGTGAAGCAGCACTATGAACAGCGTGGCCAGTTGACGACCGAACGCGCGCTGCTGGACGACAACGGCGACGGTAAGGGCAGGGAAGCCAGCGCTGAGGGGCCCGACGGCGGCGTGGCGCGGATCGCGTTCCTCGATTCAGAAGCAGCCGCGATCACCGGCAATCCTGAGCTCGCCGCCCTCGTGAAGCGCCGCACGGCGCTCGAGCAGGCCGCCGAAGAACACAAGCAAATGAAGGGCGTGATGCCTGATGCGGAGTGGAACGCGCAGTTCGAGAAGATGATGCTTGAACTGGCGCAGGTATCGGCTGAAATCCGGAAAAAGTCTTGATCGGCGACCACGCGATCGCTGGTGTTCAATTCCCCACCGTGTCCCACCATTCGACGCGGGTACGCTCCGGCCGGCGCATGAGCACGACTAGGAACACGCCGGCGATGAATCCCATCACGTGCGCCCAGAAGGCCACGCCGCCAGAGATCGCGTCCTGCTCGAAAATCGGTAGTTGATTGACGCCGTTGAGGAACTGCGCGAAGAACCACACGCCGAGGAACACGATCGCGGGCAGTTCAAACAGGAACACCGGAAACGGGAAGAGCATCAGGACGCGCGAGCGGGGGTAGAGCACGAGATACGCGCCCATCACGCCCGCAATCGCGCCGCTGGCGCCGACCATTGGCAACAGGGATTCGGGGTTCAGGGCGACTTGCGCCAATGCCGCCGCGACGCCGCACAGCAGGTAGAAGACGATGAATCGCCCGTGCCCGAGGCGGTCCTCGACGTTGTCGCCAAAGATCCACAGAAACAGCATGTTGCCGGCCAGGTGCGCCAGCCCGCCATGCACGAACATCGACGTGAAGATGCTGAGGATCGACAACTGCGCGGGCACGACGCCTAACGCGAAGATGAACGCGTCCATCGCCCGCTCGCTCAGCAACAACTGGAACAGGAACACGACCACATTCAGCGCGATCAGCGTGATGGTGACGCCTGGCGTGGTCCTCGAGGGGATGACGTCACGAATCGGAATCATCGAGCCTTCACGTAGAATAGCGTAACGATGCAATGCCGTTCGTGCGGCGCGACGATCGCCGCCAATGCCCTGATCTGCTACAAGTGCGGCACCGCCACCCAGGAAGCCAGGATCAAGCCACCCGCCGCCCGCAAGGGGTTCGGCCGGCGCACGATTGCCGGCCTGATTCTGCTTGGCCTGGCGCTCGCCGAGGTCGCCCGCCAGGTGGCCTGCGGAAGCCTGTTATGATGGGCTGCCTCCTATGAATGCCCGGCTGGAAGTGAACGACGGCCTCGGCCAGCGCATCGTCCCGCTCAACAAAGACTTGCTACAGATCGGCCGGCGGACTGAGAGCGACCTTCGCCTGGTTGGCAGCGACGTGTCGCGCGAGCACGCCGAGATCGTCAAGCAGAACGACGCGTGGATCCTGCGCGACAAGGGCTCGCGCTACGGCACGTTCGTGAACGGCGAGGCCGTCACGGAACACACCCTCGCTCACGGCGACAAGGTCCAGTTCGGACGCGCCAGCGGTGCTGATGTCGTGTTTCTGACCGGCGACAGCCCGGCGCACACCGACCGGTCGCACGCCAGCGCCGTCAACGACCTTCGCCAGCTCGCGTCCCTGCTCGAGGGCCTCCGCGCGCTTGGATCGGGCCGCGTGCTCGACGAAGTGCTGGCCATGGTGCTCGACGCCGCCATTGACGTGGCGGGTGCCGAGCGCGGCTTCATCATGCTGGCGCCGACCGACGGCAAGGTCGAGGGCAAGGACCTCGACATGAAGCTGGCCCGCGCCAAGGGCCGCGTCACGTTGCCAGGGACGGGCTTCAAGACCAGCCGCAAGATCCCTGAAGAGGTGTTCGTGACCGGCGAGTTGAAGATCGTCGCCGACCTGCTCGACGGTGACCTCGCCAACGTGCATCTCGGCACGGTGCAGCTCGGCATTCGCCACGTCGCCTGCATTCCGCTGCGCATGGTTCGCTATCTCGATCGCGCGGACATGAAGAGCGAGACCAAGAACATCGGTGTGCTGTATCTCGACAGCCGCGAGAAGGGCAGCCTGCTGGCGCCGCACACGCGCAC
>JAYQOO010000053.1:0-3276 GCA_038144855.1 Acidimicrobiia bacterium | reverse complement strand
CACGCGCACCGCGCTCGACACGCTGGCCACCGAAGCCGGCGTGGCGATCGAAAACGCCCGCCTTTACCGCGAGACGCTCGAGAAGGCGCGCATCGAGCACGAGTTGAAGGTCGCGGCGGAAATACAGAAGGCGTTGTTGCCCGAAGGCAGCCACTCCGGCCCATTCTTCGAATCGGCCGGCATGTCGGTGCAGGCGCGCGCTATCGGCGGCGACTTCTTCGACATGCAGGACATGCCGGGCGGGCAGTTCGGCTTCCTGTGCGGCGACGTCGCAGGCAAGGGCCCCGCGGCGGCCCTCCTGACGTCGAAGATCCTCGGCATTTTCTCCGCGTTCGTGTCGGTGGGCGACAGCCCGGAGCAGACCGTCGATCACATCAACAAGGTGCTGACGCGTCGCGCGATCGACGCCCGCTACGCGACGATGTTGTACGGCCAGCTGTCGGCCGACGGCAGACTGGCGTTCTGTAACGCCGGCCACAACCCGCCGCTGATCTTCGGGCCCGACGGCCTGCGGCGCATCGAATCCGGCGGCATGCCCGTGGGGCTGTTCGAGTTTGCGCCGTACTCAGCGGACACCGTCCAGCTGAAGACCGGCGACGTGATGGTGTTCTACAGCGACGGCGTCACCGAAGCTCAAAACGTTGCCGGTGAAGAGTTCGGCGAACCGCGCCTGGTCGAGGTGATGGAGAAGTATCACCGCGGCAGCGCCGATGTGCTGCTCGAGCAGATCGTCAACGCCGTCAAGGAATTCGCCAAGGGCGCCGAACAGTACGACGACGTCACCGCGCTGGTCGTGAAGTACACCGGGCCGAAGGGCTAGCGGTCTGGTGACCTGGTGATGTCGCGCGTCAAGCTGGCCGCAGGGCTGTGGTTCCTGCTGGCCTTCGTGGTGTTCAACGTTCGCTTCGACTGGCAAGTGCGCATGGCGGGGCATGACTTCGTGCGGTCGCAGATCGCGCGCCATCAGCAGCAACAGGCCATCGTCTCCATCAATACAGGCTTTCGCCCAATGGTTCGCCAGGCCGCGCTCGACGGCGGCGCATGGTTCCTCGCGATTGCCCTGGCCGGCAGCGGCTTGACGCTGACCGCCGCGAAAATGTCACGGTGATGCTGGAATCACTGATTTACGACTGGAACAAGATAGGCGCGCCGGCCAAACCCAAGCGGGTGATGCTGGACGACGAGACGCTGCGCGACGGGCTGCAATCGCCGTCGGTCCGCACGCCGACCATCGGCCAGAAGATCGAGATCCTGCACCTGATCGACAAGCTCGGGATCGACACCGCCGACATTGGCCTGCCGGGTGCGGGCCCGCACGTCGTGGCCGACGTCGAACGGCTCGCGCGTGAGATTGTCAGCGCGCGCCTGAAGGTGGCGGCCAACTGCGCGGCAAGAACGACGCTGGCCGACATCACGCCGATTGTCGAGATCAGCCAGCGCACCGGCCTGCCGCTCGAAGTCAGCACGTTCATTGGCTCGTCGCCCATTCGCCAGTACACGGAAGACTGGAGCCTTGACTGGCTGTTGCAGACCACGGACGCCGCCATCAAGTTCGCCGTCAAGGAAGGTCTCAAGGTGATGTACGTCACCGAAGACACGACGCGGTCGGATCCCGAGACGTTGCGAAAGTTGTATCAGTGCGCAATCCATGCCGGCGCGCACCGCATCTGCCTCGCCGACACGGTCGGGCACGCGACGCCCTGGGGCGCGGCGGCGGTGGTGCGGTTTGCGATGCAGGTGATCAAGGACAACGGCTCCGACGTCGAGCTGGACTGGCATGGCCACCGTGATCGCGACCTTGCCATTATCAACAGCATTGCGGCCGTCGAGGCCGGCGCGACGCGCGTGCATGCGGCGGCGCTGGGCATCGGCGAGCGCGTCGGCAACACGCCGATGGACGCGCTGCTTGTGAACCTCGTCGTCATGGGCTTCATCGATCGCGACCTGACGCCGTTGATGGACTACGTCACCAAGGTATCGAAGGCGTGCGACGTCCCGATTCCCGACAATTATCCCGTGGTCGGCAAGGACGCGTTTCGCACGGCGACCGGCGTGCACGCGGCGGCGGTGATCAAGGCCTGGAAGAAGGGCGACCGCGACCTGATGGACGCGATCTATTCCGCCGTCCCTGCCAGCATCGTCGGCCGCGAGCAGGAGATCGAAGTCGGCCCGATGTCAGGGAAGTCGAACGTCGTCTTCTGGCTGGAGCGTCACGGCATCCCGTGCAGTGACGCCACCGTCGATCGGGTCTTCGCAAAGGCGAAGTCATCGACGACGGTGCTTACTGAAGCGGAAATTCTGGCCGAGGTGTATCGGTAGGGGAACAGTCCGCCTAAAGGCGGACGCCGCAGGAGAGCGGACGCCGCTGGAAGATAACACCGGCGGCATCCGGCTTTAGCCGGATTGTTGTTCAGTTCTTCAGCAGCCGCTGTTCGATCTGCGGCAGCGACGCCACCACCACATCACCCACAATCTGCAGGCTGCGGGCGCCAACGGCGTCCAGCGTGTCCTGTGCCGTGTGCCACTGCGGGTAGTCGAGGTCGATGATGTCGAGTGACGGCACGCCGGCCTTCACGAACGGGATGTGATCGTCTTCGACGGTCGTTTCTTCGTTCATGAACTGTTTGTGTCCGAGCTTGGCGGCGGTGGCCCACACGATGTCGGTCAGCCAGCGCGTCGAGTTCAGCTCGCGCCGAATCGTCAGCTGGCGATCGCCGATCATGTCGAGCAGGATCAGCGCGCGAAGCGATTTGATCGACCCTGACTTCTGGGCGGCCTGGACGTAATGGCGGCTGCCGTAGGTGTTGTCGGTTCCCTGCCACTCGATGACCGCTTCCTCGCCGTCGAGGAACAGCAACTCATAGGTGAACGGGAGTTCCTTCCGCGCCTTCAGCACGCGGCCGAGTTCGATCAACGCCGCAGTGCTCGACGCGCCGTCGCTGGCGCCGACGAAGCGGATATCGCGAAACAGCTTGGTGTCAAAGTGGCTGGCTAGCACGATGCGATCGGCGCTCTTGCCGGGAATGGTCGCAATCAAATTGACCATCTTGACCGGGCCGAGCGGCGTCGCGCCTTCAAAGGGCTGCTCGACGACCTTGATGCCGAGCGCGGCCATCTGCGCCTTGATGTAATCGCGATTCTTGACGTTGGCGGGCGTGCCAGATGGGCGGGGACCGATAGCGACCTGCTGGCGCAGGTGCTCCCACGCCTTGTTGCTGTCGAAGCCTGAGGACATCTGAGCGCTGGCCGCGGTGGCCAACAGCATCAGGAACAGTC
>JAYQOO010000052.1:0-25974 GCA_038144855.1 Acidimicrobiia bacterium | reverse complement strand
TTCTTGAACGGCCCTTTCGATTACAAATTCGTGACCAGCATTACAGGCCCGGTCAGACATTCAGGCCTGATTTTCGCGCTTTGCCCCGGCATCGCGCTTGAAGTGTGTTGGTGGCAGCTAGAATCTAATGAGGTGAAACATGGCGCGCCCCAACTCCCCGTTGCCAGAATCCATCGGTAGGTTCCAGATCCTGGAAGTGCTTGGCCGTGGCGGCATGGGCGAGGTCTACAAGGCCTTTGATCCCACGCTGCAGCGCACTGTCGCGGTCAAGACCGTCCGGCCTGACATCGATCGGCCCGAGTATCTCGATCGCATGATGCGCGAAGCGCAAGCGGGCGCCCGGCTGTCTCACCCGAACATCGTGACCGTGTTCGAAGCCGGCCAGATCAACGGCGTGGTGTACATCGCGATGGAGTACCTGCAGGGGAAGAACCTGTCCGAGGTGCTCGAAACGCATGCCCTGACGTTCGAGGACAAGATTCACATCCTCGAGAAAGTGCTCGACGCGCTGCAGCACGCCCACAGCTCCGACGTCGTGCATCGCGACATCAAGCCGAGCAACATTCACGTCGCCAGCGACGGCACGATCAAGCTGATGGACTTCGGCCTGGCGCGGGTGATGGCCGCCGACACGTTGACGGCGTCCGGCAACGTGCTTGGCACGCCGCACTACTCGTCGCCCGAGCAACTGAAGGGCGACGCTGTCGATGGCCGCACCGACATCTACTCCACGGGCGTGATGGCGTATGAGATGTTGTCGGGCCGGCGCCCGTTCGAACCCGACAACGACAGCATCTCGTCTGTGATCCTCAAGGTCATCCAGCAGCCGGCGGCGCCAATGGACACCGCGGTGAGCCGGATGCTGCCGGACATCGAAGCGATCGTGGCGCGCGCCATGGCGAAAGCGCCTGAAGATCGCTACGAGTCCGCCGCGGCAATGCGCCAGGCCCTCGCGGCGTTTCTCGATGCCTCGCGCGCGAGGATTTCGGTCATCGAGACCCAGGGCCAGTCCACTATCGTCGTGCCGTCGTCGGCGTCGCACGCGCCATCGGCGATGCAGCGACCCTCGGCGGACGCCGCGCCGCTGCCGCGCTGGATGTGGATTGGCGGCGGCATTGCGGCCTCAGCGGTGATCGCGCTGCTCGCCTTTGCGCCGAACCGTCAGATGGAGGCGCCGGCCACAGGCACTGAAGCATCGAGTCCGGCGCCGTCGGTCTCCACGCCTGCCGCCTCTCCAGAAGTGCCCGCGGCCTTGAATGCGGCCACCACCACGGCCGTCGTAAATCCTCCCGCGCCACCGGCCCCCTCGGCCGCGAGCGCACCGATGGCGCCCGCTGCCGCGCCGACGCGCGCAATGGGTGCCAGGGAACTCTTCACCTCTGCCGACGCCACTACCATCGCGCCCGGCGTCCGCTTTCGCTTGATCCAGGCCGGCGTGAACGATGTGCCGACGGACGTCGATCCGGCCGGGGAGTTCAAGACCGGTGACCGGCTGCGATTTGCGTTCGAGTCGAACGTCGACGGCTACCTCTACGTCGCGCAGCAAGGCGCCAGCGGCAACTGGGACGTGCTGTTTCCGAATCCGGAAATCAATGGCGGCAAAAACGCCGTCCGGCGCTTCGAGGAATACGAAGTGCCCCGCGACGATTGGTTCCAACTCGATACGAACGCTGGTACCGAGCAGGTGTTCGTGTTCCTCAGTCGCGAACCACTCAAGACGCTGCCGGGCTTCGATTCCCCGGTGCGCACCATGGAGCGCGGCAACGGTGCGCTGATCGCCGAGTTACGTGGCAGCGTGCAGTCCCGTGACCTGGTATTTGCGAAAGACCGCGCGGCGGTCAAGGGGCAGCGCGCCACCTACGTGGTCAACAAAGCGGAGGTCGGCAAGGCCGTGACCGCCAGTTTCACGCTGATCCACAAGTGAGCGGACCATGCGCCTCGTCCACGCGCTCTGCGTCGCTACGAGCCTGTTCCCAACAGCCGAGGTGTGTGCCCAATCTCCGGCCGGACAGGCGCCGCGGGATCTGATCCTCGCTCCTCGTCACAAGCCAGTTGTCGTCGCTACCGGCGCGCCGCGCGGCTATGCGCTCATCATCGGCGTGTCGCAGTACGAAAACCTCGACGAGACGGCGCAACTGCGCTTTCCCGAGCGCGACGCCGACGCTTCTACCGCGTGCTGGTCAATCAGCAGGGCGGCGCCTTCCGTCCCGAAGATGTGCACGTCTTGAGGGGAGCGGACGCGACGCTGGCCAATATCCGCCGCGAACTGGAGGAGTGGCTCCCGGCCGTTGCCGGAGCGCAGGATCGCGTGGTGGTGTACTTCGCGGGCCATGGTGTTGTGCAGGGCGGACGCGGCTACCTCGCGCCGTACGACGTGCAACCTGATCGGCTCGCGGCGACCGGCTACTCGATGTCATCGCTTGGCGACGTGATGGCCAACCGGATTGGCGCCCGTTGGAAGGTGCTGCTGACCGACGCCTGCCACTCCGGCAAGATCAACGCGGAAACCACCAACGACGCGCTCGAGCAACAGTTTGAGGCGCTGCCGGGCAGCTTCCTGACCTTGACGGCGTCGTCCGAACGAGAGCAGAGCTTCGAGGACGGCGAACTGTACTCAGGTGCCGGCCTCTTTACCCACTACCTGGTGCGCGCGTTCAACGGCTACGCCGACAGCGACCCGTGTGACGGCCGCATCACCGCCGACGAGTTGATCGAATACGTGGGCAGCAATGTCCGCCGCTACGCGCGCGCCCGTCAATTGTCGCAGACGCCTTCGGCGCGCGGAGACTACGAACCGGAGATGCTGCTGGGCCTTGGCACCGGCTGCGTGTCGGATGGTTCAACAGCCCCGTCAATGCTGGGGTCGGCAATCGTCGTGTCAGACACCGACGATGTGGATTTGTATGTCGCCGGGAAGCTGATCGGCCGACTCTCGAAGGGCCATCCCCTGACGCTGCCGAGCCTGGCCACGGGGCTGCACGAGTTTCTTGCGGTTCGCAACGGCTTCCAGCCGGAACGCCAGGACGTGATGGTCGCGCCGGGCCAGGAAGTGAACGTCAACGTGCGCATCCGCCGCTTGCGGCAAGTCGCTCCCGAAGCCAGGAGGTTGGATGAAGCCGGCGAAAAGTTGCTCTATACGCGCCGATCATCGCTGAGCCTGATGAACCTCGTGCCAGCGGAGCGCAGGCAGAGCGAGACCGACATCACCAAGGCGGCGTCGCTGTTCGAGAGGGCGCTGACGGTCGATCCGCAGTATGCGCGTGCCGCCTATCATCTCGGCCAGGCGAATCAATTGCTGTTGAAGTACGACGAGTCGGTTGCCGCGTTTCGCCGCGCGATCGCGATTGATCCTTCGTATGTCGACGCACGGGTGGAGTGCGCGGCGGCGCTGATCGAACGCGGCGATGCGGACGAAGCCATTCGTGAGCTGACCGACGCGTTACGGCTCGATGCCGACAACGACGTGCTGCACTCGATGATGGCCCACGCGTATTGGGACAAAGCGGCATGGAGCCGCGCAATCGAGAGCGCGGATCGGGCGCTGACACTGACGCCCACCAACGCCCAGGCGCACTTGTGGCGGGCCGACTCCCTCCGCCAGCTGGCCGCCGCCAGCACCGACCGGTCGGTCCAGCTCCGCGCGTTCGCCGAGGCACGAGACGGGTATCGCACGTTCCTCGACCTCACCAACTTTGCGACCGGCCTTGGCTCGCGTCTCGCCTTCCATTTCATTGGCCTTGGCATCGGGCACCGAAGCCATGCCGATCGTCAGGGCGCCTACGACAGCCTGCGCAGCGCCGGATTCCTTGGCCTGTGCCTGACCGAACAGAAGGTCGGCAATCCATTGAAGGCGCGAGACTACTGCACGCGCGCGTTGAAGCACACCCCGAATGACCCGATCGGGTATTTCCTGCTCGGTAACGTCAACCGGGACTTGTTCAACGCCAGGCAGGCGACGGCTTTGGGGGCCGGATCATCGTGTGGATACCTGAAGGACGCCCGGGCAAGCTATGTGAAGATGCTGAGCATCAATCCCGACCTCGGCGAAGCCCAGAATGCGAGAAACTACGTCGGGCAGGTTGATGCGGTCCTCCCTCAGTTAAAGTGCGGCACATGGTGATACAGACCGCGGTGCTCATGGCGTTGTTGCTGGCGGGCGTGCAGGCCCAGCCGGCGCTGCGTGTCGTGGTGATTGAAGGCGAGGACGCCGTCAACATCATTCAGCAGAAGACGGCGGTGCGCCCGCTCGTCGAAGTGCGCGACCGCAACAACCTGCCCGTGCCCGGGGCCGTCGTCACGTTCTCGATTCAGGGTGGCGCGTCGACATTCGGCGGCGCGTCGACGCTCACGGTCGCAACCAATGCGGCGGGGCAGGCCGCCGTCACGGGTCTCACGCCGTCAGCCGCCGGCGCGTTCCAGATTCAAGTGTCGGCGGCCTTCCAGGGGCAGGTCGCGACGGCAACGATCGCGCAGACCAACGTCATGACCGCAGCGCAAGCTGCCGCGGCCGCTGGCGCGTCGGGCGGGGGCAGCTCTGCGGGCTCAGCCGGTGGTGCGGGCGGCGGCGCGGGTGGCGCGGCTGCCGGCGGGGCCGGCGGGTTGTCGACGACAACGTTGGTGGTGGCGGGTGCGGCCGTCGCCGGCGGTGCGGTAGCGGCTTCGCAGCTTGTTGATTCGTCCGGAGGCAGTGGCGACTCGATCTTCATTGGCACGATCAGCGGCAGCATCGTTGCCAATCCCGGTAACGGGGGACCGACCTCGACCTGCTCATACGTGCGCAGCGCGTCGGCCAGCGCGGAGCTCAAGTTCGAGGATTTCAGCGACTCGTCTGTCCGCGGCAAGTTCGCCTACGAGGGCACCGACACGGTGACCAGCACCTCGTGTCCAACAAACTCGACGGTGCCCACACCGCCGTCGTTCATCGGACAGGTCGATCTCACCGGCACGCCGTCGCGCTTTAGCGGCCGGAACGTGTTCGCAACGCCGACAGGTACCGGAATCGACGGCGGCACGATCACCGGCGAGCATGTCTACACGTTCGAGGGTTCCATCAGCGGCAACACCGCGACCGGCACGTTCCGTTACGAGCAGAAAAGCCAGTCGGCGGGCGGTGGCGGCGGTGGTGGCACCGTTCAGCAGCAGGCGGTCGGCACTTTTACGATTACATTCACCAAGTCATGATCATCCTCCGTCAGTTGATGCTTGTCGCCTTGTTTGCCAACCATGCCGCTGCGGCGCACCAGCAGGATGCGCTTCGCGTCGTCGTGATTGAGGGCGAAGACGCCGTGAACATCATCCAGCAGAAGACTGCAGTGCGGCCGATCGTGGAAGTGCGCGACCGCAACAATCTGCCCGTTCCCGGTGCGGTCGTGACGTTCTCGATTCAGGGGGGCGCGTCGACGTTTGGCGGCGCCTCCACGTTGACGGTTGCCACCAATGCCGCAGGGCAGGCGGCCGTGACCGGGCTGACACCATCGGCCGCCGGTGCGTTCCAGATTCAGGTGTCGGCGGCCTTTCAGGGGCAGGTCGCCACCGCCACCATCGCGCAGACCAACGTCATGACCGCAGCGCAAGCCGCGGCCGCAGGAGCGGCGTCGGGGAGCAGCACGTCGGCCGGTTCCGCCGGCGGGGCGGGCGGTGGAGCTGGTGGGGGCGCGGGCGGCGCAGGCGCGGCCGGTGGGGCGGCCGGCGGTGTGTCGACGACGGCGATTGCGGTCGCAGGTGCCGCAGTGGCCGGCGGCGCGCTGGCTGCCACCCAGGCGCTCGGCAAGGACGATGAGGGCACCGCTGCCGGCGATACGTTCACTGGCAGTCTGTCGGGCATCTTAACCAGGGTCATCACCAGCCGGAACGCCCCTGCCAACACCTGCACGATTACGAGGCAAGTGGCCGGCACGGTTCGATTGAAGTTGGACGGCAGCAGTAGCGCCAGCGCCGTCTCGGGCATCATCGAGATCAATGCGACTGACATTGTGGCGACGCAAACCTGCACCGGACCTACGAGCCAGGGCAGCTTTGTTGGCACGGTCCAGGTGAGTGGTCCGCCGTCGGCCATCCGCGGTGTCGATACGCGAACCGACACGCGCACGCAGAGTGGTGGCGAAATCATCAATGCCACCAACACCGTAACGTTCGAAGGTGTGTTGAGTGGCAACACGGTCACCGGTACGTTGAAGTATGAAGGCCGCAGCGTGTCGACCGGTGGCGGTGGCGGTGGTGGTCCGGTTGATGAAGCGTCTTCGGGGCAATTTCCTGTTACCCTGACGAAACCTTAAGCCCGTGAGCGGTCCAGGCCTCCTGATGCGGTTTCTCACGTCGCCTCGCATGGCCATCGCGGGGGCTGGCGCAGTCTGCGCCCTCGCCGTGTTTGGGTACTGGGCTCGGGCCGGGGCGGCTGATGCCTTGGTGGCCACGGCGACTCGTGGCGAGTTGACCGCCAGGCTGACATCGAGCGGCACCCTCAAGCCGCTGCAGTCGATTACCTATCGATCCCCGATTCCGGGCCGCGACGTTGAAATTCGCGATCTGGCCCCAGAGGGCTCGCGCGTCAATGCCGGCGACGTGATTCTCAGGCTCGACACCACCGATCTTGAAATCGAACTGGCGCGCGTCCGGCAGGATCACCGGCAAGCGCAACTGGACCTGCAGGTTGCCGAGGGTGAATACGACGAAGCCGGCGCCGAGGTGAAAGCCGTTGCCGAAGGAGAAGGCGCGCTCACCGTTGAAGAGGCCCGCTCGGCGTTGCAGCGTGCGGAAAAGAAAGCGGAGCGCCTCCGCGACGAATACGAGCACCTCAAGCCCCTCCTCGAAAAGGGCTTCATCACCCGCGACGAGCTGGCGCGCACCGAGGAACAACTCGAAGAGGCTGAGGACGCAACGATGCTCGCGCGCCGGCGCAGCGACATCGTGATCCAGATGACGCATCCGCGGGAACAAAAGCGTGCGGCGCTGGCCTTGTCGCAGAAGGCGGCGCAACTTGGGCTGCAGCGCACCAGGCTCGGGGAGTTGCAGATTCGCCTCGACCTGCTCGAGCGTTTGATCGAGGGCTGCACGGTGCGCGCGCGTGGCGCCGGCCTGGTGGTTTACGAAGAGAACCTGCAGGTGAACCCGCGCCGCAAGCTCCGGATCGGCGATCGCGTGTTCGCGACCCAGGGCGTGGTGACGATTCCAGAAGTCAGCCGGATGCAAGTGGAGGCCTCCGTCAGCGAAAGCGAGGTCCACCGCGTGGCGGCCGGCCAGATCGCCGAGGTCCGCGTCGAAGCCTTTCCGGACTTGAAACTGACCGGCAAGGTCACCCGCGTCGGCACACTGGCCACGACGTCGGCGACGCGGCCGTTCGACGACAAGCGGTTCGATCTGGTGATAACCCTCGATCCGACATCTGCCGAGCTTCGCCCCGAGATGAGTGTTCGCACCGATGTGATCGTCGGTTCCCGTGGCGACGTCCTGATGGTGCCCGTCACGGCGGTCTTCAACAACCAGGGCACGCGCGTCGTCTACGTGGTCGGCGCGACCTCCACTGAGCCTCGGCGCGTTGATCTCGGCCAGTCGAACGATCGCATGGTTGAAATCGTCGCCGGGCTGCGTGAGGGCGAACGCGTTTCCCTCGCGCCTCCGCCGGCCACCGCGCCATCGGCCGCCGCGCCCGCGCCAGGCAATGCTCCCCAGCCTCGCTGAACTCGGCGAATTCCTGCGCATTGCTGTCGAGGCGCTGGGCCGCTATCGGCTTCGCACGGCGCTCAGCGTGCTTGGCGTCGTGCTTGGCGTCGCCGCCGTCATTGCCATGATGTCGGTGAGCGAAGGCGCCGCACGTGATGCGTTGGCGCAGGTGGACGCGCTCGGGCTCGATAACATCGTGGCGCAAAGCGCCGGCGGTCTGAATGCGCGCGGGACCCTGCGGCGCAGCCTGATCGCCGCCGACGCACAGCGGGCGCTGGAACTCGTGCCCACGGCCACTCGATCTGCGCCCGTTGTGTCGCGATACTTGCGCCTTGGCCGCGGCGACGCCGTCAATCCCGGCCAGGTGCTCGCCTCGACGCCCGACTTCCAGCGCATTCTCAGGCTGACCGCGGAGCGCGGCCGCCTGCTGTCGGAGAGCGATGCAGACACCTCCGCGAAGGTGTGCGTCATGGGTGCGCTGATCGCGCAGCAGGTCTTCGGTTACCGCGATCCGGTTGGCGAAACCATCCGCATCGGACAGGATCCGTTTCGCGTCGTCGGCGTGCTGCGCGCGCAGGGTGGCGATCCGCAGGCCGGGGCCCCTGCCACGCGGACTGAGCGCGGTGGGGTGGAGGCCGGTGCCTCCATGGCGTGGCACAATGTCAATCGCGCGGTGTTTGCTCCGCTGTCTTCGGTAACGGGGAAGACGCTCACGGTGGTGCCGAATCAGCCGGTCGAAGAGGTCTGGGTGCAGCTTGGCGCTGCAGAGCAGTCGATCGCCCTTGGCGAGGTGCTGAGGCGCATGCTGCTGCAGACGCACGATGCCGACGAATTTCACATCGTCGTGCCACGTGAGCTGCTGGCACAACGCTTTCGCACGCAGCGCACGTTCAGTGTCGTGGTCGGAAGCGTCGCGGCGCTGGCGCTGCTGGTTGGCGGCATCGGCATCATGAACATCATGCTGACGTCGGTCGTCGAGCGGACGCGCGAGATCGGTGTGCGGCGCACCGCCGGCGCCAGGAAGCGCGATGTGACGATGCAGTTCCTGATCGAGACGTTGTTGATGACGGTGGGTGGCGGTGTCGCGGGCATCGCGACCGGCGCGCTCGTCTCGGTGGCAATTGCCGCGTACGCCGGCTGGTCCACGCACGTGTCCATCACCGCGGTCTTCCTCGGCTTCGTCGTGTCGTTTCTCGTCGGGCTGGTGTTCGGCCTGTATCCCGCGATGAAGGCGGCGGCCCTGCAGCCCGTTGACGCGATGCGCTACGAATAGCGGCGACCGCGCATCGGCAGATCAGGCAAGCGACCGGATCTGAATACCTGCCGACTCGAGTCCCCTTCTTACGGCCCTGGCGTGCTCTGCGGCACCAGGCGTATCGCCATGCAGGCAGATCGTGTCGGCCTGCAGCGCGATCGTCGAGCCGTCGATCGCAACGACTCTCTTGTCACGCACCATGACGATTGCCCGCTCGACTACCTGCCGGGTGTCGTGGATCACACTGCCGGGCTTGCTGCGCGAGGTCAGTGATCCATCCGGATCGTAGGCGCGATCGGCAAACACCTCGGCAGCCACGCTGAGGCCGGCAGCCTGACCGGCACGGAGCAACTCGGAGTTCGGTAGCCCGAACAGAATCAATGCGCGATCGAGCGACGCGACGGCCTTCGCAATGGCGTCGGCCAGCGCGCGGTCCTTGCACGCCATGTTGTACAGGGCTCCGTGCGGCTTGACGTGCTGCAACCGCATCCCCTGCGCCGCGGCCATGCCGGCCAATGCGCAGACTTGATAGAGCACGAAGTCCTCGACCTCGGCCGGCGACGCCTTCATCTCGCGACGCCCAAAGCCCACGAGGTCGGGAAATCCAGGGTGCGCGCCGACGGCCACGCCCTTGTCACGCGCGAGCGCGAGGGTGGCCCGCATCGTCCCCGGATCCCCGGCGTGGAAGCCGCAGGCGATATTTGCCGAGGAAATGCTGTCCATCAGGGCTGAATCCTGGCCCATCGGCCACGGCCCAAACGACTCACCTAAATCGGAATTGAGATCGATTCTCATTTTGTACTTGACCGACCATTTTAGTCGGCAATAAGCTGGTTTTAAAGTTGAGACGTAATCTCAAGATTGCGATGAAGACCCTGCGAACAGTCCTGTTCTGGATGCACCTGGCGTGCGGCGTGGCCGCCGGGGTCGTCGTCCTCGTCATGTGCGTGACCGGCGTGGCCCTGACTTACGAGAAGCAAATGCTCGAATGGGCCGACCGGCGCGCCTGGACGGCGTCGTCTCCGTCTGACGCGCAACCGCTTTCACCAGAGACGCTGCTGGCGCGGGTGGAAGCCGCTCAGGCGGGGACGGCACCTATTGGCCTCACGTTGCGCGCTGAGCGGACGGCTCCGGCCAGCGTCCTGTTCGAGGGTAACAAGTCACTGCTTGTCGATCCCTTCACCGGGGTGATCATCGGCGAGCCGCCGGAGCACTTGCGCTCGTTCTTCAGGACGATGACGGCGTGGCATCGCTACCTGGCATTGGAAGGCGACGCCCGCGCGACGGGGACGGCCATCACCGGAGCGTCGAACCTGGCGTTTCTGTTCATCGTGCTCAGCGGCATGTATCTCTGGGTGCCGCGCCTCTGGACGTGGCTCCAGTTCAAGCACGTGTTGTGGTTTCGCAGCGGCCTGTCCGCGAAGGCGCGCGACTTCAACTGGCACAACGTCATCGGCATCTGGTCGGCCGTTCCGCTCGCGATCGTTATCGCTGGTGCGGTGCCGATCTCATACCCGTGGGCCAGTAACCTCGTGTACCGCATCGTGGGCGAGACGCCTCCCGCCCCGGCGGCCGGCGGATCGTCGCGCGGATCGCAGGGAGGCGGTGAACGTGCCTCGACGACAGTTGTCGCAACCGGCCTCGACGCCGCGTGGTCGACCGCGCAGTCACAGATTCCGGGTTGGCGCACGATGACGACCCGTCTTGCCACCTCCGAGCGCGCGCCGGTCGTCATGACGGTCGACGAAGGCTACAGCGGGCAGCCGGACAGGCGCACGACGCTGACGCTCGATCGCGCGCGATCAACGGTCAGCCGGGAGGAACCCTTCCAAGACCTGAGCGCGGGCCGACGACTGCGGTCGTGGCTGCGCTTTGCGCACACCGGTGAAATTTACGGGTTGCCCGGGCAGACGATCGCCGGTCTGGCGACCGCCGGCGGGGCCATCCTCACTTACACCGGCATCGCGCTCGCGCTTCGCCGGTTGGCGGCGTGGATCGCGCGGCGGCGCACGGCCGCAGCGCGTTTCGACGAACAGCGGGCAGCGTAAGAAGACAGCGTCAGTTTCAGTCACCGCAGTACAGCACTACAGCGTCAGAAGGGTTTCGATCGTGATTGTTCGTTCGTGTGTGTTCGTGAAGTGGATTGTCGTTGTAACCACTGTTGGGGCGCTGTGGGCGTCCACAGCCGCCGCGCAGGCGCCGGCGAGGCCAGGTGTTCTGTTGCTCGCGCACGGCGGCAAGAGTGAGTGGAACGAGCGTGTGCTCGAGGTCGCCCGGCGCGTCAACGACACGCATCCGACCGAAGTCGCCTTTGGCATGGCGACCCGTGCCAACATCCAGGCGGCGATCGACAAGCTGGCCGCTCGCGGTGTCACCCGAGATCGTCGCGGTGCCGTTGTTCGTGTCGTCGCACAGCTCCGTAATCACGTCGACGGAGTTCCTGTTGGGCCTGCGCAAGGATGCGCCGAACGATCTCGCGGTCTTTGCCAGGATGAACCACGGTTCGCATGGCGGATCTCCAGCCGATCACGGCGCCCATACCGCTCACGCGCCGGCGCCGGACCCCGCGTCGCCGGTGACCGCGACACTGCCGATACGGATGACCGCGGCGTTTAACCATCATCCGATCATCGGCGGCATCATCGCTGATCGGGCCAGGTCGATCAGCGCCGCGCCGGAGCGAGAGGCCGTGATCCTCGTCGCCCACGGCCCCGTCCCGGATGACGACAATCGCAGATGGCTGGAGGACATGGCGGTGCTGGCTCAGCAGGTGAAAGCCTCCGCGCCGTTCGCGTCGGTCGAATACATGACGGTGCGAGATGACGCAGGTCCGGCGATGCGGGAGGCGGCAACAAAGCAGCTGCGCGACAAAGTGTCGGCGCAGATCGCGCAAGGCCGGAAGGTCCTGATCGTTCCGCACCTGATGTCGTTCGGTGGCATCGAGCAGGGCGTGATGAAGCGCCTTGAAGGCCTCGACTACACCATGACGACACAGGCGATCATGCCCGACGGCCGCATCGTGCAGTGGGTTCTCGCCAGCGCGCAGTAAAGACCGCTATGATGCGCCATGCGTGTTCGCGTGGCGCTCGTCGCCCTCATCCTTTCCGTGCCCTTCGTCGCTGGGGCGCAAACGCCTCAGCGCCAAACCCAGGAAGACGACTACACCCGCTACGAGTTGCTCGGTCCAGACACCGCGCAGTTCCGGATTCTGTATGAAGTGACCGCGACCACTCCGGGCGCGAAGTTCTTCTTCAACGCCATCCGGAAGGGCAGCATCGCAACCGACGAGCATGTCTCGGACATGATGACCGGCCAGGCGCTGAAGTGGGAGGTGGTGAGCGGAGCACAGGCGCGCGCCGAGGGGCATCCGACCGCCGACCTTGAAACCGAGTGGCTGAAGGTCCACCTGGCCCGGCCGGTTCCGAAGGGTGGCGAAGGCCGCGTCCTGATCGACAAGACCTACAAGGATCCGAAGAGCTACTTCCGCGATGGCGAGACGATCGTGTTCGATCGCTCGCTCGGCATTCGCCGCAACGCCGTGGTGTTGCCGGCGGGCTATCGCTTGATCAGCTGCAACGTGCCGTCGCAGGTGATGGCCACGGCGGATGGCCGCGTGATGATCACCTTCTTGAACACCAGCGCCGCGGCTGCGCCGCTGGTGATTCGCGCCCGGCCTGGCCTGGCGCCGGTCGCGCCGAAATTACCCACCGTACGCGGTGCGCAATCAACGGTGTCGCTGGCGTCCCAGGCGTCACGGCTGTCCGATCGCGCCCATCAGGACCGGGAGATCGTCTACTTTCCCAACGATCCCGCCACGCACTCGTTCAACCTGTACCACGACTACACCGAGTCACGTCCGGGCGTCGGCCACTACTTCAACGTGGTGCGCGCCGGCAGCACGGTATCCAATCCGTCGGCGGTGCTGCTCGATACCGGCGAGGTGCTGAAGGTCGAAACGCTGACCGGAGCGGAGTTGAAGAAGCGCAACCTGGATCCTGGTGAGCCGGTGTCGGACACCACGCAAGTCGTGGTCATCAGCTTTCCCGCAGTGAAGCAGGGGCAGTCGGTACGCCTGCGAATTACGGAGACCTACACCGATCCGGCGCGCTACATGCTCGATGGCGAGGAGTTGGTGTGGGATCGAGCGTTCGGGCGTCCGCGCAATACGGTCGTCCTGCCCGCCGGGTGGACCGTCACGGCCAGTTCGACACCTGCCGTGATCACGCAGGATGCCGATGGCCGCCAGCGGCTCTATTTCGAGAACAACCGCAACGACGAGATCCAGGTGCTGATTCGCGCCAGAAAGTCGTCGTAGGGCGGGTCGTCGGACCCGCCGTTCTACTTCAACATCTCGACCAGGAGGGCCTTCTGGGCATGCAGGCGGTTCTCCGCCTGGTCGAACACCACCGACACGCTTGATTCGATCACTTCGTCGCTGACCTCCTCGCCGCGATGGGCGGGGAGACAGTGCATGAAGAGCGCGCCCGGCTTGGCAAGCGCCATCAGGCTTTCGTTCACCTGGTACTTCTTGAACGTTTTCTTGCGCTCGGTGTACTCGACTTCCTGGCCCATCGACGTCCACACGTCGGTGTAGACCGCGTCGACGTCGCGCACGGCAGCCTTCGGATCAGTGAATTCCGTCAGCCCCGCACCCTTCTGCGACACCTCTGCGGCCTGATCCACCACTTCGTCAGGCAGTTCGAAGCCCTTCGGCGTCGCGACATGGATGTGCATGCCGAGCATCATCGCAGCGTGCACCAGCGAGGTGCAGACGTTGTTGCCGTCGCCGACGTAGGCGATGCGCTTGCCTTCGACCGATCCCCAGCGCTCGAACAGTGTCTGCATGTCGGCCAACGCCTGGCAGGGATGCTCCTCGTTGCTGAGGGCGTTGACAATGTGCAGGTTCGGCGTGATCTCGGCGATCTGCGTCAGGCGTTCCTGGCCAAAGGTCCGGATGACGACGGCGTCGACCCAGCGCTCGAGATTGCGGGCCACGTCCTGGATCGGCTCGCGATCGGCGTGCATGACATCGGCGGGAATGTCGACGACATCGCCGCCCAGTTCTCGGACGCCGATCGTGAACGTCACGCGCGTGCGCAGCGACGGCTTCTCGAACAACATGCCGACGTGCTTGCCATTCAGTACGGTGGCGGTGGGCGCCTTCATCCCGCGATCGCGATCACGCTTCAAGTCCGCGGCGGACTTGAGCAGTGTTGTGATCAAGTCCGGATTGAGGTCAAGGATCGAAAGAAAATTCTGCATTTACGTTCGGTACTCAGCGTTGATCTTCACGTACTCGGCCGTGAGATCGCAGGTCCACACGGTCGCGCGGTGGGAGCCGCCGGTTCCGAGATTCACTTCAATCGCGATGTCCTTGCCCATCAGGTACACGGCGGCCGTCGGCGCCAGCTCGTCGAACGGACGGCCGTTCTCGAACAGCACCAGCGATCCAATCTGCACGCGCGCACCGTCGAGCACAAACGCCGCACCCGACCGGCCGGCAGCCGCCACCAGGCGGCCCCAGTTCGGATCACCACCGTGAACCGCCGTTTTGACCAGGGGAGAGTTGGCAATCGCCCGTGCCGCCATCCACGCGTCGGCGTCGGTGGCGGCGCCAGTCACGGTGATGGCGATCAGCTTGGTGGCGCCTTCGCCGCCGCGAACAATGCCAAGAGCGAGTTCATGCGCGACGGCACGCAGGCCTTCCACCAGCGCGGCGTAGAGGTTCTCGTTGATCGTGACGCCACTGGTGCCGCTGGCGAGAGCGAACACGCAGTCGTTGGTTGATGGCTCGCCGTCGACCGTGATGGCGTTGAAGGTGTAGGTGCATGCTTCGGTGAGGGCGCGTCCGAGCATCACCTGGTCGACGTCGGCGTCGGTCGTCAGGTATCCCAGCATGGTCGCCATGCGGGGCGCTTTCATGCGCGTGCGCTTGGCCATGCCGCCGACGCGGAAGTTACCGAACTCGGTCGTGACTTCGACGGCGTATTCCTTTGGAAACGGGTCGGTCGTCATGATGGCGCGCGCGGCGGCTGCGCCGCCGTCGGCCGCGAGGGCCGACACGGCCTGCGGAACGCCGGCCCGGATCTTGTCCATCTTGAGGTTGACGCCGATGACGCCGGTTGACGCCACCAGCACCAGATCTTCCCGGCAGCCGAGGGCCGATGCCGTCAGCCGTGCCATTTCGCTGGCATCCGCAACACCCTGCGGACCGGTGCACGCATTGGCGCACCCGCTATTGGTGATGATCGCGGTCGCGCGGCCGCCGCTTGACGCGAGGTGATCCTGGCTGAGGTACACCGGAGCCGCCTTGGCCAGGTTCAGCGTGAACAGGCCGGCGGCGGTCGCCGGCGTGTCGCTGACGATCAGCGAGAGATCGGGTTTGCCGCTGGCCTTGATGCCGCAGTGCAGGCCGGCAGCGCGAAAGCCGGACGGAGCGGTAACACCGCCTTCAATGACACGCAGACTCATTGGACGTTCACCCGTTCGTTCGAACCGTCGCACCGACGTTCTGGCGAACGTTCGACGCGCGTTCGAGTTCCATTACTACTGCGTACTGGCCGCAATTGCGGAACAGCGCGCACGTCCTGCAGTCATGCGCGATCTTGTCGGGCACCCAGGTGTGCGGCACGATCGAGAAGCCCCGGTGCACGAAGAATTCCGGGTTGTGGGCAAACGCCGTCAGGCGCGTATAGCCCTTGATGCGGGCGGTGGCGCTCAGCGCCTCAACCATCTTGGCACCGAGTCCAAGACGACGGGCGTCGCCGCTCACTACCAGCGAACGGATCTCCGCCACCGTCTGTGACAACGGTGCCAGTTCGGTGCAACCGACGATCCGCTCGCCGGCGGACGTGGGCTCAATCGCCACGACGAAGCGGGGCGCATGGACGACGAGTTCATCGAGCGTGCGCGGCAGCAGCCGGCCTTCCTCGAGGTGCGCGGCAATCAACGCCAGCAGCGCCGGCGCGTCGGCCGCCACAGCCGCGCGAAGCACGATCTGCGGTTTCGTGGCCTTCAAGGAACGGCTGGACGACGGCTTGCGCTTCCGTCCAGGACCGTTGTCGACAACAACTCGCATCGCCATCTCTACGCCTTAACCTCTTCCACTGAAAGTGCTGCCAACGCACCGTCGAGGATGCTCACGGCTTGCTCGATATCCGCTGCGCTCACCACGAGCGGCGGGAGCATACGCACCACCTTCTCGGCAGTGCGGTTGACCAGAAGGCCCGCCTTGAGGGACGCCTCCACGACCGGCAGTGCGTCGACGCTCAGGTGCAGACCCTGCATGAGGCCCGCGCCTTTGACGTCGGTGACGACCGGGTATTTCTGCTGCAGCGCGCGGAGCTTCTGCTCGAACAGCGCGCCCATCTCCTTGATGCTCGGCGCGAGGCGATCCAGTTCCTCGAGCACGTACAACGCCGCCCGTGTCGACAGCACGTTGCCGCCATAGGTCGTGCCGTGGTCGCCCGCGAAGATCTCCTTCGCGACGTGTTCGCTAACGAGTGCCGCGCCAATCGGGATGCCGGAGCCGATCGCCTTGCCGACGGTCACAAGATCCGGTGTCCAGCCGAACGACTGGAAATGGAACGGCCGGCCGGTGCGGCCGAGGCCGCACTGAATCTCGTCGGCGATCAGCAACGTGCCGGTGGCCTTCGTCACGCGCGCGATGGCCGCCGCAAACTCCGTCGACAGCGGACGGACGCCGCCCTCACCCTGGATCGGTTCGGCAATGATTGCCGCGGTCTGATCGGTGACGGCCGCTTCCAATGCTTTGATGTCGCCCGGCGCCACAAATGTCACGCCCGGGATCAGCGGGCCGAACGGATCGCGATACGCCTTGTTCGCCGTGACCGACAGCGCGCCCATGGTGCGTCCGGAGAAGCCGTGCTCGAGCGCGACGTACTGCGTCCGGTTCTTCACACCCTTCGAGTACCAGTAGCGGCGGGCGAACTTCAGGCACGCTTCGACGGCTTCGGTGCCGCTGTTGCAGAAGAACGTGTGCTGGAGGCCCGACATCGCCGCCAGCTTTGCCGCCAACTGGCCCTGTAGCGGGTGGTAGTACAGGTTCGACGTGTGGATCAGCGTCTGTGCCTGATCAGCCAGGACCGCGGCCAGGCCGGGATGTCCGTGACCGAGCACGCAAACGCCGATGCCCGAGATGAAGTCGAGATAGCGCTTGCCGTTCTCGTCGAACAGACGCGTGCCCTCACCGCGGACAAACACCACGGGTTGCCGCTTGTAGGTCTGCAGCACATGTTGCGATTCGAGGGCAGTGACGTTGCTCATAGTCAGTAATCAGTAGCCAGTAGCCAGTAGCCAGAAAGAACTAGTCAGTTATCTTCGTCGTCGCGGAGGTCTTGTCGCCGGACAGCGCTTTCACCAGCCGTCCGGGGGCGCGGCCATCCACGATCACCACGCTCTTGGCGCCGCCCTTGAGTGCCGCCTGGCACGCGGCCAGCTTGGCGACCATGCCGGCGTTGGCCGTGCCCGACTTCACCAGCTTGTCGATCTTCTCTTTGTTGAGACGAGGAATCGTCTGGTTCTGTTTGTCGAACACGCCCGGTGTGGCGCCGGCAATCACCAATCGCTTTGCCTTGAGGCGTGCCGCCAGGCTACCCGCCAGCGTGTCAGCGTTGACGTTGAACAGCTTGCCGTTCTTTGACGCGCTGACGCAGGCGATCACCGGAACGTAACCCGCCTTGCACAGCGCGGCAATCAGCGCCGGCGATGGTGCCTTCAGCGGCGAGCCGACCATCCCGAGATCCACGGTTTCGCCGTTCGTCGCCTTGTGCGGCGCCGCCTTCTCAACGGGCGCCACGCCCGCGTCAGCGCCGGTCAGGCCAACCGCCTTGCCGCCGGCCGCATTGATTGCCGCCACGAACTTCGTGTTGATCGATCCAGCGAGCACCGACACCACGATATTGAGGGTGTCGGGATCAGTCACGCGGAGACCATCGACCTGCCGCTTCGGGATACCAACCTGGGCCAGCGCTGCGTCGATCTCACGGCCCCCGCCGTGGACGACAACCAGGCGCATCTTTCGAGCCGCGCTCTTGATCGCCTTGCCGATAGCCGCGAGGCGCTGGTTGCCCTCGAGCAATTCACCGCCGAGTTTCAGGACCGCAACGCGCTTCACAGTAACCCCGCCGACTGATCGAAGCCGAACATCACATTGAAGTTCTGGATCGCCTGTCCGGCGGCCCCCTTCACGAGGTTGTCAATGACGCTCACCACGAAGACGCGGCCAGTTGCTTCATCGACCTTCCAGCCGATGTCACAGAAGTTGGTGTGCGCGACGTGCTTGATCTCGGGCAGCGCCTCGGCGCTCAGCCGCACGAACGGTGCGTCGGCGTAGGCGCGTTCGAACGCGGCCGCCACGGCAGTTGCCGTGGTGCCCGGCACGAGGTGCCCATACATGCTCGACAGAATGCCGCGATCGAGCGGCACGAGGTGCGGCACGAACGTCACCGACTGGCCAAGCGCCTGTTCCAGCTCCGGCGTATGGCGATGGCCAAACGGGTTGTACGCCGCCACGCTCCCGTGGTTCTCGGAAAAGTGCGTGCGATCGGTCGCCGCCTTGCCCGCGCCCGAGATACCCGATTTGGCATCGATCACAACGTCGGCGCCGGCCTTCAGCAATCCGGCGCGCTGCAAGGGCAGCAGTCCCAGCAATGACGCGGTGGGGTAGCACCCGGGATTCGACAGCAGGCGTGCCGTTTTGATCGCCTCGAGTTCGAACTCCGTCAGCCCATATGCAACGCCAGCTGGCAACGAGGCCGTGGCTGGATAAAACTTTGCCCGCTTCGCGTCGTCCCTCAGGCGGAACGCACCAGACAGGTCGATGATCCGCAGCCCCCGGGCGAGCAGGCTCGGAGCAAGCTCCGCGGACGCCGCTTCAGGAAGTGCAAGGAACACAGCGTCGGCATCCAGCGCGTCAGCGTTCAACGGCACGACCGTGCCGTCCCAGATCTTCGCCAGCGACGGCAGCTTGCGAGGCGCACTGCTTGCCTGCGAGCCAGTTGCGGCGGTGATCGCGACGTTGGGGTGGCGTGACAGCAGGCGGATGAGCTCCTGTCCCGCGAAACCGCTGGCGCCGGCAATCGCCACGCGCACGCGTGCGTCGCTCGCCTGCCTCTTGATCGTCGTTTCCTGTTCGGCCTGAGTCGCCATTTCCTTGTCGTGGACCCCTATGTTCAAACCCGGCGCCGGATGAATATTCGCCAGAAAGAATACTTATACATGCATATTTTTCCGGATGTCAACAGCATTTTTCATACAAATCCAGCGTTTTTATGTATACTGATTCACTCGAGCGTATAAGTATGAAAGCCCAGAGGCAGTCAGCCATTCTCGATGTCGTAGGCCAGGAGGCCGTGCGCAGCCAGGAGCAGCTCCGGCAGCGGCTGGCCGCTCGCGGCTTTGACGTGACGCAGGCCACGTTGTCGCGTGACATCAAGGAACTGGGCTTGCTCAAGCGGTCGTCTGACGGGGCCTATCAGCCTGCCGCGGACAATACGACGTCACCCGCCAACGCGCTCGACACGCTGAGTCGCGCCCTTGCTGAATACCTGATCAACATCGAACAGGTGCAGCAACTGGTCGTCTTGAAGACCGGCGCGGGGCAGGCGCAACTGCTCGCGCTCACCATTGATCGGTCGCGACTGCCTGAAGTCGCCGGCACGCTGGCCGGTGACGACACCATCCTGATCATCGCCCGCGACCCGAATGCGGCGCAGGCGGTCACCAAACAGTTGAGGGATCTCGCCAGTTGAACAAGATTGTCGTACTCGCCTACTCGGGCGGCGCTCGATCGACCGCAGGCATCCAGTGGTTGCGTGATCAACACCGCGCCGATGTCGTCACGGTCACGCTTGATCTCGGCCAGCCGTCGGATCTCAACGAAATTCGCGACCATGCGCTGTCGGCCGGCGCGCTTCGCGCGCACGTCATCGACGCCCGCGATGAATTTGTCCGCGACGCCGTGTTGCCGGCGTTGAAGGCCGGCGCATTGTCCGATGGCCGCTATCCGATGTCGACGGCGATTACCCGGCCGATCATCGCCAGGCAGCTCGCGCAGGTCGCGCGCATCGAGAAGGCGAAGCTCATCGCGCACGGGTGCGCGGGCCGTGACGCCGCGCGCATCAATCGCGCGCTGAAGGCCATCGGCCCGGAGTTCCAGGTGATCGGCTTTGCGGACGAGCCCACATTCGCGCCCCCCGGCGACGACACCGTCGAACGCGTCGACGCGAACATGTGGGGACGCACGATCGGCCGTCGTGGCGATGATGGCTCGTCGCCGCCGCCGGACGCCTCGTTCAGGCTGACCAAGCGCCTCGAGGACACGCCCAACCAGCCGGCCTATGTCGACATCCTGTTCGAGCGCGGCGCGCCGTCCGGGCACAGCGGCGTGACGATGACGTTTCCAGAACTGATCGACAGCCTGTCGACGATTGCGGGCGAGCATGGCGTCGGCCGTCTCGACCGCATCAAGGTGCGCGCGGATGGCACGCGCACGCGCGCCCTGTACGAAGCGCCTGCGGCGGTCGTGCTGCATCTGGCCCATGCCGAGCTGTGGCGATACGTCTCGTCCGAGTCGCAGCAGCGATTCGACGTCGCCGTGTCAGCGGCGTACGTGGAAGCGATTGACCGTGGTGAGTGGTTCGACCCGCTGCGCGCCGGCGTCGATGCCTATGTTGATGCCACGTCGCAACAGATGACTGGAACAATTCGCGTCCGTCTGTTCAAGGGCGCCGCGCAGGTCGTAGGTAGAAAAACGCATGTCTAAGCCGTTGTGGTCAGGACGTTTTGATTCGGCGCCGGATCCCGCCGCGTTTGATTTTGGTGTGTCGTTCCCGTTTGATCGCCGCCTGTTCGAGGACGACGTGACGGGCAGCCTGGCCTGGGCCGAAGCGCTCGCGAAGGCAGGCGTCGTTGGTGCGGCGGATGCCGCGGCGATCCAGGACGGCCTGAAGGCCATTCTCGAGCGCGGCCGCACGGATCCGTCGTGGGTCAACGGCGACGACGAAGATGTGCACTCGTTCGTCGAGCGCCAGCTGGTCGACCGGATCGGTGACGCGGGCCGGCGGCTGCACACCGGTCGTTCACGAAACGAGCAGGTGTCGGTGGACCTGCGGCTCTACTTGCGCCGCCGCATCCCGCTGTTGCAGGAGAAGCTGCGCGCCACCGTTGCCGCGCTCGCCGATCAGGCGGAGCGGGCCGGCGATGCGCTGATGCCGTCGTACACGCACATGCGCCGCGCGATGCCGGTCCTGGTGTCGCACTTCCTGTTGAGCCACGCTGCGCCGCTGCGCCGCGATCACGATCGCCTCGAGGCTGCACGCGAAGAAGCCAACGCGCTGACGCTCGGCTCGGGTGCCATCGCCGGCACCGGCTATGCGATCGACACCACGTTCCTGGCGAACAAGCTTGGTTTCAGCCGCGTCGTGCTCAACAGCATGGACGCCTCGTCCGACCGGGATTTTGCGGCCACCTTCCTGCACGCCGTGTCGCTGTCGATGGTCCACCTGTCGCGCATCGCCGAAGACTTCATTCTCATGACCGGCGAAGAATTCGGATTCTTCGAGCTGGCTGATTCGTCGGCCACGGGCAGCAGCATGATGCCGCAGAAGAAAAATCCCGACCCGCTGGAACTGGTACGTGGCAAGTCGGGGCGCGCGATCGGCCAGTTGACGGGATTTCTCGTCACCATGAAGGGCCTGCCGACCGGCTACAACAAGGACCTGCAAGAGGATAAGGAGCCGCTGTTCGATGCGGAGGACACGCTGGCGGTCTCGCTCGACGCCACCGCATCCGTGCTTCGCAACCTGACGCTGCACCCGGAGCGCACCGGCCGCGCCGCGGCCGGGCTGTTGCTGGCCACCGACGTGGCCGACTATCTCGTGTCGCGCGGCATGCCGTTCCGGCAGTCACACGAAGTTGTCGGCGCCATGGTGCGTCAGCTGCTCGCGCAGCGGCGCGATTTCGAATCGCTCTCATTGGATGAATGGCGCCAGGCGCACGAGCTGTTTGGAGACGACGTGAAGCAGCATGTGACCGCTGCGGCCTCGGTGCGGGTGCGAAAAACCCCGCAATCGACCAATCCGGATGCCGTGCAGGCCGCCCTGGCGGATACGCGGGCGTGGCTTGCTCGGGGCAAGGGCGTCTGATATATTCCGCCTTGCCCTGCGCTCTGGGCCTTTCGGCCCATCAAGCGCTTCCCGCATTCAATAAACACCTCGGCCCGTTTGGCAGCGTCGAAGATCGCGCAAGGACACGGCCCAGGACTACGGCTCGAAGAAGTTAGAAGACCAGTACCGATATGGCTTGGCGGGAGGCCGGTTCGGTTTCGGGGGAGTTGCATGCAAGAGCGCCGGCATCGGCCCGGCGACGTGTTGGACGACTACTGTCCACGCGAGCGCCGCATCACCGATCACGCCATCGTGGCGATGATCGACGAAAAGATACAGAGAACGCGTTGCGGCATTTGTGATGCCGAGCACGAATACAAAGAGGGCAAGGTGCCCGCGCCCCGTCGCAAGACGCAGCCGCCGGCCTTGTTCACCCAGGTGCTCGACAATATCAACGGGTCGACCCCCAAACCGCAGCCGCCCCCATCCGCCGCACCCGTTCCTGTGAGCCTCCCTCGAGAGATTGAGACCGAAGAGCCAGAGCCAGCGCCAGCCGCCGTCGTCTCGGCCGCCGAGGAACATGTGTTCGCGGCGCCGCCAACTCCGGTGCCCGTCGCCTTCACCCGGCCAGTTGAGCCGGCACGGATGGCGGCTGCAGAGCCTTCTGCCGACGACTCGAACGCCGCTGAAGAACGGGAGGAGCCCGAACTTGCGGGCGGCTTCCGTCGCTCGCTGATCCGCGCGACGTTCCCGCGCCCCGAAGGACAAGCCCCCGCGCCACGCGCGGTTCCCGAGTTCACCATTCAGTCGCTGCAAAACCGACGCAACAACAACCAGCGTCATGCCGGAGGACAGAATAAGTTCCGAGGCGGACGCCGGCGCCAGGGCGGCGGCATGCAGGACAACATCGGCCCGATGCGTTTCCGCGACAACGGTCACGGACAGGGGCAAGGCAACGGCAACGGCCAGGATGGCCGCCCTCATGGCCAAGGCAACGGTGGCGGGCGCCGCCGCCGCGGCGGCAAGAAGAATCGCTAAATGGCGGATTTCACCGGAAAAGTTGGACTGATCGTCGGCGTGGCCAACCATCGCTCGCTGGCGTGGGCCATTGCGCAGGCCACCGCACGCGGCGGCGCGCAGTTGATCCTCACCTACCAGGGGCGCTTCGAGGAGCACGTCGCTGAACTTGCTGCGACGCTCGAACCGAAGCCGCTGGTGCTGCCGCTCGACGTGTCCAGTGACGACGAGATCAAGGCGGTCTTCGCGAAGATCGAGGCCACCTACGGGGGGCTCGACTTCGTCGTCCATGGCGCAGCGTTCGCCTCGCGCGACGAGCTGACCGGCCGCTTCGTCAACACCTCGCGTGAAGGATTCAAGCAGGCCCTCGACATCAGCGCCTACTCGCTGATCGCATTGGCGCGAGGCGCACAGCCGATGTTGGCGGCTCGCGGCGGGGGGTGCGTGTTGACCCTGTCGTTCCTGGGCAGCGATCGGGTGTTCCCGAACTACAACGTGATGGGCGTCGCCAAGGCCGCGCTCGAATCAACCGTGCGCTACCTGGCCGCGGATCTGGGTCCCGAAAACATTCGCGTCAACGCGATTTCCGCCGGGCCGGTCAAAACGCTCGCGGCCGCCGGCATTGGCGGGTTCTCGTCGATCCTCGGCGTCGTCCGTGAAAAGGCGCCGTTGCGCCGGGCGATTGAGACATCGGAAGTCGGCGACGCGGCGGCGTTCCTGCTGAGCGACGCAGGTCGTGGCGTGACCGGCGAAGTCATGCTGGTCGACGCCGGATATCACGTCCTCGGGATGTAGGAGCGTCGCGGCCTCGGGATTTACGGGCTTAGGGTAAAGTCGGCGTCACTCCCGTGCACGTGATCAGCGTTCCCGTCCGACACGTCGACAAGTCGACGCCGCGCACTCGCATCATCAATCTCGACCTGGGCAGCACTCCCTTTGCGTTCGCCGCCGGCCAGGCGGTCAACCTGGGCCTGCACGGCTCGTCCCTGCGCAAGCCGTATTCGATCGCCTCCGCCCCGTGGGAGCTGGCCCGGACGGCCACCCTGCAGGTCCTGGCGCAGGTCGAAGACAGCAGCAGCCTCGATCCCCATCTCGAACTGGCGCAGCCGGGAACGCTGCTCGACCTTGAGGGGCCGTTCGGCACATTTGCCCTGCCCGAAAGCGACTTGCCGCTGCTGTTCGTTGCCGGCGGCACGGGCATCGCGCCGCTGCGATCGATGCTGATCGAACGCATGGCGCGGCCAATGCATCGCCCGGTCGCGCTGATCTACAGCGCCCGGTCGCCGGAAGAGTTCGCGTTTCGCTCTGAACTCGACGCGCTGGCGACGGCGGGCCGCCTTACCACCCACTTCACTGTGACGCGCGACGATGCGGCACTGTGGCCAGGCCGACGTGGCCGCATCGATGAGGCACTCGTGCAGCAGGCGCTGCCGTCACTCGGGTCATTGTGCCTGGTGTGCGGACCGCCGACGCTGGTCAGCGATTCGCGGGCGCTGCTGGCCAGGCTTGGCGTCCCGGCCGAGCGGATCCTGAGCGAAGGGTACTAAAGCACGCCAAAGCTGGCGCGCTGCAGCTCGATCTCGGTGATTTCCTGCGACGCTGGTTGCAACGGCAGCGAGACCGCCGGCAGTCCGTCGGTCCCGGTCGCGGCCGGTTGTACCTGGACGCGCTGCTTGCGCCGGCTCTTGTCGCGATACATGCGGCTGTCGGCCGTGGCCAGCAGCGCCTCGTAGGATTCGCCGTCCTGCGGGTAGATCGCCGCGCCGACGCTGATGGCCAGCGGCAACCTGCGGCCCGGACGAGCCTCGAACAGCACTTCGTCAACGGTGCGCTGCAGTTCGAGGCGCTTGCGTTCGGCTTCGTCCGCGCCGCAGCCCGAGAGCACGACGATGAATTCGTCGCCGGCGTAGCGGACGCAGATGTCGTAGGGGCGAATCCCCGACCGCAGCACGGTCGCGACTTCGCGCAGCGCGCGATCGCCGACGTGGTGACCGTGGCTGTCGTTGATCTCCTTGAAATTGTCCAGGTCCATGACCAGCAGCGCCACTTCCGCCTTGAGGCGCTCCGCGCGGGCCAGCTCGCGCGTCAGGTGCATGAACATGAAGCGCGTGTTCGGCAGCCCGGTGAGCGGATCGGTCAGCGAGTCTTCCTGGGTTTGCTCGAACACGATCGAGTTGTGGATCACGGCGGAGGCCTGTTCGCTCACGCGATCGAGCAGCCGGCGGTGATCGTCGGTATAGAAGTCGGCTTGCGTCGAGTACACCGCAATCGTGCCGATGAAGCGGTCGCTGAAGACTAGTGGCGCGACCAGCGCTGATTTCAGCGCTGTCGACTTGGCGAGTCCGGCAGCCTCGAACTCCGCGCTCGGACGCGCATTGACGAGCGGCCGTCGATTGCGGGCGACCCACCCAGCCAGGCCCTGTCCGGACGGCACGGTCATGGTGTTGATCGCGTCGGCTTCAACGCCGGTGGCAAATCGGCAGCGCAGGTTGTCGGCGCTTTCGTCGAACAGGAAGAGCGCACAGGTCGAGAACGGCACCAGGTTCGACAGCTTCGACGAAATCAGCGCCATGGTGTCGGCGACGCCCAGGCTGGTGCCCATGGTCTGGGCGATTTCGTAGAGCGCGTAGATCTCGCGGTGCGCCAGCGCGATGTTCTCGAAGACAGTCGGGTTGTCGGGCTTGTCGAGCGGCGCCACCTCGGCGTTGCCGGGGGGCGGCTCGAGGGTGAGCGGCGGCGCGGGCATCGTCATCCGCTCGACCGACGCGCGCAGCGCCGTCAGCAGCCGCAGGAAGGTGTCGACGACGGCGGGGTCGAGGGCCTGGCCCGACTCCTGTCGCAGCACGTCCTGCGCCGAGTCCGACGTCATCCGCTTGTGGTACGGGCGGTCCGAGGTGAGCGCGTCGTAGTAGTCGA
>JAYQOO010000051.1:0-26023 GCA_038144855.1 Acidimicrobiia bacterium | reverse complement strand
CTCCGCCGCTACTGAAGCGCATCATTGCCAAGCGCGACCAGTTCGATCACGGCATCCGCGCGATCATCCAGCGTGGCATCGACGAGGGCGTGTTCAAGCCCGGCGATCCCAAGATGATCGAATTCGCGATGATGGGCGCGGTCAACTGGATCGCCAAGTGGTTCGACCCCGCCGGCGCCATGACATCCGACCAGATCGGCGAAGCATTCGCCGACTACCTGGTTGGTGGTCTCCGAAAACACTAGACCGTAGGCACGTCTAGCTCGCCGTCTCGCCCGGCTTCAGCTTCAGCACTTCGATGCCGGAGCCGGCCAGGTGCGCTTCCAGCTGTTCGGGCGTGCCGATCAGCGCCGGAAACGTGCCGTGGTGCATCGGCACCACCAGCTTCACTCCCAGCCACCGTGCGGCCATCGCCGCCGTGTCTGGTCCCATCGTGAATCGATCGCCGATCGGCAGGAACGCGATGTCGGGTTTGTAGAGTTCGCCGATCAGCTTCATGTCACCGAACAGCGCGGTATCGCCGGCGAAGTAGAGCACCTGGCCGTTCTCGAGCCTGACGATAAAGCCGGCGGCCTCGCCGAGGTAGACGGTGGTGCCGTTGTCGTCGAAGCTGCTGCTGTGGCGCGCATCGGTCATGGTGATGCGCAGGCCCTTCACGGTAATCGTGCCGCCCTTGTTCATCGGCTCGACGTTCTTGAGGCCCTTGGTGCCCAGGTAGGTCGTAATCTCCCAGATCGCCGCCACCGTGGCGCCGGTCTCCTTCGCCATGGCGACGACATCCGTGAAGTGGTCGAAGTGACCGTGGGTCACCAGGATCAGGTCGGCCGTCTTTGGCCGCGCCGATGCCGGAGACACCGGATTGCCGGTGTACCAAGGGTCGATCAGGACCTCTTTGCCACCCGGAGTGCGCAGCCGATAGGAGCTGTGTCCAAGCCACGTAATTGCTAGTGTTTGCATGGGTTGAGTCGTCCCGCCAAGGCCGGATGCTACACTAGAACTGTCGATGGTCGAAGCTCCACTGCATTTCATCAAGCCGCGCGAACCAAAGCCTGAATGGTTGAAGGTTCGGGCACCGGGTTCAGAGAACTACCTGCGCCTGCGCAGCATCATGCGCGACCTCAAGCTGAACACCGTGTGCGAGGATGCCCACTGCCCGAACATCGGTGAATGCTGGCACCACGGCACCGCGACGTTCATGATCCTTGGCGATATCTGCACGCGTGCGTGCACCTATTGCGCAGTGGCGCACGGGCGTCCCGCGACGCTCGACATCGATGAGCCACGCCGGGTCGGTGAAGCCGTCGAGAAGATGGGATTGAAGTACGCCGTCATCACGTCGGTCGATCGCGATGACCTGGCTGATGGCGGCGCAGAGATCTACGCCGAAACCATTCGCGACATCAAGCGCCGCCTGCCTGATTGCCGCGTCGAAGTGCTGATTCCGGACTTCAAGGGCGAAGAGTCATCGCTGCGCACCGTGCTCGATGCGCGTCCGGACGTCCTGAACCACAACACCGAGACCGTGCCGCGCCTGTATCGCGCGGTTCGCTCCGGTGGCAAGTATTCACGCCTGCTCGAACTGCTCGACCGCTCGCGAACCTACGCGCCGGACATTCCAACCAAGACCGGCATGATGATGGGACTCGGCGAGGAACACGACGAAGTCATCGAGGTGTTCCGCGACCTGCGCAAGGTCGGCGTGTCGATCCTCACACTCGGCCAGTACCTGCGCCCATCAGAGAATCACGCCGTGATGACGCGCTACTACCATCCCGACGAGTTCAAGGAACTCAAGCGCATCGCGATGGGGATGGGCTTCGTGCACGTCGAAGCCGGCCCGCTGGTGCGCAGTTCGTACCACGCGCACGAGCAGGCAGACGCCGCGCAGGCCAGTCTTCAGTCGACAGTCGGCCGTTAAGAGATCTCAGTCAATAGTCTACGGTTCAGTCTTTCAGTTGGGCAGTCCAGATCGGCTGACTGCGAACTGCTGACCGAACTGTAGCCTGTCGACTAACAACTCTTGACTGCCGACTGTCGACTCTTGACTGCTCAACACGTCAGGCACTTGTGGTTGTTGATCGCGCCCAGGCTCTCGAGGAGCTCGATGGTGTCGGGATACGGCTGCGTGCGCTGCACCGGGCCGTTCGCCACATCGATCGTCGTCTGACCTGATCGATTGACCTTCTTCACGTCAGCGCCCTTCGACACCAGGAACTTGATCATCTCGTTGTCGCCGCGCGATGCGGCAAGGTGCACGACGGTGTTGCCGTCTGCGTCGACCGCGTTCACATCCAGGCCGAGCTCTTCGACTAGGTATTTGACCGCAGGCAGCATGCCGGCCGGCGCCACGTGGTGCGAGTTGCCGGCAAAGCCGGTCGCGTAGCCAGGGCCCGCAGCCGCCAGCAACGCGCTCGCGTTGGGACCGCCAACAGGGACGGGCGGCAGGCCAGTCTTGTCGGCTCCGCCGGCTAGATCCTCCGGGCCACGTCGCGAGAACAACCGCATCGTCGGAATGGAAGGGTCGGCGCCGTGATCGACCAGCAGTTTCATGGCCGCCACATCGGCGGCATACGCCGCGCGCCAGAATGCAGTCGCGCCTGCTTCATCAACACCAGACTGGTCGAAGTTGTAGCCCGAGTACCACACCTTGCGACGGACCCGCGCGTTGGGATCCGCGCCCTTCGCCAGCAGGCGTTGCATCACATCGAGGTATCCGGCGGACTGCTGCAGATACGCGCGCGGCTGCGGATACGCGGCAATCGGCGCCCACTGCACGTTCAGCACCGCATACAACGGCGAGACGCCGGCGTCGCTGACCAGGTTCGGGTTGGCGCCCTTGGCGAGCAGGAACATTGCGATGTCGAAGTGACCGTTGATCAACGCCGCCAGCATCGGCGATGCCTGATCGCCAGGGCTCACAAGGTTCACGTCAACGCCAGCATCGACCAGCGCCTTCACCGCGCGCGCGCTGCCCTGACGGGCGGCGAAGTGCATCGCGGTCAATCCCCCTTGCGATCCGATCAGTTCGTTGTAGCGATAGCCGCGCGTCACGCCGGCGACGCCACCGCCGGGCGCTTGCTGCTGCGGCCGGCCCGTCCCGTCGTCGACCATCGTGGTGAGCGATGTCAGGTCGGCCACCGACGAGGCGATCTTCCAGTCGGCGCCGCGCTGCATCAACAACGTGACCACATCGGCGCGATCGAGGCCTGCGGCGACCATCAACGCGGTCTGGCCGAAGCCCTTTTCTTTCGCGTTGATATCTGCGCCAGTCTCGATCAGGCGTGTCACCGTCTCCGTGCTGCCCGACCGCGCTGCCAGCATCAAGGCGGTCGCACCCGTTGAGGTCGCGCTCTTTGAATCGGCACCGGCGGCGATCAACGCGGCAACCACGGCCGCATGACCGTTCTGGCTGGCAAGCAGCAGCGGCGTAATGCCGCCGAGGCGAGTCGTCGCCCGGACGTTGGCGCCGGCCGACAGTAGCATCTGGGTCAGCGCCGCATCACCGTTGCTGGCCGCCCAGTGGAGCGCGGTCATGCCGTCGGCCTGCGCGGCGTTCACGTCCGCGCCGTTCTTCAACAGCGCCTTTACGGCGGCAGCATCTTTCGCCTTCGCCGCGTCAACCACTGAATCTCCGCGGCGTCCGGCTTCAGCCGGACTGTGAGCAGAGACCGCAACAATCACAACAGCCAGAACAGTCCGCCTAAAGGAGGACGCCGCAGGGTTAGGACTGAATCGCATTCAGGTCCATCGCTTTCGTTGAGTCGCCGAACTGCTGGATGTCGACGCCAATGCCATTGAGCGCCGCCAGCATCGCGTTGGCCATCGGCGCGCCGTCATCCGCCTTGATGTGGCGATTGCCCTTCAACGCACCACCGGCCTTGCCCATGAAGAACAGCGGGCAGCGCTTGTGGTTGTGCAGGTTCGAGTTGCCCATCGCCGACCCGTAGATGATCAGCGAGTTGTCGAGAACGTTGCCGCCCTCGTCTGGAATCGCCTTCAGCTTGTCGAGCAGATACGGCACCAGGCTGACGTGGTAGGTGTTGATCTTCTGGAAGTCGGTGATGCGGTCTTCGCGATCGAGGTGGTGCGAACCGGTATGGAACGCCGACGTCGAGCCGCTGGCCGCGAACACGCGATTCGAGACATCGCGGCTGAACTTGAACGAGAAGATGCGCGTCGTGTCCGCCGCAAAGGCCACGGCCTGCAGATCGAACATCAGCTTGACGTGCTCTTCGAACGAATCCGGCACGCCGATCGGCGCGCTCGGAAGTTCACGCGGCTCGCCGGTTTTGTTGCTCTGCTCCACCTTCTGAATCCGGCGCTCGATCTCCCGGACGTCTTCGAGGTAATCCGACAGCCGCGCGCGATCAGCGGGGCCGAGCCGGCGACGCAGATCCGCCACGGATTCGGTCACGAAATCGAGAATGCTCTGATCGTCTTTGCGGCGGGCGCGCCGCGCTTCCGGAGTCGCGCCGACGCCGAACAACTGATCGAACACCGCGCGCGGATCGCGAATCATCGGCAGCGGATCTTCCGGCGTCGCCCAGCTGATCGTGTCGGTGTAGACGCAGGAGTAGTTATAGGAGCAGCCGCCGGCCTGGTCGACATTCTCGATGCACAACTGCATCGACGGGATTGGCGTGGCGTCACCAAACTTCTGCGCGTAGATCTGATCGAACGAGGTGCCGGCGAAGACGTCCGAGCCCTGCGTCTGCTTCGGCTTCGACTGCGTCAAGAACACCGCCGCCGAGCGGAAGTGGTCGGCACCGATCTCGGAGGCCGCAAACGCCTCGGCATTGCGCACATCGGTGTTCGAGACAATCGTCAAGTAGTCACGATACGGCTCGAGCGACTTCAGGCTGGTTGGGCTCAGGTCAAATGCGGAACCCGTGGCCGCCGGCGACCACATGTTCTTCTTGATGCCGTAGACGGTGCTGCCTGCCGCGCCATGGACCATTTCCATCGCGATCAGGCGAACCGGCTTCTTGCCCTGCGCAATCGCGCGGGCCGGCGCCATCGCTTCTAGGAACGGCAGGGCGACGGTCGCCCCCATGCCCCTGAGCACGGTGCGGCGTGAGAGAGCTTGGCGGGTAATGAACATGGTTATCGCTGTCCCTGAAGATCTGTCGTCATGGTCTGCCGCTGGGCAGCCGGCAGTTTCGCCATCCTGAACGCATCTGATTCGACCACGCCATTCACAAAGGCGTTGATGCGGTAGTTCTGCGCCGAAGCGTCGCGAATGATGCGGCGGATCGCCGGCATGTCGTACGCCTCGACACGGCGGCCAAGCGCATAGGTCATCAGGCTGCGCGTGAAGCTCAGCATGAACACGTCCTTGTGGCGGAGCAACGCGCTGCGCAGGCCATCCGGTCCGTCGATCGCTTCGCCGTCGAACAACTGGCCCTTCGTGTCGACGGCGATGCCGCCGTCGCGAATGCGCCACTTGCCGGTCGCGTCGAAATTCTCGAGCGCGAGGCCCATCGGGTCGATGACGCGGTGACATGACGTGCACTGCGGATTGCTGCGGTGCTGCTCCATGCGCTCGCGGACCGACAGCGCGCGGCCTGAATCAGCAGTGCCCTTGGTCTCCTCGAGGGCCGGCACGTTCGGTGGTGGCGGCGGTGGTGGCGATCCCAGGAGCACTTCCATCACCCACTTGCCACGCTGCACCGGCGAGGTGCGTTCTGCGATCGACGTCAGCGTCAGGATGCTGCCGTGACCGAGGATGCCGCGACGGTCCGCCGGCAGCAACACGCGGCGGAACTCGGATCCGACCACGTTCGGAATGCCGTAGTGGCGGGCAACGCGCTCGTTCACGTAGGTGTAGTCGGCGGTCAGCAGATCGAGCAGGCTGCGATCCTCGCGCACGAGGCTGGTGAAGAACTGTTCGGTCTCGGTCTTCAGCGCCAGCGACAGGGTCTGGTCCGAATACGGATACAGGATCGGATCCGGGATCACTTTCTCGAGGTCCTGCAGGCGCAACCACTGCGACGCGAATCGAGTACCGAGCGCGTCGTTTCCGGGCACCGCGAGCAGCCGCTTCGCCTGACGGCGCAGACCAACGGGAGTCGACAGCGTTCCGGCAGCAGCGGCCTTCAGCAGCTCCGCGTCCGGGCCACGGCCAGCAAGGAAGAACGACAGGCGCGATGCCAACTCGTAGTCGGCAATGCGATACGCCGCATTGGTGAGCCGAGCGGGAGACTCTTCCACACGGAACAGGAACTGCGGGCTCGCCAGGATTGCCTCAATCGCCTTGGTGATGCCCATTTCGAAGTTACGCGCGTCCCTTCCGCGGGCGTAGAACCGCATCAACCGGGCGTGATCCTTCTCTGCAACCGGGCGGCGGAACGCCTGCGTGGCCAGGCGCCGGACGATGTCGGCGGCGCAGGAGGTTTCCTCGGCCTGGGTCAACGGCCGGCACTGGAACACCCGCCGGCGGCTCGGCGTGTCGCTGACGCCGGTGACGCGATGCGGGCCGATGACGCTCAGGCTGCGCAGGTGCGGCAGCGTGGTGATACCCGGCGCGATGCCGATCTCGGTGTCGGCCATCGTGTGATCGATCGGCGCGATCAGGTCGTTGATCAAACCTTCGAAGCGCTGAATGAACGCGGCGGTCACGCGATGGGTGCCGGCCTTGACGTGGATCGGGGCGGTCTTGAGTGTGAGCCCCGTCTTCTCCTCGCTCATGCGCGGGTCGATCTGGAACATCGCGAGCCTGGCGCCATCGAGCGAGACCTCGATCTCTTCACCAGGGCGCGTATTGCCGAACAGGAAGCCGAGCGGCTCGGCGAAGAAGTCCATGCTGAACACGTATTCGCCGTCAGCCACAAACGTGTGGTCGACGGAGATGCCTCCGCGCGTACCAAGAGGCGCGCCTTCGACGTGCGTCATCTGTGACGCGGTCTTCGGCAGCTTGAACGTCGCCTGCGTCGCCGACCCGGCGGGATCGCCAACCGCGAGCATGGCAATGCGGCTCGCGGCGCGCAGGTAGCCCTCCATCAAGGTCGGCGAGAAGGTCTGCACGTCGGCAACGTTGTCGAAGCCGTCGCTGATGGTGTCTGCGGGCAGGAACGCCGTCACATCGACATCAAGATCGAGCAACGCGCGAATCTCTCGCGCGTACTCGGCGCGATTCAGGCGCTGGAACGGACGCCAGCCCGGGTTCGGATCGCTGCTCGACAGCGCATCCATCCTCGTTTCGAGCGCCGTCACCAGCTGCGTGATCTGTGCCGGCGCCGGACGACGGGATCCGCTGGGCGGCATCATGCCGGCGCGCAGCTTATGGATCATCTTCTCGGTGAGCTCGCGCTGCGCCGACGCGCGCGTCACGTCCCAACCGGCGAGGGTCAACTCACCAGCTTTGCTGCGATCGTTGTGGCAGCCGGTGCAGTACTGCTTCACCAGCTCCGCCTGCGCGCCTGCCGTCATCCCCACCGGATGCGAGGGCACCGGGGCGACGGCGGGCTTGGGTGGTGACTGCTGGGCGGCCACAGAAACGCTGATGGCGCACAGCACGGCGGCGCTGGATAAAAGTCGGCTCACTGCCCGGAAGTATAGGCCTTCCATCAACTTGGCGGCCATCCGGAAGCACCTTTCGCCCTCTTGGCACCGTTGGCACCTTTGCACCCAGCCTTTTCGATTGACTTACTCAATGTAAGATCGATCATTACGACATAAATGGAGCGACTTCCAAAGCTTTCGGCCACCGAACGGACCATCATCGAGCTACTCGCCGAGCACGAGGAACTGTTCGGACTACGAATGGTGGAGCTATCGGACGGCGCGCTGAAGCGCGGGACGGTCTATGTGACGCTCGGCCGTATGCAGGAGAAGGGCTACCTGGAATCGCGGCAGGAGCCGCTTCCGGAGGGCGCGATCGGCCTGCCGCGCCGCCTGTATCGTCCGACGGGACTGGCCATGCGGATCCTCGCGGCGTGGAAAGCCGCTGAACAGATCTACGCAACCGGCGCGGTCCCCGAGGAGGCGATGTGAGGACGGCATCACGAGCGCTGGCGTTTGCGTCGCGTTGGTTTGACGAGGCCACCGTTCGGCGCGTCTTCGAGCCGCTGGTCGCTGACTGGCAGCGAGAATGGCAGGAGGCGTCGGGGGCTCATCGAAGGTCAGTTCGCGTCCGAGGGTTCGCCGCATTCGTATGCGCGGTATTGGTGTCGAGTCCTCGCATCCTTCACGAGCGAACACCACCTCCCGTATCGAACCGGATCGTGACGCGCATCGCCAGGCTTGCGCCCGTCGTTGCGGTGCTGCAGACAGCACCTTTCGCGTGGCAGGCCGATCTCTCGATTGCCGCGCTGCTGTTCCTGGTGCCCTCGGGTCTGGCGGTCGCATTTCCGTTTGCCATGATCGGCGCCGTCGATGCAATTCGGCGCGATCACGCCCTGCCTCCTCACGTCGAACGCACGACAGTCGCGAAGCTGGCGGTCATCGCGGTATTGTTCATGCTCGTGTTCGGAGGCTTCGTCGTGCCTGCGGCGAACCAGGCATTCCGATTGGACATGTACCAGCGCGCCCTTCGCACGCAGGGCTCGGATGCGGCACGCACGGCGTGGATCCAGGCAAGCCGCTACGCCCCGCCCCGGGGTGTTCGTGAGCTGAATTCGTACCAACTCTTGACCGATCACGGATTCGATGACGGTCGCACGTACCTGCAGGCTCAGGTCTGGCGAGAGCTCAGCAATCGCGCATCCTTCGTGGTGCTGCCATTACTCCTCCTTTGGCTACGGTGGCGCATGCTCGACCGTTCCCCAGGCCGCTGGCTCCCATTGCCCGCGCGGGTGATCGCCATTGCAGCATTCGCCGGATATGGGTTCTTATGGAACATCGGCGAGGCCTGGTCGGCGCACATGGTGGTGGCGGTGTTGTTGTCGTTCGATTCGTGGTGGGTCGCCAGGCAGAACGCCGTCGCGTGAGCCCAACCTCACGCTTCTTGAGGGTCGCCGAATTTCTCTTCGGTCCCGAGCGCACGAGCCTGGTATTTGAGCCGCTGCTCGCCGACCGCGCGCGCGATCTCGAGGCCAATCCGTCACTAGTGCATCGCGCTCGGTGGTGGAGCGCACTCGCCCTGACATCGTTACAGACGATTCCCTCTGCGGCCTTGCGCGGAATTCCGCTGGCACTCTCAGTCGACCTTGCCGGACGGGCCGTGGCGTTTTTCGCTCTTGGTCTTGCGCTGCAATGGTTCCTGGGCGCACGCCTCGGACCGCGCAGCGGCGCCGCCGCATGGCCGCCATCGCTTGAGACCACCCTGCTATTCATAGTGATTCCAGTCACCCTCCGCATCCGCGCATCGGCCTTGCCGGTTCATCAGCAACGCCTGCTGACACTGGCGTTCTCTCTCGCCTGTCTGGTCGCGACCGTCGCAACATCGGTCCACGGATGGCTGGTCAGTGCAGCGTTCGTCGTGTCGTTTATGGTCCTGGCCGGCTACAGCTGGCGGCTGGCGATGGTGGGAACAGGTGCCTGGCGGGCCGCGGGGCCACCAGCGTTCTGGCGAGGCTTCTATTCCGCGTGCGGGCTTATATTGGCCATCACGCCGCTGAAGCTGGCGCTCGGCATCCGGCTGGTGGATGCCTACTGGCCAGGCGACAACCTCATTCCCTACCTCATCGGAATCATGATTGGTCTGTCGACCAATACCGGGCCGGTGCGCCAGTCCAATCCATGAAAAATTGATGACAGCGTGCGGCGCCCGGCGTTTCGGCGTCGGCGTCTGCGATGATGGGTGGAGCAAGATTTGCTTGGCTCATCCACAGTGATTCCATTCCCTCGTCGAATGTCCTCAAAGTCGCACGGCTTCGCCGCAGCGGCCTTGCTCCTGACCTGTTTGGCGGTCACCGGTTGCGGAGACGGGCCTGGTGGCCTGACATCTCCGACCCCGGTCGTGATCGGCGGCGACCCAGCCAATCCAGGGGGCGCAGCCACGCTGGGCTTTGTGCAAGACATCAAGCCGCTGTTGGATGGCGACTGCATCAGCTGCCACAACACGCGAACCGCCAACGGCCGCGTCGACCTCACCACGTTCACCTCCGTGATGAGAACCGTGCGCGCCGGCAGCGCACAGTCAGAGCTGGTGCGCGTCACGCAGCAAGGCGGCTCGATGTTCCGGGAATGGAGTGGCGACCGGACAGCAAAAGCGAATCTTGTCAGGCGCTGGGTGGTCGAATTTCAGGCTCGCGAGAACCGGTAGCGGAGGCGACATGATCGGACTGAGACAATGGCTGTGGGCGGTGGCGGTGTGCAGCGCGCTGCTGGCAATGCCGGCCGCCACCGACGCCGCTGATGGCCTGCCAGCGCCGACGTGGGCGTTCGGCGCCGAGGCCGCGTCGGCTGATGCGCCCCTTCGGTCGCCACGCGCGTGGCGCGTGTCGTTTGATCACCAGGCGCCAGGGCCGGAGGTCGCGGCACTATCCTTGGCGTCGGTCGCACCAGCCGGAGACGAACAGCGACCCACGGCGATCACCTACAGTGACGGCTACGCGCTGCGCCGCCGCATTCACAAGATCGCCAGCTTCGCTACGCTACCGCTATTTGGAGCCCAGTACCTGCTGGGCGAAAAACTGGACGACGGGAGCCGGTCCGAAAGCGTCCGTGCAACGCACGCGGCCATTGCCACCTCGATGGTCGGCTTGTTTGGGATCAACACCGTCACCGGCGTGTGGAACCTGTGGGAGGGACGCCACGATCCAAACGGCCGAACGCGCCGCTTATTCCACAGCCTGCTGATGCTCGGCGCCGACGCCGGTTTCGTGGCCACCGGCATGCTGGCCCCGACCAACGACGGGGGCGGCAACCAGCGACTGCATCGCACGGTGGCGCTCACGTCGATCGGTGTCGCGACCGGCGGCTACCTGCTCATGTTGTTCGGCGGCTAGCGGGCCGGCGGCAGAAGTCAACAGCTAGAACACGCGCACAGCGTAGCGATCGCCGCCGGCCAGTGGCGCGTAGTATTCGCGGATGTGATCACGAAGTGCGATCGCGCCGTCAGGCGACATCGCGAAGAATCCCAACGTCTGGCGGCTCGGCACCACTTCGATCTCAGCCACTTTCGTCCAACTCGCCGGAACGCGCTCGGGGACCCAGGCCCAGCCCAACTGGACAATCGCCGCTGACGGATGGAACGGCTGCGTCCATTGCTGGACATCAGCCGCCGTGTACTGGCCGCGCTGCGCGTGACGGATCTTCAGCGGCTCAATGTCGCCCAGCCCAAACATGTCGAGAAACAGCGAATCGCCGAAGTAACTGAACGTGCCGATGTCGTTGACGACGACCGGACCGGCCGGATAGTAACGATTCACGAAGTCGGCGGCGCGGACGTGTTCGAGGAAGTTGTCGCGTGCAGCGGCGATCTCCTGGTCGGGATACAGCGCACGCATCGGAGTCGTGATGGCAGAGACAAACACCGCGAGGGCCGCCGCTGTGGCCAGGGGCCCGATCCGCAACGACAGCGCGGACGCCGTCGCACCGACGGCCACGACACCGAACCCGACCAGGTACGCATCGTATCGGTAGACCCAGAACAGCGACGAAAACGCAAAGTGCGCGTGCAGCGCCGTCATCGCCACCAGCAGGAAGGGTGTGAGCACATGGGCGTGCCACAGCGTGCGGTGCCGCGCCGCCGCCGCAATGCTCACGACGATGCCGGCCACAAAGACGATTAACAGCGCGGGGTGACGGCCGAACAGTTCGACGTCTTCAGCTCCCGGCAGCTTGAACAACACGGCCAGGCCAGAAATCTCCTCTCCGCCGGCCTTCAACAGCAACGAGTTCGGCAGAAACATCGAGCCGCAGCAGTCCGGCGAAGATCAGATTGAGGATGAGCGGCGTCGCTTCACGCACGCCGGTGACGAGATACGCGCCAGCGAGCGTCAGCGTCCAGAGTGGGGACGATGACGACGAGGAGAAGTGGTAGCGATTGACGCCCCAGACGCCGTGAGTGGCGAGGTTCTTCGCCATCCCCATGTGAATGTAGGTGTCGTCGAGAGGATAGACGAAGCGATCTTCGCCTTGCGCTTGCATCGCCGGCAGCGCGACGAACAGGCTGCCTGCCAACAGTAGAGCTGCAATCGCGCACGGTAGAAACCGCACACGCTAATGTTCCACGATTTCCAAGAGCGATTGAATTTGTATCGAGAAAATCGCTCGGCCGAGCGTACGGGCTGACACAGAAAAGGCGGGTCTGAAGACCCGCCTCTCATGGGCTATTTCTTCTTCGGCTTGAAGACGTGCGTGGCCTGGCCGAAGAACACTTCGGCGGATTCCATCAGCGTCTCGCTCAGGGTCGGGTGCGGGTGGATGCTGAGCTTGAGGTCGGACGCCGTCATCCCCATCTCGATGGCGACAACGCCCTCGGCGATCAGTTCGCCGGCGCCGGATCCAGCAATGCCGACGCCCAGGATGCGTTCGGTCTCAGGGTCGATGATGAGCTTCGTCATCCCATCGACGCGATCGATCGCAATGGCGCGGCCTGACGCCGGCCACGGGAACTTGGTGACCTCAACCTTCAGGCCCTGCTTTTCAGCGTCAGCCTCGGTGAGACCTGCCCACGCCACTTCGGGATCCGTGAAAACGACTGCCGGGATCGCCGCCGGTTCGAACACCGCCTTCTGCCCTTCGATCGCTTCCACGGCGACGCGCGCTTCGTGCGATGCCTTGTGCGCCAGCATCGGCTCGCCGGCGACGTCGCCGATCGCGAAGATCGTCGGCTCGGCGGTGCGGCGCTGGCCGTCGGTTTCGATGAATCCCTTCGCGTCGACCTTGACCTGCGTCTTGTCGAGGCCCTCGATCTTGGCGTTGGGACGGCGACCAATTGAGACCAACACGTAGTCGTAGGTCGCTTCCTTCGGGGCGCCCTCGCCCTCGAAGCTGACCGTCACGTTCTTGTCCGTCGCCTTCATGGAGGTGACCTTGGTCGAGACCATCACCTTGTCGAAGGTCTTCTCAACGCGCTGCGACAGGAACTTGACGAGATCGCGATCGGCGCCAGGCAGCAAGCCCGGCGTCATTTCGACGACCGACACCTTGGTGCCCAAGGCCGCATAGACCGAGCCCAGCTCGAGGCCGATGTAACCGCCGCCGATCACGAGCAGCGACTTCGGAATCTCCGGCAGGTCGAGCGCGCCGGTCGAGTCCATCACGCGCAGCGAGTCGATCGACAGCGACGGGATCTTCGTCGGCAGGGACCCCAGCGCGAGGATCATGTAGTCGACGTTGACGGTCTCCGTACCGCCATCCGCCTTCTTCACCGAGATGGTCTTCGGATCGACGATCGACGCCCAGCCCTGGATGTAGTTGACCTTGCGGAACTTCGACACCTGGCCGGTGCCGCTGGTCAGCTTTTCGACGACGCGATTCTTGTAGTCGCGAAGCTTGTTGATGTCGACCTTGGCGGGCCCGAACTCAACGCCCCACTCCTTGGCGTGCTTCGACTCGTCGATCAGCTTGGCGACGTGCAGCAGCGCCTTCGAGGGAATGCAGCCGCGATACAGGCACACGCCGCCCGGGTTCTTCTCGTTATCGATGAGCGTGACCTTCATGCCGAGGTCGGCGGCATAAAACGCCGCCGCGTACCCGCCAGGGCCAGCGCCGATGACTGCTACGTGATGTGACACTCGCCTCTACCCTCTCAGCGTCAACGCGAACGGATTCTCGAGGGCTTCAGCCACCCAGCGCAGGAAACGGATGGCGTCGGCGCCGTCGATCAGCCGGTGATCGTAGCTGAGCGAGAGCGGCAACATCTGCCGCGGCTCGAATTCCTTGCCGTTCCACACCGGTTCGAACACACCGCGCGAAATGCCGAGGATCGCGACCTCGGGCCAGTTGACGATCGGCGTGAACGCCGTGCCGCCAATGCCGCCGAGATTCGAGATCGACATTGAACCACCCGACATGTCGTCGAGCGTGAGTTTCCGGTCCTTCGCCTTGTCGGCGAGCTGCTGAATCTCGACTGACAGCTGGATGAGGTTCTTCTGATCGACGTTACGCAGCACCGGCACGAGCAGGCCGTTGGGGGTATCGACCGCGATGCCGACGTTGATGAACTTCTTGTAGACGATCGCTTCGCCGGCGGCATCCACCGAGGCGTTGAACTGCGGAAACACCTTGAGGGCGCCGGCAATCACCTTGGCAGCGACGGCGGTGACCGTCAAATTGCCGCCGGCCTTGGCGACTTCCTCGCGATATTTCTTACGGACCTGTTCGAGCGCAGTGATGTCCGCCTTGTCGAACTGCGTGACATGCGGGATCGTGTTCCACGCGTAGCTGAGATGCTCGGCCGTCTTGCGGCGGATGCCGCTCATCGGCTTGCTCTCGACTTCGCCAAACTTCGAGAAGTCCGGCAGTGCGCGTGTCGCAATGCCGGCGCGCGCCACTCCGCTGGCCGCTGCGGCCTGGCCGCTGCTGCCGATGCTGTTCATGACGCGCTTCGAGAATTCCTTCACGTCGTCCTGGGTGATGCGTCCGCCAGGGCCGGTGCCCGGAACCTGTGTGATGTCGACGCCGATCTCGCGCGCCAGGCGGCGAACAGACGGCGCGGCCGGAGCGGAGGTGACATTGGCTGACGGAGCGGCGAGGGCCGGCGCGGCTGCGGGACGAGCCGCCGCGATGTTGTGCACGGACGCCTTGGGCTTCTCGGGCGCGGCCGCGGCCTCTGGCGCCTGGGGAGCCTCAGGTGCCGGTGCTGCGGCAACGGGAGCAGCTTCTTGTTTCGGTACCTCGGCCTTCGGCTCTTCCTTCGGCGCCGCGGCGCCAGACGCGCCATTGGCGCCATCAAGGACCAGCACCGCTTGACCGGGCTTCACCTTGTCGCCGGCCTTGACCTTGATCTCCTTGACCGTGCCGGCAACATCCGACGGCACTTCGATCGTGGCCTTGTCCGTTTCGAGTTCGAGAACCGACTGGTCAACCTTCAGCGCGTCGCCGACCTTGACCAGAACCTTGAGCACGTCGCCCTGGGCGACGCCGTCGCCTAGGTTGGGGATGATGAACTCAGACATTTAGCTAATCGCCGGGTTGAGTTTTTCGGTATCGATGCCGAGGTCCTTGATCGCCTTCGCGACGTCCTCGGGGCTCACCTGCTTCTCCTGCATCAACGCATAGAGAGTAGAGATCACCACGAACTTCGCATCGACCTCGAAGAAATTACGGAGCGCTTCGCGCGAATCGCTGCGGCCGAAACCGTCGGTGCCGAGCGACTGCATCGGCTTCGGCAGCCACTTGTCGATCGCGTCCGGCAGCACCTTCAGGTAGTCCGACGTCGAGACGAACACACCGGGCGCGTTCTTGGTGACCTGCGTGACGTACGGCACGCGCGGCTTCTCGGTCGGGTGCAGGCGGTTCCAGCGATCGCACGCGTGACCATCGCGATAGAGGTTCACGTAGCTGGTAACGCTCCACACGTCGGCGCCGACGTTGTACTTCTCCTCGAGGATCTTCTGCGCCTCGAGGGCCTGCAGCAGGATCGTGCCGCTGCCGAACAACTGCGCGCGCAGCTTCGCCTTCGGCTTGCTGGTCGGCTTGGCGATTTACATCCCCTTGAGGATGCCCTCCTTCGCGCCTTCCGGCATCGGCGGATGCTCGTACTGCTCATTCATCACGGTCAGGTAATAGAAGATGTCTTCCTGATCGCGATACATGCGCTTGATGCCGTCTTCCACGATCACGGCGAGCTCATACGCAAACGCGGGATCGTAGGACTGGCAGGTCGGCACCGGCAGGGCGAGGACGTGAGTCTGGCCGTCTTCGTGCTGCAGGCCTTCGCCGTTGAGCGTCGTGCGGCCGGCGGTACCGCCGACCACGAAGCCCTTCATGCGCTGATCGGCGCCGGCCCAGATCAGGTCGCCGACGCGCTGGAACCCGAACATCGAATAGAAGATGTAGAACGGGATCATGTTGATGCCGTGCGTCGCGTAGGCCGTGCCTGCGGCGATGAACGACGACATCGAACCCGCCTCGTTGATGCCTTCCTCGAGGATCTGGCCGTCCTGCGCTTCCTTGTAATACAGCAGCGTGTCGCGATCGACCGGCTCATAGAGCTGGCCGCTGTGCGCGTAGATGCCGACCTGGCGGAACAGCGCTTCCATACCAAACGTGCGCGCCTCGTCTGGCACGATCGGCACGACGTTCTTGCCGATCTGTTCGTCGCGCAACAGCTTCGACAGCAGGCGCACGAACACCATGGTCGTGGACGCCTTGCGATCGCCGGTGCCGGTGTGGAACTCGTCGAACGTGTCGCCGAACTCACCGGTGATGGGCGCCGCCTTGACCTGGCGCTTGGGCACAGGACCGTGCAACGCGGCCCGGCGCTCCATAATGTATTTCACCTCGGCGCTGTCGTCTGCCGGGCGATAGAACGGCGCCTTCGCCACTTCATCATCCGAGATCGGAATGCCGAAGCGCGTGCGGAACGCCTTGATTTCGTCTTCGTTGAGCTTCTTCTGCTGGTGGGTGATGTTCTTGCCTTCACCCGACTCGCCCACGCCGTAGCCCTTGATGGTGCGCGCGAGCACGAGCGTCGGACGGCCCTTGGTCTCGGTCGCGTTCTTGAACGCGTTGAAGACCTTCACCGGATCGTGGCCGCCCAGCGTCAGCTTCTTGAGCTGCTCGTCTGAGAGGTGCTTGACCATTTCCAGCAGGCGCGGGTGCGCGCCCCAGAAGTGCTTGCGCACGTAGGCGCCGCTCTCGACCGCGTACTTCTGATACTCGCCGTCGACCACTTCGCCCATGCGCTTCACGAGCAGGCCTTCGTGGTCCTTCTCGAGGAGTTCATCCCACTCAGACCCCCAGATGCACTTGACGACGTTCCAGCCGGCGCCGCGGAACGCGGCTTCGAGTTCCTGGATGATCTGGCCGTTGCCGCGCACCGGACCGTCGAGGCGCTGCAGGTTGCAGTTGATCACGAAGATCAGGTTGTCGAGCTTTTCGCGCGACGCGAGCGTGATCGCGCCGAGGGATTCCGGTTCGTCGGTCTCGCCGTCGCCGAGGAACGCCCACACCTTGGCGTCGGTCTTCGGCTTCAGGCCGCGATCTTCCAGGTAGCGATTGAAGCGCGCCTGGTAGATGGCCATGATCGGGCCGAGGCCCATCGACACCGTGGGGAATTCCCAGAAGTTGGGCATCAACCACGGGTGCGGATACGACGACAAGCCACCGCCGGGATTGAACTCGCGGCGGAAGTTGATCAGCTGTTCCTGGGAGATGCGGCCCTCGAGGAACGCGCGGGAGTAGATGCCCGGCGAGCCGTGGCCCTGGAAGAAAATAACGTCGCCTTCGTTGCCGTTCTCGCGGCCACGGAAGAAGTGGTTGAAGCCCACCTCATAGAGCGTCGCGGACGACGCGAAAGTCGAAATGTGACCGCCGATGCCGTCCTCGACCTTGTTCGCGCGGACGACCATTGCCATCGCGTTCCAGCGGACGATGCTCTTGATGCGGCGCTCGATCTCGCGGCTGCCCGGGTAGGGCACCTGCTCATCGGCGTGAATGGTGTTGATGTACGGCGTGTTGGCCGTGAATGGAAGCTTGACGCCCTGCTTCTGGGCGTGAATGCCGAGTTCGCGGAGCAGGCCGCCAACGCGGGCAGGCCCTCCATGCTTCAGCACATCGTCCAGCGAGTCGAGCCATTCCCGGGTTTCCAGGGCTTCGAGCTGGGCGGCATCAGTGGGTGCAGTATTTCTCATGGCCGGGCTAAACCTTCCTTATATGGGCTGCGCGAACCGCCCCGCCGGAGGCGGGGCAAGAAAACGTAGCTGAGCGAGGCAGAGCAAACTATGCGTTGCGGCGCCTCGTTCCTTGGCAAACACACCATTCTAGCGGGGATAGGGCCTGATTGAAAGCGCCCGGGCAGCCGGAACCGCCTGTAACATGTTGTAACGACAACACATGAGCGTTTCCGCTCGAAAGCATCCCTCTTCTCTCTCGGCCGTTCGGAGCGGCATCATTAGCTGTGAACGATGCCCCCGGCTGCGCGCCTATTGCCGGGAGGTCGGCCGCACCCGGAAGGCCGCCTTCCGAGACCAGGTCTATTGGGCCAAGCCGGTTCCAGGGTTTGGAGACCCGAAGGCGCGGATCCTGGTCCTGGGCCTGGCACCGGCCGCACACGGGGCGAACCGGACCGGCCGGGTGTTCACCGGCGACGGGATTGGCGCGTCCGGCGACTTCTTGATGTCGGCGCTCAAGCGCGCAGGCTTCTCCAACATTGGCACCTCCCAGCGCCCTGATGACGGGCTGACGCTGACGGACGTCTACATTGCCGCGGCGGTGCGGTGCGCGCCCCCGGCCAACAAGCCGCTGCCCGAAGAAGTCGATCGCTGCCTCCCCCACCTGCTCGCCGAGATCGCTCAGCTTCCGAATCTGCAAGTGGTCGTCGCGCTCGGCAAGATCGCGTGGGACGCATGGCTGAAGGCCGTGGCGATTGGCGGCGATCCGATCCCGAAGCCCAAGCCGCAGTTCGGCCATGGTGAAACGGCCGTGATCGGCCAGTGGCTGCTGGTCGGCGCATATCACCCGTCGAGACAGAACACGAACACGGGAGTGGTGACACCGAAGATGTACGACAAGGTGTTTGGCACCGTGAGAGAATCGCTGCGCTGATGAATGAGCGCCTCGTAAGGTCGGCCCTGGCGGCCGTGCTCTTCGTCTACGTGCTGACGATTCGAACCTACGACGTCGCCACGACCTTCCTGATGCTGGGCGAACAAACGCGCGACTGGGCAATCGCGCTAGGCGGCATCACCGACCTGCCGCTGGTTGGCGCACCGAGCACCGCGGGCGGCCGCGGCCTTGGGCCCGCGTATTACTACCTGCTCTGGCTTGGCCGCGTGACGATCGGGCCATTCATGGACAATCTCCCGCACGTCGGCGGCATCACCGTCGCGCTGCTGCAGTCCATCGCGGATGCGTGGCTCTTTATTGCGCTGTCGAGCCGCGTGCCGTGGAGCCTGGCCCTTGCCACGTGCCTGCTGATCGCATCCGGCCCGTTCGACATCGCGATCTCGTCCGTCATCTGGAATCCCCCGGTCGCAGCCGCGCTGATCAAAATGTCGGCAGCGAGCGCGTTGATGCTCGACCCGAAAGGGCCGGCATGGAAACTTGCCGTGCCTGCCGTGCTCGCGTGGGCTGCAGTGCAGACCCACCTCTCGGCCGCGTTCCCTGCGCTGGCGATCGTCGGCGGCGTAGCGCTTGCCATTCGGAAGCTGACACCCATCGCGATCATGACCGGCGCAATTGCGGTGATGCAGATCCCGTTCGCGTGGTCGATCCTGTCCGAGCCAGGCGCGCCTGCGGGCCCGACCACCGCAATCGCCAGCATCACCAGTGGCCAGTCCTTCCGGCCGTTCTTCGGGCTCGACACGGTCACCGGCGTCACCGGCAACCTGTTCCTGCCAATGCCCGACAGCTTCAAGTTCTGGATCCCGGCGGTCGTGTGCGGCGCGATCGTCGTTGCCAGGTACCGGCGTGATCCGGCAGTGATCGGCGTATCGATCGGCGGCATTGCGGTTGCGGCGGCGATTTTCTCGACCTGGACGCGCAGCTATGACGGCTACTGGTTCCTGACCATGACCACGGGCCTGGCGCTGACCTTTGCGTTCACGATCGCGGCGCTGCCCTGGCGGCCGGTGGTCCTCGGCATTGGCGTCGTCTTGATCGGGCTTTTCGCGGCCTGGCAACCGGCGCGCATCGAGGACTCGAAGAAGTATTTTGAGTATCCACAGTACGGCACCATGGTGCGAGGATCGACCGAGCTGATCATGAAGGCACCGGCGGTACGTGACATCAAGGTCGGCTTCGACGTGCATCCGACCATGAATCGCCATTTCATCTATACGATCCTCGGCGGCCGCATCGACACCAACGTGCTCTACACGGCCGTGATCCAGGCTGACGGCACAGTGGAACTGCAATAGGTGGGGCTTCAATAGTGACGCTCAGCCTGATCATTCCTGCCTACAACGAAGGCGGCCGCATCGGCGGAACGATCACGCACGTCTGCGACTACCTGGATCGCCAGGCGTACGACTGGGAAGTGATCGTCGTGGTTGACGGCGGACCGCAAGACACCGCGACCGAGGCACGCGCGGCCGCGGCCGGCCGAGCCAACGTGCGCGTCCTCGAAAACGAGGTCAATCGCGGCAAGGGCTACTCGGTTCGTCGCGGATTTGGCGAAGCGCGCGGCGATCGCCTGGTGTTTATCGACGCCGACCTATCACTCCCGGTCGAGGGCCTCGACGGCATGATGGCGAAGTTCGACGCCGGCGCCGACGTCGTCATTGCGTCCCGCACCGCTCCGGGGGCACGCGTCGAAGGCGCGCCGCCGGCCGGCCGAGACATCATGAGCCGCGTCTTCAATCTCGCCGTGCAGGCGATCGCATTGCCGGGCCTGACCGACACGCAGTGCGGGTTCAAGGGTTTCACCGCTGACGCGGCCAGGCGAATCTTCAGCGTCGCGGAGAGCGATCGCTTTGGCTTTGACGTCGAAGCACTCTTTCTCGCGCGCAAACATCATTTTCGAATCGACGAGCTGCCGGTGATCTGCCGGTATCACGGCGGCAGCTCGGTGAATCGCATCAGCGACGGCGCGAGGATGTTTGCGGACATCGTCGCGGTGCGGTTGAGGCATCGGAAGTAGCCAGCAGCCAGAAACAATTGCTCACTGCTGGCTACCGGCTACTGGCTACTTCTTCAGTACCGGATTCGTATACAGCTCAGGAATCGTACGCTGCGGGTCCGGGCGGATGCTCAAGTAGTCCACGTGATCGCCAATGTCGGCCCATCCGTGCGGCACGCCTGCCGGGATGATGATGATGTCGCCAACGTTCACGACCCGCTTCACCACATCGTCGCCGACGATCGCGCCGCTGCATGACGGTCCATTGAGCACTTTCGTCACCTGGCTGTCCGGTGCCGACTTACGGCCGTTGACGACCTTTCCTCCGGTCACCAGCGTGCCCGATCCCGAAATGATCAGATAGGTCTCGGTCTGGCCCTGGTGCCACAACCCAGTCGGTGATCCGGCCGGCGCGGTGCCTTTCTCGCCACACGGCTCCGGCGCTGCCGCCGGCGCCGCTGCCCCCCCACCACTGCCCGCTCCAGCCGCAGGGGGAGCACCCGAGCGGCCGCGATGGATCACCCCTACCGCGAGGTTGGTATTGCCGACATCGACGTTGACGATCTGCCGATCAACGCCCGGTAGCGCGTTGACCATCTTCACCTGCTCGGCCGTGATGTAGGTGGCGCCCTTGGGATTTTGTGCGAGAGCTGAAGCGGGAACGACGAGTACGGCGAGTGCCGCGATGATGCGTGACTTCATGAATGTGCTTCCCCCTAGGGCGGACACTATAACTCCAAGAGCGGGCGCCTAGAACTTCCCGGTCGCACCGCCTCCGCCGGATTCGCCACCGCCAAACGACGATGGCTGATCAGATGTCGCAGCCGGGGCGCCTGGCGCGAGCACGGTCGCGCTGCCCAGGAGCGACAATGTGTCGCTCTCGGACCTGAGGATCCGCCCGGCGACGTAGCCCGCGCGTGAGCCGTTGGGGCCGCTCTCCAGCCATCGACGCACGCCGATCGCAATCGCCAGCATGAACACTCCGAACAGGATCGGATCCCACGGCTTCGACTCGGCACCAAGGTACGGCTTGTTCGACAACAGCGTCACGATCGCGAGGACGATGTTGACGTTGAGCAGCGCGCGGTGGCGATCGCGAATCGCCCCGACCAGGCCGGCGATTGGCATGATCCAGATCGCCACGTACGTCGTCCAGTAGACGGCGCCATATCCGTCCGGCACCGACAGCAGGGACGACACCTTCAGGTTGGTGATCACGTACATCCCACCCCAGGCCACGGCCTGGACCATGCCGAACGTATCGGCCGGATGATCTGGCTTGTGATCTTCCCTGCGCTGGCGCGCGATGAAGAAGATTGCGAAGAGAAGGACGAACGCCACCAAACGACGGAACGTGTCGGACTGCTCGTTGTCGAACACGACCAGCGGCGCCAGCAGTGTGGCTGCGACTGCGGCGTAGGTGTAGTTGAAGCGAACGAAGACGACCAGTGCGCCGACCGTCGCCCCGGCAAACCCCAGCATCGTCGAAAACTCGCCCGGAAGCTGCGCGAAGGCAATCGCCAGGAACACCACCGCCGCAGCGCACAACGCTTCCTCAACGCCAAAGTGATACAGCCGGTACGCCTTCACAATCGCCTGCGCGGCCAGCACGCTGGCGATCGCCGCGCCAAACGCCAGCCACTGCAGCGTCGTCGCCGACATCATGTTGTCGAGAAACACCACGACCAGGCCGGCCAGCGCGTTGATGATCAGGAACGCGAACAGGAACAGGGTGATGCGCAAGAACAGGTTCGTGCGCCGCAGGTCCACCTGCAGGGACGGCTGCATCTGCGCGCGCTGCTCCGCCGTGATCAAGCCCGACCTGGTCCAATCCTCGACCAGCCGCTGCTGCCGAATCGTGCGCTCGTCGTCCGTGGAGTAGAGACTCATTCGTCACGCCCGAATCTGCGCGCGACCACGACCAGCGCCACGATGACCAATGAGCCGGTGAAGATCAGGTAGATCAGCGCACCCGTGATGCTGCCCACCGACGGCAGCAGCCTGGCGGTGAGACCCGCGTGGCCATAGAGCGTGCCATAGGCCACGAAGGCGAACTTGCGATAGCCAATGCCGAAGTAGATCGCCGCCGCCGACAGCAGCAGCAAACCCGGCAGATAGGCTGTCCAACTGACCGGCTCGAAGATGCCGGAGATCATCGCGAGCAGGACCGCGTTTGCCCCGAGCTGCAGGTAGACATCAAGAAAATGGCGCTTGATGCCTGCGCGATTGAGCACCAGACCGACGCCCAGCAGCAGCGCCCCGTAGGCAATTGCCGACGCGCGCAACACATCCGAATCGATCGCGTCCATCAGCGAGAGCGTCAGCCCGAGATATCCCGCGAGCGTCGACAGCGCCAGCGACAACACAAACCGGCTGTCGAATCGGTAGGCCAGCGCGCCGAACAGCAGCGCGGCCGCCAACAAGTGCCAATCCCAGCCGCCGAAGATCCCAAACCGCGTCTCGACAAAGGCCAGGGTGAGCGAGAAAGCCAGGCACCCGAAGTAGAGGACGTAGTCGAAGATCAGCGTCGGCGATTCCACCTGCGCGTTCGAGTACGGATTACCGCGCGCGAAGCAGTAGCCCAGGGCGGCCGTCACGAGCACGATCAGGATCGAGAGGATCGCGGCGTCGCCGAGATCCTGGACGTAGTCTCGAAACGTCCAGCCAAGCCCGCCGATTACCGAGAGCACGCCGATGTAGAGCAGCGCGTTGAGCTCGACAAACACCGACAGCCGCTCGCCGCGCACCAGGGCACTCAGTGAGGCATGCTGCGTCTCGCTGATGATGCCGATCGCCTTCCAACCGTCGAGGCGCTCGATGGTCGTCATGATCGGGAAGTTGGGCCGACAGGCCGGCACGCCATCAGGCGTTCACGATCCACTTCAGTTTCGCCGCGTCGAGGTTGCCGCCGGACATGACGCAGACCACGCGACTGCCAACCAGCGTCTCGCGCTGCTTGTAAGCGGCGGCGATCGCGGCCGCACCAGCGCCCTCTGGCAGGTTATGCGTCGTTCTCAGGGCCAGGCGCACGCCCTCGGCCAACTCCTCCTCCGTCAGCAGAATGAACCCGTCGAGGTGCTCCTTGTAAATGCTGAACGGCAGGTCGAAGCTGACGCGGGTGGCAATCCCTTCCGCAAACGTGTCCGCTGAGGTGCCGACCACGCGCTCGGGTCCCTTCCACGAGCGATACACCGCATCGGCTTTGGTCGCGCCAACCGCGATGATCTTGGCGTTGGAACCAAGTGCATTACGCACCGTCAGCAATCCACAGGCACCGGATCCGCCGCCAAGAGCGACGAAGATCACGTCGGCATCAGGCAGCTCTTCGAAGATCTCGAGTGCGTAGGTGCTGACCCCGGCGATCAGCAACGGCTCGTCGGCAGAGTGCACGTAACGGGCGCCGGTCTCAGCCGCCCGCCGCTCGCAGCGCTCTCGGGCTTCATCAAAGTCCTTGCCGCCCTCCTCGAGCACGGCGCCAAAGGCGCGGATGGCGGCGTTCTTTTCCGGATTGTTGCCCGTCGGCACGAAGACGGTGCACTGGACCCCGTGAATGCGCGAGGCCAGGGCGATCGACTGACCGTGATTGCCGGTACTGGCCGTCACAATGCCTCGCGAGCGCTCTTCCGGCGTCATGGCGCCGACCAGATTCAGGCCGCCGCGCACCTTGAAGGCGCCCGTTGGGTTGTGGTTCTCGTGCTTGACCCAGATCGACAGGCCGGTCGCCTCGTCCAGCAGCGGATGCCGCATCAACGGCGACCGCGGCACGTGTGGCGCAACGCGTTCGCGCGCGAGGTAGACGTCGTTCAGGGTCGGGGCGACAAGCGGGCTCTCACTGGTGGTGGTCATAAGCGGCTACCGAACCATGCATCACGGGTGGCGACGGCGAGATCCGGCCGGTCCGAAATTATCCCGTCTACGCCCCAATCCAACAAGCGCCGCACGTCGGCAGGTTCATTCACCACCCACACCTGCACGTGATGCCCCTGGCGATGAATCAACTGGATGAGCGCCGGCGATACCACCCGCATACGCCCGGCCATCTCGGGGAGTTGGAAGGCGAAGTAGGGATAATTCCCCGCCCAGGGCCACCGCACCCATGAGCGATGCAGCGCCCACCGGCATTCACTCGTCGAGGCGCTGGTATGGATATGTGGAAACTCGGCGCGCAGCGTCGCGATCGAACTGGCGTAGAACGATCCGACGCATGTCCAATCGACGGCGTTCGCCCTGTGAATCGACGCAGCGACGGCGCGCGCCAATTCGGGCTGCCCGCCCTTCATCTCGATGATCGTCCGCACACCGCTGTGCTTCGCGAGCACGTCGTCGAGCGTCGGGACGCCATGCCCCTGGCCGCGAAATGGCCACGCACCGTCCTGCTCGAATCGATAGCCGGCGTCGACGCGTGCCAGTTCCGCCGCCGTCAGCGCGCTGACCGGGCCCGTGCGATCGGTGGTGCGATCGAGCGTCTGGTCGTGAATGACGACGGCAACGCCGTCGGCCGACAGCTGGACGTCAAACTCGAGCCCGTCGGCGCCGAGCGCGATGCCGTTATCGAGCGCATGCATCGTGTTCTCCGGGGCGAGCCTGGCGCCGCCACGATGCGCAAACACCAGCGGGCGATCGGAGAGAAACACGGGCGCGGACACGGCTGAAACAAATAGTATTCCCTCCAGGCCATGAGGACGTACGTCGACCTAATTGTTGCGCTGCCGTTTGCGCTGCTGCCGAAACGGCGCTGGGACGACTGGAACCTGCCGATCCAGAATGTGGTCCTCGCCTCGTCCCTGCTGACCTGCCTCGGCGGCGCGGCGCTGGGCATTACCGGCTTCTTCGCGCACATGGCCGCGATCGTGGCCAGCGCGGAGTGGACGCCGCCGCCCCTGATGATGGCCGCCTACTTCGGCTACGTCTTCTTCACCGCGCGCGGATTGATCTCCCTGTATCTCACCCTGAGCGGATTCGTGCGGTGTGTCGCCTGGCTGGTCGACGAGCCGATTAGCGATCCGATCATCGGTGGCCTCGACGCGGTGATCTCTGGATCACGGCAGTCACATCGGTTGCGTGTTGAACGCGACGCCCGCGAGCGCCTGGAAGGCGCCGATGAGCCGGACCGGCTCCATGATGGCGCGTGGGCGGGCGTGCCGGAGGCGACCTACGTCGTCATCGCGGCCCGGCGAAAGCCGGGGTGGACCAGCGGCACCTGGGTCATCACCAACGACGGCTGGTTCACGCTCGGCGAACCGTTCGACCGGCCGACTCCGCATGGCCTCCGCACCGTCTACCCGCTGACACTGCAAACGACCACGTTGGATGTGCTGCGGAAGGGTGTATCGTACGAGCTGCCACCCCTCAGGGGGGGCCGCCCCGCCCCCGCGCGGCGCGGCCGGGGCGCGCGCGGGGGGGGGGGTT
>JAYQOO010000050.1:0-26198 GCA_038144855.1 Acidimicrobiia bacterium | reverse complement strand
GTCCCGGCCAGTCGGTGAAGAACGGCGCGAACTCCGGCGTGCGCATCACCTGGACCGCCAGCGCGTAGGCTCGATGCAGGTTGGGACCGCCCCCGCATTGTGCGTGCAGGCGCCCACCCGGCCGGAGCGTCTGCAGGATGCCGGCAAAGAGCGCCGCATGATCTTTGACCCAGTGGAACGTGGCAGTGCTGAAAACCAGGTCCGCCCAATTCACGAACGGCAGATCGGGGAGTGAGAGCTGCACGAACGACACCCGCGGGCCCAGCACCGGCCTGAGGTTCGCGCGCGCCGTGATCAGCATGTTCCACGAGCGATCGACGGCGATCAGGCGTCCGGCCGGCAGCCGCTCCATCAACTCGCCGGTCAATCGCCCGCTGCCGCACCCGGCGTCGATCGCGCGCTCGTCACCATTGACCGTCAGCCGATCGAGGACCTTCTGGCCCCAGGACGTCTGGGGCGCCGACACCTTGTGGTACGACGTCGCATTCCATTCAGTCACGCCGACTAGTGTAGCCTTCGGTGATGAGTTTTCCGGCAACGCGGCTGTCGGTGGTGGAGCGCACGCGCAGCGGCGACGAAGCAACCCGCCGCGTCGCGCTGGCCACGATCATCGACGGTTACTGGAAGCCGGCCTACAAGTACCTGCGCGTGAAGTGGTCGCTCGACCCCGACCAGGCGGCGGATCTGACGCAGGAGTTCTTCACGATCGCGCTCGAGAAGGACGTCATCGAGAAATACGATCCGGCGCGGGCCCGCTTTCGTACCTACCTGCGATTGTGCCTCGATGGATTTGCCGGTAACGCCCGCAAAGCCGAACGCCGGCTGAAGCGCGGCGGCGTGATCACCGTGCCGCTCAATTTCGAGACGGCGGAAGGAGAGATCGTCAGCCACGAGCCCGCCGTGGAAGCAGACGTCGACGAGCTGTTCTATCGCGAATGGGTCCGCGCGCTACTCGAGCGCTCCGTCGCCGACCTGAAGCGCCAGGCCGAAGAGAGCGGCCGCCCGGTGATGTTCGAGGTGTTCGCGCGCTACGACCTCATCGACGACGCCGAGGTGCGACCCAAGTACTCCGAGATTGCCGCCGCGCTGGACCTGACATCAGCCACCGTCACCAACCACCTCGCCGCAATGCGCAAGCGCTTCCGGCAGATCGTGCTCGATCGATTGCGTGAGCTGACCTCCAGCGAAGAGGAATGGGAAGCCGAAGCCGCACGACTGCTTGGAGGGCGCAAGTGATCTCTGATCGGGCGATCGGGCGGCTGCGTGAAGCGGCGGCGTGGCCCGCCCTCGACGCCCGCTACGAGATCACCGGTGTCGCCGGCCACGGCGGCATGGGCACGGTCTACGAGGCGCGCGATCACGTGCTCGACCGCGACGTGGCGGTCAAGGTCCTCGACGTCGCCGACCAGAAAGGAGCGCGCGCGGCCCGCCTGCGGCGGGAGGCCCACATCCTTGCGCGCCTCGACCATCCCGGCATCGTGCCGGTCCACGACGCCGGGGCGCTCGACGATGGGCGCACCTTCTATGTAATGAAGCTGCTGCGCGGCGCCCGTCTCGACGATCCGCGCCAGGCGTCGGCGCCGCTGGCCGCGCGGCTCGATACCTTCAGCAGGATCCTCGACGCCGTGGCGTTTGCGCACGCGCAGGGCGTGGTGCATCGCGACTTGAAGCCGGAGAACGTGATGATCGGCCGCTTCGGTGAGGTCTACGTCATGGACTGGGGGGTGGCGCAAGACGGCAGCGACGACCCCGAACGCGTCGTCGTCGGCACGCCCGGTTTCATGGCGCCCGAGCAGGCGCGCGCGCAAGCGGTCGATCATCGGGCGGACATCTATGCGCTTGGCGCCCTGCTGGGGCACTTTGCCGCCGATGGGCCCCCGGCCTTGCGCGCCATCGCCCGCAAGGCGAGCGCCGCAGAGCGCGCCGACCGCTACCAGAGCGTCGAGGACTTGCCGATGACCTCGCCAGGTTCAGGAACCAGGACCCGGTGGACGCTTACCGGGAGTCGTCCGTCGAGCGTATGCTCCGTCTGTATCGGCGCTACGAATTGCCGATCCTGCTGTTGCTGGCGTATGTGGTGATGCGATTCGTGTTGCTGGTGTTTCGCGGAATCTGACGCCGTACACGACCCGCAGGGCGGTGTTGAACATTGCTGTCAGGAGGACAGATGAGCAAACCGGTGTTCGCGATGCTGCTGGGCGGCGTCCTTGGCGTGTTTGATGGGTTAACCGCCCTGATTACGGGTGGTCCGGAGATTCCTGCGCAGATCTGGGGGATCGTGGCGGGCTCCACGTTCAAGGGTGTGGTTGCGGGCCTGATCATCGGCCTGGTGGCCAAGCGAACCGATTCGCTGGCGGCGATCGTTGGCGTCGGCGTCGCCGTCGCCGCGTTGTTTGCGTACCTGGTGACGATCGGCACGCCCTATCTCTGGGAGATCGTCCTGCTAGGATCGATCGTCGGCTTGATCGTGGGCTTTGCGACGGCGAAGTATCGCGGGCCGGCTAGAAGCTCCACGGTCTGAACGCGATCATGCCCCACGCCGACAGGTAGCCTGAGATCACCAGCGCGGCGAGCGCCACGATCAACGCATAGGCGCGGAGCCAGCGGCCCGCGCCGGTGCGCCACGCTTCGATGACGAACAGGAACGACAGCACCGCGGCCGCCGGCAGCAGCAGCGTGCCCGCGAACATCGCCGTCGTCCAGATGTTCCGCGTCCCCAGCTCACGATCGACGATGTTCATGACGCCCAGCACCGGCAGCAGGAAGCCGATCGCGCACATCAACAACAGGCTCTTCAACCACCAGAACGCGTGCGGCGCGTCACGTCGCGCGCGCACGATCCACAGCAGGAATGCGACGATCGGCGTGATGACGATCACGGCAGAGATCAGCACCGTCCACCGCACGCTCTCGACGCGCCAGCGCGGCCAGCGCTCAGCATAGGTACTGGCGCCGGCGAAGATCATCTGATCCCCCTCGCCCTGGATGAACACCCGGGTCGCTTCCGGCTCGTCCTCGAGACGGAACAGGGTGTCAGACACCGGGATCAGCGGCGCGGCGGCGCCGAACGCGGGCGTGGCGACGAGGTGGTTGCCTTCGACGCTGATGCTGCGCCCGCTCAGCAGCCACTCCAGGAACGCTGCTGCCTGATTGCGAGGACTGGCATCGTGGTAGTAACCCTCGTAGCGTCGCAGCGTGGCCTCTGCGACCGTGGCGGTCGGCTTGGGCGGTGCCTCGATGTCCTGCTTCAGGTAGCGCACGGCCAATTGCGAGATGCGGCGCAGGGCGTCCTGCGAATGCGTGGAGTTGAGCAGGACCACGAAGCCGACGTCGCGTGATGTCGAGTAGGCGTAGTTCGAGATGAAGCCGTCGATGCCGCCACCGTGGCCAAGCATGGGAAATCCATCAATGAACGAACTGGCGATGCCGCTGCCGTACCCGTTTCTCAGGCCGGCGTCGGACGCGACCGTGGTGCGCGGGTGTTCCATGTTGCTCAGGTATTCGGGGTCAATCACCAGGTCGGTTTCCGTTTCGCCCCAGTTGAGCAGCACGTGCACCCAGTTGCCCAGCTCCTGCGCCGAGGTATGCAGATTGCCGGCGGGCCGCAGGTAGATCGGCGTGAAGGGCACCGGTGGTCCCGTGCGATCGCGATAGCCTTTCGCGAGCAGCGCTTCGTCATCCTTGGTCAGGTAGAAGCTGCTGGTCGGCATTCCGGACGGCTTGAAGATCCGCTCGGCAATCCGATCCTCGTACTTTTCGCCGGTGACCTTCTCGATGATGTAGCCGGCCACGCCGTAGCCGGGATACGAGTACGCCATGCGCGATCCGGGCCGCCACCTGACGACGCGCGAGGCGGGATTGAGGCGCAAGACCTGGTCGAGCGGCAGGTCGCGGCCCGAGAGGTTGTAGACCTCGTTGAAGTGCATGTCGTCGAACCCGGCAGTGTGCTGCAGCAGGTGGATGACGCGCACGGGATCGGTAATCTCCCACGCGTTGTCGATCGCGACGTCGGAGGCCAGTTCGGCGACGGGCGTATCGAGGTCGATGTCACCGTCGAGATACATTTGCACCAGCGCCGAAGCGATGAACGTCTTGCTGATCGAGCCGGCGCGGAAATGCGTATCGGCGGTCACGGGCCGGTTCGTCTCGCGATCGGCCACGCCAACCCCGCCGGCCCATTCCACGCCAGAGGTGCGCACCAGCGCGATGCCCGCGCCGGGAACGCCCGTATCGCTCAGCACCGCTTGAACGGCATTGCGAAACTCCTCGAGCGTCCTGGGATGCGGATCGCGATCGGTTTGTGCCGAGCCCGCTGGCGACGTGACGAGCAAGGCGAGCGCAAGGACAGCGAGCCACGTTCTCACGGCTAGGTCCAGGGCAATTCGACGGCGCCGCGGGACTGGCGGGCGGCCAGGTCGGGGAGGCCGGATACGAGCCGCAACACATCGTCGGGCAGATCGCGCGGCGACCACGTGTCGGAGTCGACGCAAGCGACGCGGACCAGGCCTTCGGCCAGCAGCGCTCCCGATTCGTCGTCGCGGATCTCGAACGCGTGATGCAGGCGGCGCGGGTTTTCGACGGTCGTGTTGATGCCGACGCGCACGATCTGGCCGGCACGGGCCGGCGCGCGGAATTTCGACTGCACTTCCACCCGCGGCATGCAGAAGCGATGCGAGTCGAGCAGGGACTGGCGCGAGCGGCCGAGCGACGCAAACAGTTCTTCTTCAGCGTCTTCGAACCAGCGCAGGAAATTCGGGAACCACACCACGCCGGCGGCGTCAGTGTCGGACCAATGCACTTTCTTGCGGATCTGGAAGAAGGCGCTCACGGGTGAAGTGTAAGCTTTCAGGTCTAAACTTGAAACTTGCATGAAGGGCTATGAAGGGTGGGACGCCTACGCTCCCTATTACGACTGGGAGAATGCGCAGACGGTGGGCCGGCGCGACATTGCCTTCTGGCAACGCATGGCGGCGCGGGCGGACGGCCCGATCCTCGAGCTTGGTTGCGGCACCGGACGCGTGGCGCTGCCCGTCGCGAAGCAGGGCGCGACGGTGGTCGGGATCGATCGCTCGGCGTCCATGCTGGCGCGGGCCAGGACCCGCGTGCGCCGCGCGAAGCTGGGTTCGCGCCTGCAATTGATTCGCGGCGACATTCGCCACCTGCCGTTTCCTGATCGATCGTTCCCGCTCGTGATGGCGCCATACGGAATCCTGCAGTCGCTGCTCGACGAGGCCTTGCTTGCCGCCACGTTGCAGGACGTGCGGCGCGTGCTCAGCCGCGACGGGGTGTTTGGGCTGGAGCTGGTGGCCGACTTGCCCGCCTGGGAGGAATACCAGAACAAGGTCACGTTCCGGTCGCCGCGCGGCCCGCACGGCAGGCCGATCCGGCTGATCGAAAGCGTGACCCAGGACCGCCGCAAGCACATCACGCGATTCGACCAGGAGTTCGTCGAAGGCGCGGGCAAGTCCGTCACCCGCAAGCGGTTCCAGATCGCGTTCCGGACCCTGTCCGTGCCGCAAATGGTCCACCGGCTGGAAAAGGCGGGGCTCGAGGTGTCAGCCCTGCTGGGCGACTATCAAGGTGGCCCGTGGGACCTTCGAGCCGATGTCTGGATTATCCTGGCCCGCCGGGGGTAAAATCGTGCGTTGACCTTCGGGATGGCTAAAGCCATCTCCTACAAGCATTTCAGGAGTTTTAGATGTCCGGCCATTCCAAGTGGCACACGATTAAGCACAAGAAGGGCGCGGCCGACGCCAAGCGCGGCAAGATTTTCACGCGCATCATCAAGGAATTGACCGTCGCCGCCCGCAACGGCGGCGGTGACCCGGGCATGAACCCGCGGCTGCGTACGATCATTGCCGCGGCCAAAGAAGTGAACATGCCGGCCGACAACATCAAGAAGGCGATCCAGCGCGGTACCGGCGAGTTGCCGGGCGTGAGCTACGAAGAGATCACCTACGAGGCGTATGGTCCCGGCGGCTCGGCCCTGATCATCGAGTGCCTCACCGACAACAAGAACCGGACCGTCGGCGAAATTCGCCACACGCTCGAAAAGCACTCCGGCAACCTTGGTGCGACCAACTCGGTGGCGTGGATGTTCACGAAGAAGGGTCTCATCGTCGTTGAGAAGAGCAAGGCCGACGAAGAGAAGCTGCTGAACACCGCGCTCGAGGCCGGCGCCGACGACATGGCGGACGAAGGCGAGACGTGGGAAGTGTTGTGCGAGCCCGCGGCGTTCGAAGCAGTGAAGGATGCCGTCAAGAACCTGGGCATCGAGCCGGTGAGCGCGCAGGTCGCGATGTTGCCGCAGAACTACGTCAAGCTGACCGGCACGCCGGCCAACCAGATGATCAAGCTGATGGACGTGCTCGACGACCACGAAGACGTCAAGCAGGTCTGGTCGAACTTCGACATCGAGGAAAAGGAGATCGAGGCCTCGCTGGCGTGAGGGTGTTCGGCATCGACCCTGGTTCGGAACGCACCGGTTACGGCTGTATTGACAGCGACGGACGCCGTCATCAGCTCGTGAGGTGCGGTGCCATCCGCGCCGGTGTCGGAGCCACCTTTCCCGACCAGCTCTCGATCATCTACCGCGAACTCACCGCGCTGCTCGCCGAACATCGTCCCGAGTGCGTGGCCATCGAAAACATCTTTCATGCCGTCAACGCGCGCAGCGCCCTCAGGCTGGGACACGCGCGCGGCGTGGCGATGCTGGCCGCCATCGAAGCCGGCGTCACCGTGGCGGAGTACACGCCCGCCGAGATCAAACGCTCGGTGGTCGGGTATGGCCGCGCCGAGAAGCCGCAGGTGGCACAAATGGTGAAGCTCCTGCTTGGCCTCGACGCCATTCCAAAGCCTCACGACGCGACGGACGCGCTCGCGGTGGCGATCTGCCACCTGCACAACGGCGGCGTGCTGGCGAAGGCGGCGGTCGCGAAGAAGTCAACCGGCATCAAGTCCTGGCGGCAGTACCGGCCGTGATCGCACGCCTCTTTGGACGCATTGCCGAGAAGCAACCGAATCGATTGATCGTCGATGTGTCCGGCGTCGGCTACGACGTGCAGGTGCCGCTGTCGACCTATTACGTCTCCGCCGACATCGGCGGCGAGATGGCGTTGCGCATCCACACGCACGTTCGCGAGGATCAGCTCTCGTTGTATGGATTTGCGACCGAACTCGAACTGACGATGTTCGAGAGGCTGATTGCGGTGAGCGGCATTGGTCCGAAGCTCGCGCTCGCGGTGCTGTCTGGAATCGAGCCGCGGGATCTTGCCGGCGCGATCCAGCGCAACGACATTGCGAGGCTGACCGCGATTCCGGGGGTGGGCAAGAAGACCGCGGAGCGCATTTGCGTCGAGCTGCGCGATCGCCTTCCGAAAGCGATTGAAGCCACGCCCGGCGCGCCGGAAGACTCGCTGCGCGAAGATCTCGTCTCCGCGCTTGGTAATCTCGGCTACCATCGGCAAGCGATCGAAAAGGTGCTCGACAAGATGCTGCCCGGCGATGGTCAGCCGCGTTTTGAGGACGTCCTGCGGGCCGCGCTGAAGGAACTGTCGCGCGCATGAGCGACCCTCGACTGCTGACCGCCTCGCGTTCGGACGAGGATGCGCAGGATGAAGGCCTGCGGCCGCGGTGCCTCGACGACTACATTGGGCAGGATCGGATCCGCGAACAGCTGCACGTGGCGATCGAGGCGGCGAAAGGCCGTGGTGAAGCGCTCGATCACACGCTGCTGTACGGCCCGCCGGGTCTCGGCAAGACGACGCTCGCCTACGTCATTGCCAACGAGCTGGGTGTCCCGGTTCGCACCACGGCCGGACCCGTGATCGAGAAGCCGGGCGACCTGGCCGGCATCCTGTCGAACCTGCAGCCGCGCGAAGTGCTGTTCATCGACGAGATCCACCGCATGTCTCCCGCGATCGAGGAAATTCTCTATCCGGCGATGGAGGATTTCGAACTCGATATCGTGATCGGTCAAGGCCCCGGCGCGCGCTCGGTGAAGGTGCCGGTCGAGCCCTTCACGCTGGTCGGCGCGACGACACGCGCGGGCCTGCTGACCTCGCCGCTGCGCGCCCGCTTTGGCATCGTGCAGCGTCTCGACTTCTATTCGCCGGCGGACATCGAAGAGATTGCGCGCCGGTCGGCGCGCATCCTTGGCGTGCAGATGGATGCCGCCGCCGCGCAGGACATCGCCAGCCGGTCACGCGGCACCCCGCGCATCGTCAACCGCCTGCTGCGGCGCGTGCGCGACTACGCGCAGGTGCGTGCGGACGGCCGGGTGACGGTCGAGGTGGTACATGCCGCGATGCAGCTGCTTGACGTCGATGCATACGGGTTCGACGACAGCGATCGACGGTTGCTGTTGACGATCATCGACAAGTTCAGCGGCGGCCCGGTCGGACTCGGCAGCCTCGCGGCCGCGCTCAGCGAGGAAGAAGACGCGATTGAAGACATCTACGAGCCGTTTCTGATTCAGAGCGGCTTCATTGAACGCACACCACGCGGGCGGCTGGCGACAGCGCGCGCGTACGAATACTTCGGGCGCAAGGCGCCTGGTAGGGGGTTGTTTTGAACGTCCGCCGTGTCGAGATCAAGAGCCTGGCCACATACGTACCGCCGCGCGTGCTCACGAATGCCGACCTCGAGAAGATGGTCGAGACCACCGACGAGTGGATCCTGCAACGCACGGGCATCCGGCAGCGCCACATTGCTGATCCCGGTGTGGCGACGAGCGATCTGGCAACGATGGCCGGCCGCGAGGCGATTGCCAGGGCCGGACTCACGCCGGACGACATCGGCGTCATCATCGTCGGCACGGTGACGCCCGACATGCTGTTCCCGAGCACGGCGTGCCTGGTGCAGGCCAAGCTCGGTGCCAGCAACGCCTGGGGATTCGACCTGTCGGCAGCGTGTTCCGCTTTTACGTATGCGCTGACGGTCGGCAACACCATCGTCGCGTCGGGCGGTGCGAAGTACGCGCTCGTGATCGGCGCCGACGTGATGTCGAGCATCATCGACTACACCGATCGCGCAACGTGCGTGCTGTTCGGTGATGGCGCCGGCGCGGTTGTGCTCGGTGTTTCAGACGATGAGAACGTCGGCATCCTCGACTACGACCACATGATTGACGGCAACGGTGGCCCGGCGCTGTGCATGCCTGCCGGCGGCAGCAAGCTGCCGGCGTCGCATGAGACGGTCGATCAACGGTTGCACTACGTCAAGCAGGACGGCCAGCAGGTGTTCAAGTTTGCGGTGCGCAACACCGGTGAGATTTGCGAGCGGCTGTTGAAGCGCAACAACCTCACCGGCGACGACCTCGACCTGTTTGTCTCCCACCAGGCCAACAAGCGCATCATCATGTCTGCGGCCGAGCGCATCGGGATGCCCGAGAACAAGGTCGTCATCAACATCGACGAGTACGGCAACACCACAGCGGGCACCATCCCGCTTGCACTCCATACGGCCGTCGAAACCGGACGCCTGAAGAAAGGTGACCTGATCCTGCTGACCTCGGTGGGCGCCGGATTCACGGTCGGTTCTGTGCTGGTGCGCTGGGCCTTCTAAGCAGACGCAAAAGCAGACTGTCTAGAAACAGGACGTTAGATGGGGCCGCAGGCATTCTGTGGCCTCCTATAAGTGCTTCATTCCTCATTAGTTGATCTCGTCCTCCGACTTGAGGCCCGGGCAGCCGTCGCAAACGGCCGCGGCAACGGCGCGCTTCGTAAGTTGGGCGCGGTCCAGGAAGGGGTGCTCCGCCGCTCTTTCCTGAAAAACGGCCAGTTTTTGGACTAAATGCTCTGGTCTATCCTTGGCGACGAATGGCGGAAGGCCAAGTCAGCCTGGGGGCCCGGCCTCGTTCACTAGCCCCCGCTTTTCCCCTCTCCTCGGTCCTTCTGCGCCACCCCGGTTTTCCCGGGGCCGGTGCAGAAGTGTGATCTAGCATTGCAGGTGGTGCTTGTGTAACCTACGCAGGCTCGACTTCCACTATTTGCACGGCTTTGTAGTCCTTGCAGGATCACGTCGCGGTGACGACGCGCACTACCTTGGAATCCTTAATGAAACTGCACGTTGCCAATTGGCGTCTGCTTCTCGCGTCGCTCGCACTGAGCGCGGTGGTAGCTGCTCCGGCTTTCGCGGGTCGCGCCGATAGCTCGGTGCGTGACGCGATTGCGTCGGGCAAGACTGCCCGCGTGATTCTGCAGTACGCGTCGACCGCCGAACGCGACGCTGCATTCAATCGCCTCCTCGATCGCGGCGCCGCCGTGCGCGCTGTGGATACCGAAGCGGGTCCGGCCCTCGTCGTGCTCGGCAGCCCCGGCGCCTTTGGCGCGGAAGTGGAAGCGGCCGCTCATGCGTCGCTTGATGCCGGCGTGTCCGTGCTGGCGCAGCGCGGGCCCGCGCGCGGCACCTGGTCGCGTAGCGAGAACCCGAGCCGAGCGTATCAGGGGCCGTTCAACGGCAATGGCAACCGCAACGGCTATGCAGTAGCGATCATTGACTCGGGGTTCACGCCCCACGCCGATCTCCCGCTCAGCCGCGTCAGCTTTTACAAGGATTTCGTGACCGGCGGCCGCAACTGGATCACCCACCCGATCACCGCGGCGAACCGCGACGCGTCGGGCCAGGTCATCGGGTGGGGCCAGCGCATCATTTACGGCGACCGCTTCATACAGCCGCGTTACGCGCAGATTCGGCTGTTCCGCTGGAGCGACGACATCGTCTTGGCCTACGACGCCATCGCAGACAACATTGTCTGGGGCAACGACGACAACATCGTCTGGGGTAACGACGACAACATCGTTTGGGGCAACAACGACGACAACATCGTGTGGGGCAATTCAGTGCTGACGGGCGGGAGACGTTAATGGAGAAGATGCCTTACCAGCCCGAACTCGAGCGGGCCACCAGTATGGCGACGCCGTCGACGGTGACCACGTCCGACTGGCGCCAGAGCCTGCCGGTTCTTGCGGGATCGAACTTCATCCTGCGCGAACTGCTGGCCGAGGACGCGCCGTCGCTGCTGGCGATGCTGACCACCGAAGAGGTGTCGCGGTTCATCTCGCCGCCGCCGACGACGGTTGACGGCTTCGAGCGCTTCATCGAATGGGCACAGCGCGAGCTCGAGCTCGGCAACTACGTCTGCTACGGTGTCGTGCCCGAGGGTATGTCTCACGCGGTCGGACTCTTCCAGTTGCGTTCGCTCGAGCCCGGCTTCGGCTCATGCGAGTGGGGCTTTGCGATGGGTTCGCAGTTCTGGGGCTCCGGACTGTTCGTCGAGTGCGCCAACGCGATCCTGGACTTTGGTGTCGACGTGATCGGCCTGCAGCGCTTCGAGGCGCGTGCCGCCGTGGCCAACGGCCGCGGCAATGGAGCGCTTCGCAAGATCGGTGCGGTGCAGGAAGGCGTGCTGCGTCGCTCGTTCCTGCGCGCCGGCCAGTATCACGACCAGGTGCTGTGGTCGATCCTCGCAGAGGATTGGCGACTGCAGCGCATCGGCCAGCGGACGCCGGTCGTTCACTAACCGGTTTTTCGTCACACGTACACTGGCCCGACGCCTCCAGGGGGCGCCGGGCCAACTTTTTTGCCGCGCCAAGTGGACCTCAGCGCTTTCGACTTCGATCTTCCCAACGACCTGATCGCACAGCAACCGCCGGCGCTGCGTGGCGGCAGCCGGTTGATGACCCTCGATCGAGCGAGCGGCGCGGTCGGGCATCGCGCATTCGGCGACCTGCCGTCGCTGTTGCGCGACGGCGACCTGCTGGTGGTCAACGACACCCGCGTGTTCCCGGCACGACTCATTGGCGTGCGACTGCCGGGCGGTGGCGCGGCCGAGTGCTTCCTGGTGCGACCGAGCGGGGACCCGGACTGCTGGATCGCACTCGTACACCCCGGCCAGCGGCTCCGCGAGGGCTCCCAGATGCGATTCGAGCGCGCCGGAAAGGTGCTTCGCGCCGAAGTCACCGCGCGCCATGTTCACGGGCGGCGCATCGTGCGTCTATCGACCGAGGACGGGTCGAGTGTCCGCGACGCTATCGATGCGATCGGCCATGTGCCGCTGCCGCCGTATATCAAGCGCGACGACGACCCGAGCGACCGCGATCGCTACCAGACCGTCTACGCGCGCGAGCGGGGATCGATCGCCGCGCCCACGGCAGGCCTGCACTTCACGCCGGCCATTCTCGACGCGATTGCCGCCAGGGGCGTGGAACGGGTTCCGATCACGCTGCATGTTGGTTACGGCACGTTTCAGCCGGTGCGCGTCGACAACATCGACGAGCACCAGATGGAAGCGGAGCAGTACGAAGTGACTGTCGCAGCCGCCGCGGCGCTGTCGCGCGCGAAACGCGATCGGCGGCGCATCATCGCCGTCGGCACCACCACCACGCGTACCCTTGAATCGCTGACGCTGACGCCCGGCGGGGACGTCGTCGAGGGACGCGGCGAGACGGCGCTGTTCATCCGGCCGGGTCACACCTTCCAGCTGGTCTCGGGCCTGATCACCAACTTTCACCTGCCGCAATCCTCGCTGTTAATGCTCGTCTCCGCGTTTGCCGGGCGGGACGCGACCCTGGCCGCATACCGGACCGCCGTGGAGCAGCGCTATCGCTTCTACAGCTACGGTGATGCTATGTTCATCGCCTGATGAAGCTGCCGTACGAACCGTTCGACCTGTCGGGGATCAAGACCTACCCGCTGCGATCACGACAGAGCAAAGTCGGACTGGCGCAGTTTGCGACGCCATACACGCAAGGTTCCGGCGTCAACGGGCTGCTGAAATCGTTGCCGGGACTGCTGGCCGCACGCGACTTCACCGACGTCGTTGACGCAATCGTGGCCGCGCGACGCGGCGGCCGGGCCATCATCTGGGGCCTTGGCGCCCACGTCCTCAAGACCGGATTGTCGCCGGTGCTCGTCGATTTGATGGAGCGCGGCTACGTCTCTGCCGTCGCCACCAACGGCGCGGGGATCATTCACGACTTTGAGATTGCGCTTTCGGGCAGCACCTCCGAAGACGTCGATGCGACGCTTGGCCCCGGCACGTTCGGCATGGCCGAAGAGACCGGCACGCAACTGAATCACGCCATTGTCGAGGGCGTCGCCGCGGGCCTTGGTCTCGGGCAGTCCGTCGGCAGGTTTCTCGACACGGCCAAGCCGCCATTCGCGCAGATCAGTGTCGCCGCATCGGCGTGGCGCCTGCAGATCCCGCTGACGGTGCACGTGGCGATTGGCACCGACATCATTCACATGCATCCGCACGCGTCCGGAGCCGCGATTGGCGAGGCCAGCCTGCGCGACTTCAAGTACTTCGTCTCGTGCGTGTCGAAGCTCGCCGGCGGCGTCTACCTGAATTGCGGATCTGCCGTGGTGCTGCCCGAGGTGTTCCTGAAGGCCGTGGCGATCACGCGCAATGAGGGAACGCCGCTCGATGGGCTCACTACCGTCAATCTTGATTTCCTGCGTCACTATCGCCCGATGACCAACGTCGTCACCAGGCCGACGGCCGGCACCGGCAAGGGCTATTCACTGACCGGACATCACGAGCTGATGATTCCGCTGCTGGCCGCCGCGATCCTCGAGCGCGAGTAGATCAGAACCGGGTCGGCTGGAAGAAGCGGATCAACTTGTCTGCGACCCCCACGACCCCGCTTCGTGACGGGAAGTTTGCGGCCGGCGTGAACGGCGCGAAGGTCAGCGTGAAACTTCCGGACCCGCTGCCTCGAGTCGGATTTGCGGTCACAAACGCGCTCGCGAGATTGGTATTAACGGTCCACTCTGGAAGGCATCCGGACGTCGTGACCGCCGTGACCGTAAAGCCATAGCTGCCGCCGCGATGGGAACCAGCAGTTCGTCTGCCGGCGACACCGTAAACGTGCACGGCCGGAGCGGCGCGGTAGTGACGTTGCTGGCGCCGTTGCCACCCGAACTGCCGGCGCCGTCGTCGCGGCTGTCGCCTTTCGCGCCGCCCAGCACGATTGCTCCTCCCACGATCGCGCCCACGCCGCCGACGATGCCCACGATGGCGCCGGCGCCAAGCCCGCCGCCAAGCCCGCCGCCGCCCGCTGCGGTTCCTGCGGCCGCGCCCGCGGCTGAACCCCCGCCACCGGCGGCTGCGCCCGAGGCGCCACCCGTGACGCCTGCGGCCGTCGTGAGGGTCGCGACGTTGGTCTGGGTGATGGTCAGAGCGGCCGCGAGATCCTTGAACGCAGCCGTCACGGAGATTTGCATCGGGCCGGTGGCCGTCGGCATGACCCCTGCCAGCGCGGCCCGTCCGGCGGTGTTGGTCGTGACGTTCAACGTCGAGGCGGCCGTGCCCCCCTGGCCGGCCACCGCAAACGTGACGGTCGCACCCCCGACAGGGAGGTTGTTCTGGTCGCGAACCTCGACGACCGCGCGCACGGCAGTCCGCTGCTGGATGACGTTGACGGCATCCTCACCGTCGATGACGACGATCTTGAGCGCCGGGGGCTGTGCATTGACGGCGCCGCCCACGAATAACACGAGAGCAATCAGCAGTTTGCGCATGGCCGAACCTTAGGTATCATAGAAGGTTCTTGCCGGAGTAGCTCAGCTGGTTAGAGCACGCGTCTCATAAGCGCGGGGTCGGCGGTTCGAGTCCGCCCTCCGGCACCACCCCTCAATCAATGCGGCACCAGCGTCACGGTTGCGGAAGCCGCACCCGTGACGATCCCAAATTGCCCATTGTCGATGCGGACGTTGTAGCGCAGCGTTCCCGTGATGCTGTTGCCGCTCTTCACACCCTGAAAGGTGAGGACATTGGTCGCGCCGTTATTATTCGGGCCGCTTGAGGGCCCGTTCTCGGTGTACGTGAACGTGATGTTGGCCGCAGGGCCCGAAGCAGGAGTGGCGTTCATTCCCCACGGGAACGACTGTCCGGTTTGCGGACCCGTCACGCAATCCCTGGTGGTGCTCAAAACGGTCATTCGTCCGTCCTCGATTGTTGCCGTGCCGTTCATTGGATCGGCGTCCAGGTCCGCGGACTCGATGGCGACCAGTCCGGTGTAGCGCTCGACTCTCGTGCATGCGACGAAGACGAGCGTCATCTCCATGGTCACGTTGCCGGCGAGCTCACGCTTGCCCCCTCCGCCCGCCACCTGCGTAGCGATGATTGCGCCGCCGCCAACCGCCGCCGCGGCGGCGCCCACGATTCCGATGGTCGTTCCTGATACCCCGCCGCCCGCCGCCGCTCCACCAGTCGCGGCGCCGCTTCCACCAGCGCCGCCACCCGCACCCGTTGCGCCGGCCGCGCCCACGGCCTGTGCCGCCGTCATCACGTTGGTCCGGGTGATGGTCGCGGTGAGCGCCTGGCCCTGCACCAGCGCCGAGGCATTGATCTGGATGGCGCCTGCGGCGGTTGGCGTGAATCCAACCGCCGCAGCCTGGCCTGCGGCGTTCGTCGTCACGGTCAGCGTCGACAGGCCGCCAAACGACGCGCCCTGCCCGGTGATCGAAAAGGTGACGGTGGCGCCGGCGACCGGCAGGTTGTTGCGGTCGCGAATCTCCACGACGGGCGCGACCGCGGTCTTCTGCTGGATGATGTTGACGGCGTCCTCGCCCTCAACGACGACAATACGCAGGCCCGATGCGGCCGGTGACTGGGGGATCAGCGCGAGCAAAAACACGAGCGACGTGAAAAAGGGCGTCATGGACCTGACCTGGTTGGGGGTACCGGTGAGTTGGCGCCGATGCTATGCGTATGATCATGACGGGTCAATAACCGTTATGGGGAGTCTCGTCGACCGCGTTCGCCTGTTCTCGTCACGCCATTCGCTCTGGTCACCGCGCATGCGCGTCCTCGCGGCCGTATCCGGGGGCTCGGACTCGGTTGCGCTCGCCTTCATCCTTCGCGACTTCGCCGCGCGCGGGGAGATCGTTCTCGCGGGACTTGCACACCTGCACCATCACATCCGCGGCAACGCGGCGGACGCCGACGCCGATTTCTGCCGCGCGCTGGCCGACCGCCTGGGCGTGCCGGCTGTAATCGGCGACGCCGACGTGCCGGGCGAGTCCGCCGAGCATCGTGTTTCCATCGAGCTGGCCGGCCGTCACGCTCGTCAGCGGTTCTTTCGCGAAGCCATGACGTCGGTGCGCGCGGAGCGCGTCGCGACGGCGCACACGCGTGATGACCAGGCCGAAACGGTCCTGCTGCGCCTGACCCGTGGCGCCGGCAGCAGCGGCTTGTCCGCAATGGCGCCTCGGCGCGAGCACCTGGTCCGTCCGCTGCTTGAGCTATCGCGCGTCGAGCTGCAGCAGCATCTCGGCGCGCTTCAGGAATCCTGGCGCGAGGATGCCACCAATAGCGATCAGTCGATCCCGCGCAACCGCATTCGTCACGGCGTGATGCCGCAACTGCGGCTCATCAACCACCAGGCCGACGCCGCTCTTGCGCGCGCGGCGGAGTTGCTGCGCGCCGATGACGAGTTCCTGGAGAACCTGGCCAATGCCGCGTTCGTTCGCACGGTCGACGTCGAAGAGCAGGGTGACGGTGTCAGCGTGAAACTGCGCGTTGAGGAGTTCCTCAAGTTGCCGCTTGCCGTGGCTCGCCGTGTCGCCCGATTTGCCCTCGAAACCGCGAACCCGTCGCGCACGTATGGCTTAGAAGAGGCCGACGCGCTGCATCGCGCACTGGGAGCCGGGTCCGGCGGCAACATTCCCGGGCTGGCGGTGGAACGTTTTGGCGCCAGCGCTGTCTTAGTAAGTAGGGGTCCAGAGGATCCTGGGGGTCCGGCGCCGGAGGTGCTCCTGCTGGAGATTCCCGGAACGGTTACGACGCCCCGTGGCGGCTGGACGCTGTCAGCTGAGGGCCCGCTGCCGAAGCCCTCGTCGATGACATCCGATGCAAATCAGGTGTTGGTCGATGCCAGCGGTGTCGGCACCCGCCTGGTCGTGCGGAGCCGCCGTCCGGGGGATCGGTTGCGGCCCCTGGGTGCACCGGGGCGCAAGAAAGTGCAAGACGTGCTGGTCGACCGCAAGGTCCCCCGCGACGACCGGGACGCGCTACCCATCGTCACAACTGAAAGTGGCGAGATTGTGTGGGTGGCGGGGCAGGTGTTGGCGGAGCCCTTTCGGGTGACCCCGCTCACGACGAGCGTGGTAGTCTTGACACTAAGACGCTAGACGTCTGGAGGAAGTGTTGAACACGACAGTGAAGAGCGTCGTTTTCTGGGTGGCGATGATCGTTCTGGTCGCCCTGGTGTGGAACTTCTCATCGCGGTTCCAGCGTAACGAAGTGCCTTTCAGCTTCAGCGAGTTCATCTCGCTGGTTGATTCCGGCCAGGTCGCGAACGTCACGATCACCGGCAGCGAATTGACCGGTCAGACCCTCGCGAAGGAGAAGTTCCGTACGACCCTGCCCGAGCAGTACGAGGGCCTGGTCAACCGTCTTCTCGAGAAGAAAGTCGTGGTGCAGGCCAAGGAGCCGACCGCCTCGCCGTGGGCGGCGTTGCTGCTGTCGTGGGCCCCGATCCTGCTGCTGATCGGCTTCTGGATTTTCTTCATGCGCCAGGTGCAGAGCGGCGGCAACAAGGCGCTGTCGTTCGGCAAGAGCAAGGCGAAGCTGTCATCGTCTGCGCAGAAGAAGGTCACGTTCCGCGACGTGGCGGGCGCCGAAGAAGCGAAGAGCGAACTGCAGGAGATCATCGAGTTCCTCAAGGAGCCGCAGAAGTTCCAGAAGCTCGGCGGCCGCATTCCCAAGGGCGTGTTGCTGATGGGCCCTCCGGGCACTGGCAAGACGTTGCTGGCGCGCGCGGTGGCAGGTGAAGCCAACGTGCCGTTCTTCTCGATCAGCGGTTCCGACTTCGTCGAGATGTTCGTCGGCGTCGGCGCGTCGCGCGTGCGCGACCTGTTCGAGCAGGGCAAGAAGAACGCGCCCTGCATCATCTTCATCGACGAAATCGACGCGGTCGGCCGTCATCGCGGCGCCGGCCTCGGCGGCGGTCACGACGAGCGCGAGCAGACGCTGAACCAGTTGCTGGTCGAGATGGACGGCTTCGAATCAAACGAGGGCGTCATCCTGATGGCGGCGACCAATCGTCCCGACGTGCTCGATCCGGCGCTGCTGCGCCCGGGCCGATTCGATCGGCGCGTGATCGTCAATCGCCCCGACGTGCGCGGCCGCGAAGGCATCCTCGCCGTGCACACCCGCAAGATCCCGATGGCCGACGATGTCGACATCAAGGTGCTGGCGCGCGGCACGGTGGGCTTCACCGGCGCCGACCTGGCCAACCTCGTGAACGAAGCGGCCCTCAACGCCGCGCGTCAGAACAAGAAGCTCGTCGCGATGTGGGACTTCGAGTACGCCAAGGACAAGGTGATGATGGGCGCCGAGCGGCGCTCGATGATCGTCACCGAAGAAGAGAAGAAGATCACCGCAATCCACGAAGCCGGACACGCGCTGCTCGGCATCCTGCTGCCGCACGCCGATCCGCTGCACAAGGTCACCATCATTCCGCGCGGCATGGCGCTTGGCCTGACGATGTCGCTGCCTGCGGACGAGAAGCACAACTACTCGAAGAACTACTTGATGGACCAGATCGGCCTGCTGCTGGGCGGCCGCATCGCTGAAGAGCTCACGACCGGCAACATGACCACCGGCGCCGGCAACGATCTCGAGCGCGCCACGGACATGGCGCGCCGCATGGTGTGCGAGTGGGGCATGAGCGAAGTGATGGGCCCGCTGACCTTCGGCAAGAAGGAGGAGCAGATCTTCCTCGGCCGCGAGATCGCGCAGCACACCGACTACTCTGAGGACACGGCGCTGAAGATTGACGCCGAGGTCAAGCGGCTGGTCGCCGACCAGTACACGCGCTGCACCGCGCTGCTGACGGAAAACAAGCAGCGGTTGATCGACATTGCCGACGCGCTGCTGGCGCGCGAGATCCTCGACGCCGACCAGGTTCGCCGCCTCGCATACGGACATCCGCTGGACGAACCGCCGGCTGTCGACATGCCGTCGGGCGATAACACTTCGCCCGCGAAGGAGAAGGAGCGGTCCTCGATCGTTCCGCCGATGGAACCGATCCGCAAGCCGCTCGCGCAGGAGTAACCGGCCTGGCGCCGGACCGGAGTGATTCGCGCTCCTCGACAGACGTTTACCGTGCCTCTTCCGGGCCGGGCACCACTGGTGCTCGGCCCGCGCACTTTGGTGATGGGTGTGATCAATGTCACGCCCGATTCCTTTTCAGACGGCGGCAAGGCGCTCGACCCGCTCCGCGCGCGTGACATCGCCCTGGCCATGCAGTCGGCCGGGGCGGACATGGTCGACGTTGGCGCCGAGTCCACGCGACCCGGCGCGCCGCCTGTTGGCAGTGCCGAGGAGTTGTCGCGACTCGTGCCGGTCCTGAAGGCGATGGCCGGACAGCTGGACATTCCCATATCGGTCGACACCTACAAGGCCGACGTTGCCAGCGTGGCGCTGGATCTTGGCGCCGCCCTCGTCAACGACATCAGCGGATTCGAGTTCGACCCCAGGCTTGGACCGCTGGTGGCGTCGCGTGGCGTGCCGGCCGTGCTGATGCATACCCGAGGACGCCCGCAGGAAATGACGGAGCGCGCCGACTACACGGATGTGATGGCCGACGTCTCACGCGAGCTGCAGGACGCCGTGGATCGCGCGCTGGCGTGCGGCGTGGGGAGGGATCGGCTGATCATCGACCCCGGTATTGGCTTTGCCAAGCGCGCCGAACACAGTTTGCAGTTGCTGGCCGGGTTGGATCGGCTCGCCGCGCTGGGTTTGCCGCTGCTGGTTGGCGTCTCGCGGAAGTCCTTCATGACCGCCTCGACCGGCCCGCTACCGGCCACCGAGCGTGATTGGCCGACCGCCGCGGCGGTGACTGCCGCCATCTTCGGCGGCGCCCATATCGTGCGCGTCCATAACGTGGAAAAGATGGTCCACGTAGCGCGAGTTGCGGACGCGTTGAGGGCGTCTGGCTGATAGGATTCTTGCAGCCCGATGAATCCCAACGAGCTGCTCCAGCGCTTCACAGATTTGCTGCAGCGCCCCCCGGTCACCTGGTGGGACGTGCTGGACATCCTCGTTGTCGCCATCATCATCTACGAGCTGCTCAAGCTGATCCGCGGCACCCGCGCAGTGCAGATTGCGGTCGGCATCGCCTCGATCATCGGCCTGTTCTACCTGTCGCGCGGCCTCCAGCTCGAAACGCTCAACTGGCTGATCCGCAACATCGTCGGATACGTGGTCTTCGCCGTGATCGTGCTGCTGCAGGCCGATATTCGCCGCGCCCTTGTCCACCTCGGCCGCGGCAAGCTGTTTCGCCGGTTCGACCGCAAGGCCAGTGATGACGACACGGTTGAAGAGCTCGTGACGGCGGCGACGACGCTGGCGTCCAAGAAAACCGGCGCGATCGTGGTCATCGAGCGATCGATTGGACTGCGCAACCTCATCGAGAGCGGGATTCCGCTTGATGCCAAGCTGACGTATGACTTGTTGGTGAGCATCTTTCAGCTCACCTCGCCGCTGCACGACGGCGCCGTGATCGTGCAAGGCGATCGCGCGGCGGCGGCGGCGTGTTTCCTGCCGTTGACCACCAACCCGCGTCTGAACCGTGAGCTGGGCTCACGACATCGCGCGGCGATTGGCGTCACGGAAGAAAACGACGCGGTGGCCATCGTGGTGTCGGAAGAGACCGGCCGGATCTCAATTGTTGAAGACGGCAGCCTCGAATACGACATCGATGCGGCGCGGCTGCGGGCGCGCTTGAAATCGGTGGTCACGGTTCGCCGGGCGGCGCGAGGCAAGGAACGCCAGGCCGGGTACTCATTGAGCTGATGGCTTACCATCCCTTCCGCAATCTCGGGCTGAAAGGCTTGTCCACGTTGGTGGCGATCCTGTTGTGGCTGATCGTCGCCGGTGAACGGGTGGTCGAGCGCGTGATGCGCGCTCCGGTCGAGTTCCAGAACCTGCCCGCCGGCCTGGAGTTGGTTGGCAATCCTCCGGACACCGTCGAGGTCCGGCTGCGTGGCTCTTCAGGCGCGTTGAGCCGCATGGCTGGCGGCGACATGTCGGCCGTCATTGACCTCACGACCGCTCGCCCCGGCCGGCGGTTGTTTCACATCACGCAAAGCCAGGTGAACGTGCCTTACGGCATCGAGATCGTGCAGGTCGGCCCGTCGACCCTGACGATGGAGTTCGAGGTCTCGGGCATCCGCCGCGTGGCGGTCGAGCCGGATATCGATGGCCGCCCCGGCGCAGGTTTCGAGATCACGAAGGTGACCAGCGATCCTGAAACCGTGGAAGTGGCCGGCCCTGAAACGGCGTTGAAGCTCTTGAAATCCGCGATCACCGAACCGGTGTCCGTCACTGACCAGACGCGCACGATTCGAGAGGTCGTCACCATTGGCGTGCCAGACTCGACCTTGCGGCTGCGGACCCCACAGACCGCGGTCGTCACGGTCACGATTGCTCCCATACCACCCAAATGAAACTCTTCGGAACGGATGGAATTCGCGGGAAGGCAGGCCAGGCGCCGCTGGTTCCCGAAACGGTCGCGCGTGTTGGCGCGGCGCTCGTCATGACCATGTCGGCAGCGGACGCCAGCCATCGGCTGCGCTTCGTCATTGGACGCGATACGCGCGAGTCGGGCACCTGGATCGAGGATGAACTGGCGCGCGGGCTGACATCCGCCGGCGCCACGGTGGTCAGCGCCGGAGTCGTGCCGACGCCGGCGATTGCGTATCTTGCGCGCACGGAAGGTTTCGACGCCGGCATCGTGATTTCGGCATCGCACAATCCCTACGAAGACAACGGCATCAAGGTGTTTGGCGGATCGGGCACCAAGCTGACCGAGCAGCTGGAAGCGTCAGTTGAAGCGTTGGTGGCTGACACGTCGTGGAGCGTGCCGGCGCAGGCCGGCTCGATTGATCGCGACCGCGGCGATCTGTGCTCGCACTACATCGGGCACCTCCTGGAGATCATGAAGAGCGCCGGCGCGCTCGCTGGCGCGCATATCGTTGTTGATTGCGCCAACGGCGCCACCCAACCGGTTGCGCCGGGCCTGTTCCGCGACCTTGGCTTCAAGGTTGAGTCGATCGGTGTCGAACCAAACGGGCGCAACATCAACCTCGATTGCGGATCCACGCACCTTGACGGGCTGGCGAAGGCCGTGGTCGCGTCGAAGGCGCGTCTCGGCGTGGCCTTCGACGGTGACGGCGACCGTGCGTTGTTCGTGGATCACGCCGGCAAGATTGTTGACGGTGATGCGATCCTGCTGATGGGCGCAATCTACCTGAAGGATCGCGGCCGGCTCCCCGGGTCCACGGTCGTGGCCACGGTGATGAGCAACATCGGCCTCGAGATCGCCCTGCGCGAACGCGGCATCGAGATGGTGCGCACCGCGGTCGGCGACAAGTACGTGATGGAGGAAATGGTCAGGCGCGGGTTCGCGCTCGGTGGCGAGCAGTCTGGCCATGTGATCTTCTCGGATCACTTGTTTACCGGCGATGGGCTTGCCACCGCGTTGAACGTGCTGCGCATCATGGCCGACACCGGCGCGGAGCTCGCCGAACTGGCCTCGGCGCTGGTCACCTATCCGCAGGTGCTCGTCAACGTGCGCGTCAAGCAGCGCACCGATCTCAAGACCGTGCCGGCCGTTGCCGCGGCCATGCAGCAGGTTGAACAGCGCCTGCAGGGCAACGGCCGATTGCTGGTGCGCTATTCGGGCACCGAACCGTTGCTGCGCATCATGCTCGAAGGCAAAGACGACGGCGAGATCCGCGCGTGGGCGGATGAGATTGCCGGCGTGGTGAAGGAACACCTCGCGTGACCAAGCTCTCGGTCAACGTCAACAAGGTGGCGACGGTACGAAACTCGCGCGGCGGGCACCTGCCGTCGGTGATCGAGGCGGTGCGCACCTGCATCGATGCCGGAGCTCCCGGCATCACGGTGCATCCGCGCGCCGATCAACGGCACATTACAACCGCGGACGTGCACGACATCGCCAACGAACTGGCGCCGTTGAAAGGCCGCGTTGAATACAACATCGAGGGCGACCCGCGGCCCGGGTTCCTGAAACTCGTGCTGGCGGTGAAGCCGGACCAGTGCACCCTCGTGCCGGTGAAGCCCGGTGAAATTACCAGCGAAGCCGGCTGGCCCGCCGATACACCGGCCGCGATGCTGTCCGGCGCGATTGGTGCGATGCACGATGCGGGCGTACGCGTCAGCTTGTTCGTGGATCCGAAGTCCGACGCGATCCACTGGGCGAAGTCGATGGGCGCGGACCGGGTCGAGCTGTACACCGAGCCGTTCGCGCGTGCCTTCGAACGTGGACCCGACGCGGCAGCGGAAAGTTTCAGGACCTACGCCGAGGCCGCTGCAGTGGCGCACAGCCTCGGCATCGGGGTCAACGCCGGTCACGATCTTGATCTCAAGAACTTGACGCTCTTCAAGCAGTTGCCGCACCTCGACGAAGTGTCGATCGGGCACGCGCTGATCAGCCGCGCGATCTTTGTCGGCCTCGGGCGCGTGGTGAAGGAATATCTCGCGGCGCTGGCGCTGTTGCTGCTCGCCTTGTGGCTGTCGGCGCCCGCTGCCGAAGCGGCCGGCCGCCCGGTGACCATCCCGACGGCCGACGGCGTCTCCATTGCCGGCGAGTTGTTCGAAGGTTCGGCGCGGCCCTCGCCCTCGGTGCTGCTGGTCCACATGCTGACGCGCAACCGCAGCGAATGGGGCAGCCTGCCGGACCGCTTGCGCGATGTGGGCCTGACCGTCCTGGCGATCGATCTTCGCGGCCACGGGCAGTCGACCGGTTCAGCCGGCGATCTTCCCGCGATGACGCAGGATGTGCGTGCCGCCTTGCAATGGTTGATCACAAGGCCGAACGTTCGCAGCGATGCCATGGCGGTGGTCGGGGCGTCGTTGGGCGCGACGCTGTCGTTGCTTGCGTCCGTCGATGTGCCGCAAGTCCGGGCAATCGGATTGTTGTCTCCATCACTCGATTACCGGGGGCTGCGAACGGACGTCGGGCTGGTCAAGCGGCTGGGCGCGCGGTCCTTGTGGATGGCGTCGAGCGCCGAGGATCCGTTGGCGTTGCGAACGATGAAGGATTTTGCCGCCGAGCCGTCCGGCCCGCGCGAACAGCACGTCGCGACGGTCGCGGCGCATGGCACCATGCTGCTGGATCGCGACGCCGACGTCGGCCGCACGCTGGTGGACTGGCTGCGGCGCACATTGTTATCCTGAGAATTCACACATGCGAGCGAATGCCATTGTTTTCGGAATTGCCGGAGCGCTGTTTGGCGTGATCGTCGGCTGGGTGCTGGGCACGCAGCAGGCGGCACGGACGGCGCGCGAGACGGCGCCGGTCGCCCAGGCGGCGCCGGCGCAACAACAACAGCAGCAGGCGGCTGCCCCGCAGCCCGTGCCGATCGATCCGGCGCGGGTGAAGACGCTGGAAGAAGCGGCCGGCAAGGATCCGAAGGACGTGCAGACGCGCGTCCAGCTCGGCAACATGTTCTTTGACGCCGAGCAGTATCCGCAGGCGATCACGTGGTACGAGCAGGCGCTGGCGTTGAATCCGGCCGACACCAACGTGTCGACCGATCTCGGCGTGGCCTACTACTACACCAATCAGGCAGACCGTGCGCTTGCGCAGTTCGACCAGTCGTTGAAGAACGACCCGAAACACGTCAAGACGTTGTTGAACGTCGGTATTGTCCGCGCGTTCGGCAAGCAGGACCTGGCGGGCGCCGGTCAGGCCTGGCAGACCGTCGTCGATCTCTCACCGGAATCGCCTGAAGGTCAGGCGGCCAAGAAGGGCCTCGAAGGTATCAAGGCGGCGCAAGCGAAGTAGCGCCATGGCCCGTTTCATCCTCCTGCTCGTGCTCGCGATGGTCATCGCGCGGACCTTCTGGCGGTTCGTCGATGCCGTGGTTCGCGGCGCGAGTGGAGCGGCACCGGGCGGCCGCCGGGCAGGCGGTCCTCCCGCGTCGGTGAAGATGCAACAGTGCCCGGTCTGTGGCACCTACGTGGTGCCGGGCAAGGCGATCGAAGTGGCCGCCGGTGGCACCCTGATCTACTTCGATACTGAAAAGTGCCGGGCTGAGTACCAATCGCGATGAAGGCTGAAGAGCAGGCACGAGCGGACATCGTCGAAGTCGGCCGCCGCCTCTGGGAGCGTGGATTTGTCGCTTCCAACGACGGCAATATCAGCGTGCGGCTCGACGAGCATCGGCTGATCACCACTCCGAAGAGCGTGTCGAAGGGCTTCATGACCCCCGACATGATGGTGATCACCGATCTCGACGGCAAGCGCATTGCCGGCGAACGCGAGCCGTCATCGGAACTGAAGATGCACCTCGAGGTGTATCGCAATCGTCCTGACGCGCGGGCGGTCGTGCACGCGCATCCACCAACCGCCACCGGATTCGCGGTGGCCGGCATCGCGCTGGACCGCGCCGTGCTGGCCGAGGTCATCACCACGCTCGGCAGCATCCCGATCGCGGAGTACGCCACCCCGTCGACCGAAGAGTTGCCCACGGCGGTGCGCAAGTACGTCAAGGCCCACGACGGATTGCTGCTGGCCAACCACGGTGCGCTGGCCCTGGCCGGCGACGTGATGGCGGCCTATTACCGCATGGAGACGATCGAGCACTTCGCCAAGATCAGCCTGGTGGCCCGGCAATTGGGGCGTGAGCACGTGTTGTCGCGCGACGAGGTCGAGCGACTCCAGGGGCTGCGCGGCATGTACGGCATCGCGTCACCCGCGCCGATTTGCACGGACGATGACGTCAAGACGTCCGGCGGGCAGCTCGAGTGCCAGGTCGTCCAGGCGCCGGACTCAGGCGAACGCCTTGTTGCCCAATCGCTTAGCAGCCGGGCGTTGTCGACGCTTTCTGTGCCTTCCACCGCCGCTGATGGGGAAATTCGACTAACATATCGCGAGCTAACCGCACTGATTGAGGACGCGATTCGCGCGTTGAAATAAGGGAGCATCGAATGGGTGAAGCACTCGGGATGGTCGAAACCAAAGGGCTGGTCGCGATGATCGAAGCGGCCGACGCCATGGTGAAGGCCGCCAAGGTGACGCTGGTCGGCTGGGAAAAGATCGGCGCTGGATACGTGACGGCCGTGGTGCGAGGCGATGTGGCTGCGGTCAAGGCCGCGACCGATGCCGGCGCCGCCGCCGCGCGCCGCGTCGGCGAGCTCGTGTCGGTGCACGTGATTC
>JAYQOO010000049.1:0-26487 GCA_038144855.1 Acidimicrobiia bacterium | reverse complement strand
CTGGCGCTGGTTGCGATAGGTCTGGATGCTTGGTGAAGACCCTTCGATGACGTTGTCACCCAGCAGGCTGCGCGCCAGATCCATCATCGCCTCGAGCGTGGGCACCGGGACCGCGCTCGAAGGCTGGTCCGGATGCACGCCCGACATGAACAGCACTTCCGACTTGTAGATGTTGCCAATGCCCGCCACGATCCGCTGATCGAGCAGCGTCATCGCAATCGCGCGGTGGCCGCTTGCGACGATTCGTCTGACCGCCTCGTCCCGGTCGAACGAGGCGCCCAGCAGATCGGGGCCGAGCTTCGCAGCCGGATCGGTCGTGGCGAGTTGTTTCGGCGTCACAAACTCCGCAACCGGCACATCGAACGCCACCGCGACCCATTCAGCCGTGTCGATCCGCACGCGCATGGCGTGCGGCCCGCGCCACCACCGCTCGCCGGCGCGGTAGACATGCCACGATCCGTTCATCCGCATGTGCGTGCGCAGGATCTGGCCGCCGCTGAAGTAGATCAGGATGTGCTTGCCGCGCGCTTCGCACTTCTCGACGGTCTGGCCGGCGAGCGGCGTGTCGACGTTGACGCGATCGATGTGCGCGTAGGCGGTGTCGAACCCGGTCACGACGCGGCCGGCGAGGACCTTGTGGAGCGTGCGCGCCGACCGGTAGATGGTGTCGCCTTCAGGCATCGCGTTCTTCATCCGGATCGCCCTCGATCCGCAATGGCTCACGTCGCCGGGGGACGCGCAATTGCAGCCCCATGCTGGTGTTGGCAAAGCCGGCCTCGAGCAGGAACTGGCTCGACGGATCCTCGATCGCGCGGCGTCCGTTGATCTCTTCGATCAGCCAGCCACGACGCCCTTCGGGCGCCTCGTTGGCGATCCTGACCAGCTCACGAGCCATGGCGCGCGCAATCCGCGATCGCTCCGGCTCATCACCAGGCAACAATGACACGATCAGTTGCCGATCACCGCGGCTAATCCACGCGGCCGCGTGCCCGTTGACGATCACCACCCGGGCGCCGGCGGTTCGGGTGGGCCGCGCCTCGCTGTCGTGGACCTCAGGCCAGGGGATGAGCACCCCGTAGGGATTGCCGGGATCGGTCGCGGACATCGTCACGGTGGTGATCTCGTCCCGTTCATCGCGCGCGTCGCGCAACAGGTCGATGGCACCTGGTTGCGCAAACTGTGCGGCGCCGAGTCCTGCCACGAAGTAGCCGCGGCGGATGCGACCGGTTTCTTCGAGCCTGCGCAGCACGGGATACATTGCGGAGAAGCCGCCAGGCAGCGGTTCGATGCCCGTGACGTCACGCGTGACAATACCGTGGCGCATCAGTAATTGATTGGCCATGGCGGTCGCCCACGCGGTCGTTGAGGCGGCGGGTGAGGCGACTACGGTCCAGCGCCCCTCTGCAGACGGGGGCACGAGCCGGCGTGAGCGGAACGTGGCGCCGCGCTGTGGCTTGCGCGTGCGCTCCGGCGGAGCAGAGTAGGCACGCAGCGCGTGCAGCGTGTCGTTGGTCAGCAGCCCCTTCCACACCAGGTCCCAGATGGTATCGACCGTCTCCTGCGGGAACCCGCCACCGGTCGCCTCGTGGAGCGGACCGAAGAACAACGCACCATTCTTGTGGAGATACGCCACGATCTGCGCCTCTCGACCAGTGAGGCCTTCGACAGTCCGGCGAACGCCGGACGCCGCAGGGATGGCATCTTGGGGCGGCAACAGCGTCGACAGATGATCGGCAAGGTAGAGCGCGATCCGGCCGTCGCGATCGCCGAGCGGCTCAACGCCGACCCACGCCACTTCGCCGGCGCCGAGCAGGGTGTCGAGCATCGCCGGCGCGTAGTTGTGCACCCGGGCCGCGAGCACTTCTGTATCCAGCACCGAGGCGGCAATCGGCACGCCTTGCAGTTGTTCGATGACATCGAGCAGCCCGTCCAGGCCGTGCTTTGGCCTGGCGAGCGAATGCCAGCCGACTAGGAAGCGTCCGAGCGCCGCGGATTCGACCGGCTCGACCTCCTGCCGCAACCGCGCCAGCGAGCGTTGCCGGATGGTTCTGAGCACGTCGGCATCGCACCACTCACGGCCGCGCCCGCCCGGCCGGAACTCCCCGTCGACCACGCGGCCGCTCGCCAGCAAGCGCGTGAGCGCCGCGTCCACCACGGCCACACCGAGGCCGAGGCGTGCCGCAGCGTCCCTGGCCACAAACGGACCGTGCGTGCGCGCGTATCGGCGCACGAGATCGCCGATCGGATCCGCGACCGGCTCAAGGAGCGCGACCGGCAGCCCCTGCGGCAGCGGCAATCCGATCGCGTCGCGGTAGCGCGCGGCGTCTTCGACGGCCACCAGCCGGCGGTCGCCGGCGAGGCGGACGGCAATTGCGCGCCGGTCGCGCACCAGTTCCTCGATCGCCGGATCGGCAACGCCGCTCGCGGTGCGCGCGTGGATCTCGTCCTCTGACAGATCGCCGAGGCGCAACAGCAGATCATGTACCGTATCCGTCGAGCGGGCGTGAAACCGTTCCGGCAGGTGCTGCAATTCCTGTTCGAGCGTATCGAGCACGCTCTCGTCGAGCAGGTCGCGCAGTTCGGTGTCGCCGATCAACTCGCGCAGCTGCGACTGATCCACGGCAAGCGCCTGCGCCCGCCGCTCGGCGAGCGGCGCATCACCGTCGTAGATGTAGTTGGCCACGTAGCCAAACAGCAGCGACGCCGAGAACGGCGACGGCTTCTGTGACTCTACGGAGATGACGCGCAGCGACCGGCTGCGGACGCGCTGCAGGATGCTGGTGAGCGCAGGCAGGTCGAAAATGTCGCGCAGGCACTCGCGATAGGTTTCAAGGATGATCGGGAACGACCCGAAGCGGGCCGCGACGGCAAGCAGATCCGAGGCGCGCTTGCGCAACTGCCAGAGGGGCGCGCGGGCGCCGGGGCGGCGCCGGGGCAGCAGCAGCGCGCGGCCCGCGGCTTCGCGGAACCGTGCCGAAAACATGGCGGTCGACCCCAGTTGCCGCACCACCAGGCGCTCAACCTCATCAGGATCCGGCAATAGCAGCGACGTGTCGGGCAGCCGCTCGCCATCCGGATAGCGAATGACAAACCCATCGTCCGACCACATCACCTCGACGTCGATCCCGGCCTGATCGCGGATCTGCGCGGTTGCGGCCATGGCCCACGGTGCATGGACGCGGCTGCCGAGCGGCGACAGCACGGCGACGCGCCAGTCGCCGAGATCGTCGCGTGACCGCTCGATGACGATGGTCCGGTCGTCGGGAATCGCGCCCGCCGCGGCGTGTTGTTCGTCGAGATACGCGAGCAGGTTGCCGGCTGCTTTCTCGTCGAGACCATGATCGCGTTGCAGCGTGGCCACGGCGGCGCCCGGGTCCTGCTTGCGGATCTCGCGCACGAGCTTGCCGATGGCCATGCCGAGTTCAACCGGTCGGCCCGGACCTTCGCCCTTCCAGAACGGCATCTTGCCCGGTTCGCCGGGCGCGGGTGAGACCAGCACCCGGTCGTGGGTGATCTGGTCGATCCGCCACGTCGTTGCGCCGAGCAGGAATGTCTCGCCCGCGCGCGCCTCGAACACCATTTCTTCGTCGAGTTCGCCGACCCGGGCCTTGTCCTTGTCGGCGCCGCTGAGGAACACGCCGTAGAGTCCGCGATCCGGAATGGTTCCCGCGTTCGAGATCGCGACGCGTTTGGCGCCCTGCCGGGCCACGACCGTGCCGTTGACGCGATCCCACGTCACGCGCGGGCGCAGTTCCGCAAATTCATCAGAGGGGTAGCGGCCCGAGAGCATGTCGAGCACGCCGTCGAAGATCGAGCGCGACAGCTCGGCGAACGGCGCCGACGAGCGCACCGTGCGATACAGCTCGTCGACTGCCCACCGCTCCATGGACGTCATGGCCACGAGCTGTTGCGCCAGCACGTCGAGCGGATTGCGCGGGTAGCGCGACGATTCAACCTTGCCTTGCCGCATTGCCGCGGTCACCGCCGCGCACGCCACGAGGTCACCGCGGAATTTTGGAAAGATGATGCCTTCGCTGACCTGGCCGATGCTGTGCCCGGCGCGGCCGATGCGCTGCATGCCGCTGGCCACGGAGGGCGGCGCTTCGATCTGGATCACCAGGTCAATGGCGCCCATGTCGATGCCGAGCTCAAGAGACGACGTCGCGACCAGTGCGCGGAGGTGGCCCCCCTTGAGCAGGTCCTCGATCTCGGTGCGCTGCGCGCGCGCGAGTGAGCCGTGGTGCGCTCGTACCAGCGCCTCGCCGGCGATCTCGTTCAGCGCCCCCGCGAGCCGCTCGGCCAGGCGGCGGCTGTTGACGAACAACAGCGTCGATCGATGCGCCCGGATCAATTCCACGAGCCGCGGATGAAGCGAACTCCAGATCGTCTGCGCCACCGGGCCGGTCGCGGCTGATGCGGGCCCGCTCCGGATCTGCTCGACCGCGCTGCCGGAGGCAGGGCCAGAAGGCGGTTTCCCCACGGCCGCCATGTCTTCCACCGGCGTCTGGACCGCGATCAGCAACTGCTTCGGCGCGCTCGCGTCGATGATGGTGACGTCGCGGTAGGTCACCGCGTGGTCGTCTTCAAACTCAGCGTGGACGGATTCGGCAAAGTCCGCCTTGGTCCGTGCGGCGCCTGTCCTGGACTTCGCGGCCTTCGTGCCCTTCGAGGCCGCTCGTGCGCCGCCGAGATACTTCGCGACTTCTTCCAGCGGCCGCTGCGTGGCCGACAAGCCAATGCGCTGCAGCGGCGTGCTGACGATCCGTTCGAGCCGCTCCATCGAGAGCGACAGGTGCGCGCCGCGCTTGGTCGCCACCAGTGCGTGAATCTCGTCGATGATCACCGTCTCGACGGACTTCAGGCTCTGGTGTGCGTTCGACGTGAGCAGCAGGAACAGCGATTCGGGCGTGGTGATGAGGATGTCGGCCGGGCTGCGCTGGAACTTCGCCCGCTCATTCGCGGGCGTGTCACCGGTGCGCACGGCGATCGCCGGGAGGTGAAACGGAATGCCGTTGGCCGAGGCCATGTTCGAGATGCCAGCCAGTGGCGCGCGCAAATTGCGCTCGACGTCGACCGCCAGCGCCTTGAGCGGCGAGATGTAAAGAACCCGGCAGCGTTTATCCGGCGCCGGCACCGGGTCGAACATCAATCGGTTAAGCGACCAAAGAAACGCCGTCAGCGTCTTGCCGCTGCCGGTCGGCGCAAGAATCAGCGTCGACTCGCCCCGGGCGATTGCGGGCCATCCTCGTTTCTGCGGCGTCGTGGGCTCAGCAAAGACGGCGCTAAACCATTGCTGAACCGCAGGATGGAAATCTTTCACAACCACATTCAATTACAAAAACGCGTCTCGTGCACCGGTGTGTATAATCGTGTGATTCATGGGTGACGCTGGAGAAGGATTAATCGACGCTGAAGCGCGCTTGCAAGAGCGCATGGACGAACTCGAGGAAAGCCGCAAGGTCGCGCGCGACAAAGGCCCCAAGGTTGACCCCGAGCACGTGCGGCAGGTGGAATCGCTCCGCCTGGCGAAGATCGAGTTGCAGCGTCAGGGCGAAGCCACGACGCATGCCGCTCGCAAGGACCAGATCGGACACGCGATCGCGGAAATCGATCGTCGCCTGGCCGAGATGACCGCGAAGAAAAAGTAGTCAGATGCCAATATCCAGTAGCCAGAAGTTTTACTGGCTACCGGCTACTAAGAGCGGCCCGTAAGGCGTCTGCGAACGCAGACGCGGATGCGGGCCTTTTCTCTTTGTCGTAAGCGATCGCCTGGCCGACCACCCGCGCGATTCTCGGGTCGATGCCGCTCAGGTCGACCTTCCCCTCCACCTGCTTGATGCCGATGTCGATCAGCGACGCACCTGTATAGGGCAGTCGCGCGGTCAGCATTTCGTAGGCCATCACGCCAAGGCTGAAGACATCCGCCCGCGCGTCAACGGCCTCGCCGCGCAGTTGCTCTGGCGGCATGTAGGCAGGAGTGCCGACGATCGTGCCGGCAACCGACACGGTGCCGCCGTCAGCGCCGCCGGGCGTGGTGAGCTTCGCGACGCCAAAGTCCACGACCTTGGGCCCGGTGCCGCTTTCGGGCAGCAGGATGTTCTCGGGCTTCAGGTCGCGATGGAAGATTCCCGACTTGCGCGCGACCTCGACGCCGCCGGCGATGCCGTGGAGCAGCGCCGCCATGCGGGACGCCTCGAGCTTGCCCTCGCGCTTCAGGAAGTGACGCAGATCCTCACCCGGCACGAATTCCATGACCAGGAACACGGCGCCATCGGCAGGGTGGCCGTAGTCGAACACGGTCACGATCGACGGATGCTGCAGGCGCGCGACGATTTGCGACTCGCGGCGGAAGCGCAGGCGCGAATCGGGATCCGAGATGAGTTTGGCGCGCACGACCTTGATCGCCACGGCGCGTTCGAGGCGCACGTCCCACGCTTTGAAGACCGCGCCCATGCCGCCCTGGCCGATCACGTTGTCGACGCGGTACTTGCCGTCGATCAGCGCCCCGACACTGATCGCGGACCCGCCGCTGCTGCCGCCCACCACCAGCGTCGGTGTGAACGCCTGGGTGACGCCAGCCTGGGCGCCGGCGGCGCCGACAGGCAACAAAGTCCCGACTTGCCGGCGGAGCCGCGACAGGTCGAGCGCGACGCCCATCTGCACCGCAATACCGCGCAGGAGTTCGCGATCTTCGGCCGTGTACGGTTCTTCCGACCGCTTGCGTCCGAGCGCGATCAGGCCGATGAACGGACGCGGGTCGCTGCCGCCGGCGAAGATCGGCACCAGCAGCGCCGCGTTCATCCCCGCGAGCCACAGGCGATCCGGTTGCGGAATGCGTGCGACCGGTGACTGCTCATCGTCGAGAAACACTTCCAGCGGTTTGTCGGACCAGCGCAGCAGCGTGATCACGCCGCTGTCGGCCTGCAGCGGTGGCGCGTCGATGCGCAGTGCGATCACGGCTTCGAAGCGCCCGGTCGGGTTGGCGGAGTTCGCCGCGTCGGTGGCGAGGACCGCGATGCATTCCGGGTGCAGTGCTGAGTCGATCGGCGTGACGACCATCGCGACCAGGTCGCGCGGGTCGTTCTCGTACGACACGCGGCCGGCGAGCGAGACCAGGATCTCGCGCGTGTCGTATTCGGTGCGGAAAAAACGCTGGTCGAGCCAGCGCTGCGCGCGGTCGCGGTATTTCAGCGCCAGTCCCGGCATCGCCAGCGACGTCAGGTAGAAGAGCGGCTGTCCGCTGACGATCATGCCGATCGTCATGTCGCGCTGCTGCACCAGCGACCCGATCAGCGCGATGACCGGCAATGCGACCAGGACGGTGAGCGTGCGGCGCGCAAACGCGTACTGCAGGCTGCGGCGCAGCACGGTGCGGGGGCTGAAGACGTGCTTGACCGCGACGGCGTAGGGGAGACCAAACGCCGGCAGCAGCACGATCGCCTGCAGGACGGCCTCGATCAGCCACGGCAGTTCGATCGGCATGCCGAGCAGGCTGAACGCGATCGGCAGGCCGGCCTTGAGCGCGTAGGCGAACACCGCAGGCACGCCGGTATACACGACGATCTGGATCCGGCGGCGTTCATCGGCGTCGAGATTGATGCGATAGCGCGCGATGCCTTCCACGACGATCATCACGTTGAAGGCGAGCGGAATCGCAAATGCCGCGTCGTAGACCCAGCCGTTGGTGGCGATCCAGGTCAGAGCCGGCAAGGCCGCATCCGCGCCGCTCAAGAACGATGCGGTGATCAGCCCGATTGCAAGCATCGGCAGGCCGCCGGCGATGACCGCCGGCACGATCCACTTCTGACGATCGAGGATCTCGGCGCGGTGCGGGAAATAGAGGACGGCGAGTCCGATGATCGGGAACGACAGTCCGGTAATCAGCCAGTTGAAGAAGAGCAGCACCGGGCCCAGGATCGGCACCACTGTTTCGGCGCCCAGCAGGGGGCCACTGTTGGCAGACGCGGTTGCGATCAACGCCAGCGTCATCAGTGCCGCCGTCGTGCCGTGGGCGCCGAGCGCGAGCAGCACGCCGGCACCGGTCAGGAAGCCGGCGGCCTGCAGCAGCACGCCGAGATGCTGCCGTAGCCACGCGTTCCAGGGCGGCTCAGGCAACGCCCAAATCGCCCGCTGCTGGATGGTTGCGGGGTAGGGGCTGTCGGCAGACTCGACGCGCTGCTTGCTGCGCCACAGGCGAAGGGCCTGTTCTGGACCTGCGAACCGTTGACTTCAAGAGGTCGAATGACCGCAACCGGCCGTTCTTCGCCAGCCGGCCACAGCCGAGGACGAAGAACGAACGTCTGGAGGCCCAAAATGGTGACGGAAACGGCCAAAACCGCTCCGACCAGCAGGCGTTCCGACGACAGTCGCATATGCGAGGGATTGTAATGCCCCGCCGAGCCTGGCCTGCACGGCGGAGACCCTGTAAGTGCGTGTGATATCCTTCACAAGCGCCCGGAACGACCGGTGCGTGACATACTTTCTAGAGCGATCCTAGGAAACGCGCACACATGCTGGGCTGGGGCGGAATTCTTCTTTTAGCGGTCATTGCAATCGGATTTGGCGTCGTCTCTGTCGTCATTTCCCGATTCCTGGGCCCACGTAATCCCACACCTGAAAAACTCGCGGCCTACGAGTGCGGCATGCCGCCCGTCGGCGACGCGCGTGAACGGCAGTCGGTGAAGTTCTACCTGATTGCCATGATCTTCCTGCTGTTCGACATCGAGGTCGCCTTCCTCTATCCGTGGGCGATGACCATGCGGGCACTGGGATGGCCGGGACTGATCCAGATCACGGTCTTTTTCCTGATTCTGGTCGTGGGCTACATCTACATCTGGCGCAAGGGCGTGCTGGATTGGGGCCCCGAGTTCGATCCGGACTACAAGCACGCGCCAAAACCCGGCCCCGCCGTGGTGAAGAGATATCGCTATGGGACTCGAAACTGATTACGAAGTACCCGTTCTGACGACGTCCGCTGAATTCATGATTCAGTGGGCGCGCCGTTCGGCCATCTGGCCGGTCGCGTTCGGGCTGGCCTGCTGCGCGATCGAAATGATGGCGACCGGCGCAGGCCGCTACGACATGGCGCGCTTTGGCGCCGAGGTGTTCCGCGGGTCACCACGCCAGGCGGACCTGATGATCATTGCCGGCCGGCTGTCGCGCAAGATGGCGCCGGCCATGCGCCGCATCTACGACCAGATGCCTGAGCCGAAGTGGGTCATCTCGATGGGCGCGTGCGCGTCGTGCGGCGGTGTGTTCGACAACTATTCCATCGTGCAGGGCGCCGATCAGGTCGTGCCCGTCGACGTCTATATCCCCGGCTGCCCGCCGCGTCCTGAAGCGCTGATCTACGGCATCGTGCAACTGCAGAAGAAGATCGCCGCGTCGAAGCTCGATCAGACGCCGAAGGTCCGCATCGCATGATCGCAGAAGACATCATCGCGGCGATCGCGCCGGCGGTGCCCGGCGCGTCGTACGAGGCGTCGATCTCGTCCGATGCGGCCGTCACGCCGACGATCCGCGTGCCGCGCGAGTTCATCGTGGCCACCTGCAAGGCCCTGCAGGCGCCGGGTCTTGAGTACGTCGCGTTCTCGGACGTGACCGCCGTGGACTTTCATCCCAATCGGGCGCCGCGATTTGACCTCGTCTACCACCTGGTCTCGCCGCACCGCCGCGCACGGGTGCGCGTGAAGGTCGGGATCAACCCGCAGGAAGCGATCGAGACGCTGACCGGGTTGTACCCGGGAGCCGGCTGGCCGGAACGCGAGATCTATGACCTGTTCGGGATCGTGTTCGACGGTCATGCCGACATGCGCCGGTTGATGATGCCGGACGATTGGGAAGGCCATCCGCTGCGCAAGGACTATCCGGTGCAGTTGCGGAAGGACGCGCAGACCTACATGCCGTTGCAGGTCACCGAGGAAGAGTTCAAGGCCAACCTCGAGCGCGACCGGTTCCAGCGCGGTTCGGCGAAGCCGAAGTAGCGATGGCCGACCAGCGAGCGGAGCACGTTGTCCGTGTACTGAAGGAAACGGCCGCGGCTCACGAACGGATGGCGGCCGACACCGCCAACGCCGTGGCGCCGATCGTGGCGGTCGCCGAGGCGATCACCAAGACGCTGAAGCAGGGCGGCGCGGTGCTGGTGTTTGGCAATGGCGGCAGTGCGGCGGATGCGCAGCACTTTGCGGCCGAACTACTCGGGCGCTTCGAGAAGGAGCGCAAGGCGTATCCGGCGGTGGCCTTGACCACCGACACGAGCGCGCTGACGGCCATCGGCAACGACTACGGGTTTGACCGCGTGTTTGCGCGACAGCTCGAGGCGTTGGGGAAGAAGGGGGACGTCGCCATCGGCATTACGACGAGTGGGAACTCGCCGAACGTGCTGCGGGCGCTCGAAACCGGGAACGAACGCGGTTTGACCACCGTGGCATTGACGGGCAGTGGCGGCGCGGCTGGTTCGCTGGCGACGCACCACATTGCCGTGAACGAAGCGCGGACGGCGCGGATCCAGGAAGTGCATTCGACCGTCCTGCACGTGATTTGCGAGTTGGTGGAGAGGGAACTGTAGCGTCCGGCTTCAGCTGGACCTCAAGGGAACGAATGGCCGATCTACGCACAGAAACGATGACCGTCAACATGGGGCCCCAGCACCCCAGCACGCACGGCGTGCTGCGGCTGGTGATGGAGCTCGATGGTGAAACCGTCGTGTCCGTGTCGCCGACGGTTGGCTACCTCCACACCGGCATCGAGAAGACGGCAGAGCAGAAGAAGTGGCAGCAGGTGATCCCGCTCGTCGAGCGCATGGATTACCTCGGTGCCCAGTCGAACAGCCTGGCGTTCTGCCTCTCGGTCGAGAAAATGCTCGGCCTGACCGAGAAGATGCCGGAGCGCGTTAACAACATCCGCGTGCTGATCGCGGAGTTGCAGCGCATCAGCAGCCACCTGGTGTGGTTCGGCACGCACGCCATGGAAGTCGGCGCCATTACCGGCCTGCTCTACGCGCTCCGCGAGCGCGAACAGGTGATGAACCTGAACGAGCTGATGGCCGGGTTCCGCTTCTTCCCGAGCTACATTCGCGTCGGCGGCCTGCGTGAAGACCTGCCGCGCGGTTTCCGCGCCGCGGTCAAGGACTTCATCGACCGCTTCCCCGACAAGCTCGACGAATACGAGACGCTGATCACCAAGAACCCGATCTGGCTCGATCGGACCCGCGGCGTCGGCGTGATTTCCTACGAGGACTGCTGCAAGTGGGGCCTGTTCGGACCGATCGCGCGCGCCGCCGGCGGTGACTACGACGTGCGTCGCGCCTTCCCGTACATCGGCTACGACACCTACGATTTCGACGTGATCGGCGCCTCGAACGGCGACGTTTACGATCGCTACCTGACGCGCGTCGCCGAGATGCGCGAGAGCGCGAAGATCATTCAGCAGGCGCTGGCGCGCATCCCGGATTACGGTCCGTGGGCCGTCGATGACAAGCGCGTCGTGCCGCCGCCCAAGGACCAGGTCTATACCGAGATGGAAGCGCTGATTCAGCACTTCCTGATCTACTCGCAGGGTTTCAAGGTGCCCGCGGGCGACGCCTACGTGCCGGTCGAAGGACCGCGCGGCGAACACGGTTGTTACGTCGTGTCCGACGGCACCAACCGCCCGTGGCGTGTGCACATGCGCGCGCCGGGTCTGTTTGCCTGCCAGGCGCTGCACAAGTTCGTCGTCGGAGGCATGATCGCGGACGTGATCGCCGTGATCGGATCGCTCGACGTCGTGATGGGAGACGTGGATCGATGAGCTTTCATCCCACGATGCCGTACGGCACCGACCAGCATCACCGGTCGATGCGCGTGACGCTGCCGGAAGGCAGTGAGTTTTCGTTCACCGACGGTAATCGTAAGAACTTCGAAGAGTTTGCGTCGCACTACGCGCCGGAGAACCGCGTGTCGGCGGTGCTGCACGCGCTGTATCTGGTGCAGGACCAGCAGGGCTACATCAGCAACAACGCGGTCCGTCACGTCGCGCAGGTGATCGGCTGCACCACGGCCGACGTGGAAGACGTCGTGTCCTACTACGTGATGTTCCACCGCGCGCCGACCGGCAACTACGTCCTGCAGGTGTGCACGACCTTGTCGTGCGCCCTCGCCGGTGCCGAGCGCGTGGTCGAAGAACTCCAGAACAAGCTGGGCATCAAGGTCGGAGAAACCGATCCGACTGGCATGTTCACTATTCAGCAGATGGAATGCCTCGGTGCGTGCGATCGCGCGCCCGTGATGATGGTGAACAACGATCACTGGCACGAGCATCTCCAGCCTGAACAGGTTGGCGGCCTCGTCGATCGCATGAAGACCGATGGTCTGAAGGCGCTCAACAACTGCCACCTCTGCGAAGCACGCATCACCGAAGGCGCCAAGACCACGACGCCCTCAAAGGCCAAGGCGCTGCCGAATTACGAACCCGTGCTGACGCAGTTTGCGTTCACGCCGGGCGGCGCTGAGCTGGATCACTACGTCAAGAACCAGGCTGGCTACCAGGGCTTGAAGAAGGCGCTGGCGATGACGCCCGATGCGGTCATCGAGGACGTCAAGAAGTCGGGCCTCCGCGGTCGCGGCGGTGCAGGCTTCCCGACCGGCCTCAAGTGGCAGTTCGTCGACAAGAAGTCGCCGAAGCCGAAATACATCGTCTGCAACGCGGACGAAAGCGAGCCGGGCACCTTCAAGGACCACCTCTTGATGGAGCGCAATCCTCACCTGCTGGTGGAGGGCTGCCTGATCGGCTGCTACGCGATTGGCTCGAAGGCCGCCTACATCTACATCCGCGGGGAGTTCTATCACCTGTTCCCGACGATGCAGAAGGCGATCGACGACGCGCGCAAGGCGGGCTATCTCGGCAAGAACATCATGGGCTCGGGCTTCGACTGCGAGGTTTACCTGCATCGTGGCGCCGGTGCGTATGAAGCCGGTGAAGAAACGGCGCTGCTCGAGTCGCTCGAAGGCAAGCGTGCGCAGCCCCGATTCAAGCCGCCGTTCCCGGCCGTCGAAGGCGCGTGGAAGTGCCCGACCGCGGTGAACAACGTCGAGACGCTCTGCAACGTGCCGCTCGTGATGACGCGCGGCGCGGAGTGGTTCGCGGCGCTCGGCCCCGAGAAGAACGGTGGACCGAAGCTGTTCTGCGTCAGCGGCGCGGTGAAGAATCCCGGCGTGTTCGAAGCGCCGATGAAGGTCACGCTCAAGGAACTGATCTACGAATACGCCGGCGGGCCGAAGGATGGGCACACCATCAAGGCCGTGATTCCAGGCGGATCGTCGGTGCCGATCCTGATGCCGGACCAGCTCGATATTCCGGCAAGCTTCGACGACGTGCAGAAGGCCGGCTCGCTCCTCGGATCGGCCGCGATCATGGTGCTTGACGACACCACTGACATGGTGTGGCTGGCCGAGAACCTGCTGCACTTCTATCGCCACGAATCGTGCGGCAAGTGCACGCCCTGCCGCGAAGGCACGGACTGGCTCTATCGCCTCCTGCATCGCATGACTCAGGGCCAGGCGACCGAGAAGGACATCACCCTGCTGCAGAGCGTGGCGAACCAGATCAACGGCAAGACGCTGTGTGCGTTCGGTGACGCCGCGGCAACGCCGGTGCTGACCACGCTGAAGTGGTTCAAGCCGGAGTTTGAGGCATACGTCAAGGGCAACCCGCCGAAGCCCGCCGACTACCGCGCGCGCACGCCTGTGGAGCACCACTAATGTCAGGCATCCTCGACGTCCTGACGGCTCCCGAGACGATCGCTTACTCGATCATCGTCGGCATTGTGTTTGGCGGCCTGCAAGGCATGGCCGCGGTGATGGTCTACGCCGAACGCAAGGTCGCGGCGTTGATGCAGCAGCGCTACGGTCCGTATCTGGTCGGCCCGAAGGGGTTGCTGCAGCCGATCGCCGACATCCTGAAATTGTTCTTCAAGGAGGAACTGCGGCCGAAGGCGTCGGACGCGTTCTTGTTCTCGCTGGCGCCGATCGTTTCCGTCGCCGCCGCGTATCTGGCGTTTGCGCCGGTGCCACTTGGGCCGCCGTCAACCTTCTTCGGCCTGCTCGACGAGCCGATGAAACTGGTGATCGCGGACGTCAACGTCGCGGTGCTGGTGATCTTCGCCGTCGCCTCGATGGGCGTCTACGGCATCGTGCTCGCCGGCTGGGCCAGCAACTCGAAGTACTCGCTGCTGGGCGGCCTGCGCAGCTCGGCGCAGATGATCAGCTACGAGCTGGCCTACGGTATGTCGCTGGCAACGGTCGTGATGTTTGCCGGCTCGATGTCACTGACCGAGATCGTGGATGCTCAGGCCGGCTACTGGAATATCTTCGGCTTCGAGTTCCTGCCGCGGTGGTTCATCTTCCCGCAGTTCCTTGCCTTCTTCTGCTTCGCGTGTGCGGGTGTCGCCGAGACCAACCGCGCGCCCTTCGACTTCCCGGAAGCCGAGCAGGAGCTGGTGGCCGGCTACCACACCGAATACAGCTCGATGCGCTTCGCAATGTTCTTCATGGCGGAGTACATCAACATGGTCACCGTCTCGGCTGTCGCGGTGCACCTGTTCTTGGGCGGCTGGCACGGCCCATTCCTGCCGGCGGACCTGGGTGTGATCTGGTTCATCGCCAAACTTGCGTTCCTGTTGTTCGTCTACCTGTGGCTGCGATGGACGCTGCCACGATTCCGCTATGACCAGCTGATGTCGTTTGGGTGGAAGTGGCTGTTGCCGCTGGCAACTGTCAACCTGCTGCTCACAGCCGCGGGGGTGCTCTACTTTGGGCTCTGACGCGCTGTTGTTTTACACCTTCGCCGGAGTCACCGTGCTCGGTGCGCTGGCCGTCGTCACGCAGAAGAATCCCGTCTACAGCGTGCTGGCGATCATCGCCTCGTTCTTCGGCCTGGCCGGGCTCTACGTGCTGCTCGAGGCGCCGTTTGTCGCCGTCGCGCAGATCATCATTTATGCCGGCGCGATCATGGTGCTGTTCCTGTTCACCGTGATGCTGCTCAACGCGCCTCGCGAGGATGCCGCGGAGTGGGATCGCTCGCACCCGCTGTATCGCCCGCTGGCGGTGCGTGTGGGCGGCGTGCTGGCCGTGCTGCTGGCACTGGAACTCGGGTGGGCGCTGTCGCGCACCAGCGGGTTGAGCGTCGGCGTCGCTGAGCGCCCGGCAGCATCAACGGTCGCGGAGCTGGGCCGCGTGTTGTTTACCGATTACATGTTCGCGTTCGAAGTCACGTCGATCCTGATCATCGCAGCGATGGTTGGCGCGGTCGTGCTGGCGCGCAAGAGGGAAGAGTAGCCATGCCCATCGGACACTATCTCGTCCTGTCCGGCCTGCTCTTCGCCATTGGCACGGCCGGGGTCTTCCTGCGCCGCAACCTGATCACGCTGCTGCTGTCGGTCGAGTTGATGCTCAATGCCGCCAACCTTGCGTTTGTCGCCTTCGGGCGCCAGTTCGGCACGGTCGACGGCCAGATCATCACGTTCTTCGTGATGACGGTGGCCGCGGCGGAAGCCGCGGTAGGTCTGGCGCTGGTGATTGGCCTCTTCCGCCATCGCGAGTCGCTCAATCCCGAAGCCTTCACGAGCTTGAAGTGGTGACCCCGTGCTAGCGCTGATTCCACTACTTCCACTCGGCGGATTCCTCGTCAACGCCTTCCTCGGCAAGCGGTTGCCGAAGTCGGTGTCGGGCGGTCTGGCGACCGTCGTCATGGCGATCTCCTTCATCATCTCGGTGATGCAGGTGCTCTCGCTGGCGGCAATGCCGCCGGAGAGCCGCCAGATCAACCAGCTGCTCTTCAACTGGATTGCCGTCGGCGACTTCTCGCTCGACCTGGCGCTGCGCCTTGACGCGCTGTCGGCGGTGATGATCCTCGTGATCACCGGCATCGGCTCGCTGATCCACCTGTATTCGACCTCTTACATGCACGAGGAGACCGACGCCGACTTCGCGCGGTTCTTCTCCTACCTGAACCTGTTCTGCTTCTTCATGCTGATGCTGGTGCTCGGCTCGAACGTCCTGGTGATGTTCGTGGGCTGGGAAGGCGTCGGCCTGTGCTCGTATCTGCTGATCGGCTTCTACTACGAGAAGCAGTCGGCCTCCGATGCCGCGAAGAAGGCGTTCGTGGTCAACCGCGTCGGCGACTTCGCGTTCATTCTCGGCGCGCTGCTGCTGGTCGTGACGTTCGGGTCGCTGGACTTCAACACCATCGCGCTGGCCGCCAAGGCGATGCCGATCGAAGTGGGCTTCGGCACGCTGTCGCTGATCACGCTGCTGCTGTTCATTGGCGCCACCGGCAAGTCGGCACAGATTCCGCTCTATGTGTGGCTGCCCGACGCGATGGAAGGCCCGACGCCGGTGTCGGCCCTGATCCATGCCGCGACGATGGTCACCGCGGGCGTCTACATGATCGGCCGCAACGCGATGCTGTTCGAGCATGCGCCGATGACGCTCCACATCATTGCGGTCGTGGGCGCCGCGACGGCGCTGTTTGCCGGCACGATCGGCCTGGTCCAGAACGACATCAAGCGCGTGCTGGCGTATTCGACCGTGTCGCAGCTTGGCTACATGTTCCTGGCGATGGGCGTTGGCGCCTACGGCGCCGGCATCTTCCACCTCTACACGCACGCGTTCTTCAAGGCCTGCCTGTTCCTCGGCTCGGGCGCGGTGATTCACGCGCTGCACGGTGAGCAGGACATTCGCAACATGGGTGGCCTGAAGAAGCACATCCCGATCACCTACTGGACGTTCGTGATTGCCTCGGTCGCGATTGCCGGCGTGCCGCTGCTGTCAGGCTTCTTCTCGAAGGATGAAATCCTGTTCGAGACCTTCGTTGAAGGACACCAGCTGCTGTGGGCCGTCGGTGCGATTACCTCGTTCTTGACGGCGACCTACATGTGGCGCCTGGTTCACCTCACGTTCCACGGTGAAGAGCGATTCGGACACGGCGCGCCAGCCGACGCGCACGGTCACGGCCACGCCGCGCACGGCCATGGGCACGACGATCATGGTCACGCGCACGGCGCCCCGCACGACGCGCCCTGGCCGATGGCCACCGCGCTGGTGGTGCTGGCAGTCGGTTCGATCGTCGCCGGCTACGTCAATATACCGCACGCGATTGGTGGTCACGCCAACCTGCACGAGTGGCTGACGCCGGTGTTCAACGCCACCAACTGTGGCGCTGAGGTCACGACTGGTGAACTCGCCGGCATGGCCCTGGAACCGTGCACGCCGGTTGAAGAGCGAACCGAGGACTATACGGCCCTCGAACTCGGATTGATGGGCGTCTCGTCGTTGCTGGCGTTTGCGGGCATCGGCCTGGCGACATTCTTGTGGCTCAAGAATCGCCAGATCCCCGAGCGGCTCGCGGCGCAGTATCCGGGCGTGCACAAGCTGCTGCTGAACAAGTACTACGTCGACGAGGTCTACGACGCCACGATCGTGCAACCGATCAAGGTCGTCTCGACCGAGGGGTTGTGGCGCGGCTTTGACGTCAAGGTCGTGGATGGCGCCGTCAACGGCGCCGGTTACCTGGTGAGTGGTGTGAGCATCGTGCTCCGCCTGCTGCAGAACGGGTCGGTGAAGACCTACGCGGCATCGATGTTCGTAGGCGCGGTCGCCGTGCTCGCCTACTACTTGTGGAGATAGCGACGTGCCTGGCCTGCTGACCCTCGCTATCGTCTCCCCGATCATCGGCGCGATCCTGCTGATGTTCATCGCCAACCGCGATGGCTCAAAGGACGCCCTGATCCGCTACTTCGCGCTGGGTGTGTCGCTCATCACCTTTGCGATCACCCTGGCGGTGTGGGCCGGCTTCGACAGCTCGGCCTCCGCCGCTCCGTTCCAGTTCGTCGAACGGGCCCCCTGGATTCCCGCATTCGGGATTGAGTACTACGTCGGCATCGACGGCCTGAGCCTGATGCTGCTGGTGCTGACCGGCTTCCTGACGCCGATCGCGCTGCTGACGTCGTGGGAAAGCATCGAGAAGAAGGTCAAGGAATTCTCGATCTTCATGCTGCTGCTCGAAGCGTCGATGATCGGCGTGTTCTGCGCCCTCGACGTGTTCCTGTTCTACATCTTCTGGGACTTCGTCCTGATCCCGATGTATTTCATGATCGGCATCTGGGGCTACGACCAGCGCATCTACGCCGCGGTCAAGTTCATCCTCTACACCATGGCCGGCAGCGTGCTGATGCTGGTCGCCATCATCGGCCTGTCGTGGATGCACCAGACCATGACCGGCGAATACAGCTTCGACCTGCTCAAGCTGTATGAACTGCAGATCCCCGAGGGCACGCAGTACTGGTTGTTCCTCGCCTTCACGCTGGCCTTCATCATCAAGGTGCCGCTGTTCCCGTTCCATACGTGGCTGCCCGATGCGCACACCCAGGCGCCGACGCCCGGTTCGGTGATCCTGGCCGGCGTGATGCTGAAGATGGGTGGCTACGGCCTGATCCGGTTTGCCATTCCGCTGTTCCCGGAAGCGGCGCTGTATTTCGCGCCGGTGCTCGCCACGCTGTCGGTGATTGCCATCGTCTATGGCGCGCTGGTCGCGATGGTGCAGCCGGACATGAAGAAGCTGGTCGCCTACTCGTCGGTCAGCCACATGGGCTTCGTCATCCTCGGCATTGCCGCGATCAACGTGCAGGGCATCCAGGGTGCGTCGTACCAGATGCTGGCGCACGGTGTCAGCACGGGCGCGCTGTTTGCGCTCGTCGGCATGCTGTCGGATCGACGCCACACCCGGACCATCAGCGAGTTTGGCGGTCTCAAGGCCGGCATGCCGCGCTTCACCGCCGTCGCGCTGATCATCACGCTGTCGTCCATCGGCCTGCCCGGCATGAACGGCTTCATTGGTGAATTCCTGATCATGCTCGGCGCCTTCAAGTGGGATCCGCGCTTCGTCGTGATCGCCGCGCTGGGCGTGATCCTGTCAGCCGTCTACATGCTCTGGATGTTCCAGCGAGTCTTCTACGGCAAGGTCACCAACGATCACAACAAGGGGCTGCCCGACCTGTCGTTCCGCGAGTGGGCGATCGTCGGACCGCTGGCCGCCGCCGCGATCGGCATGGGCGTGGCCCCGAACGTCTTCCTGAAGCCGATGGAGCCGGCCGTGCAACGCATCGTCGATCGCGTGCAGTCGCGTCAGCCCTTGCGCGTGGAAGCGGTGTTGCCGAAAACCCTCAAGCCGAAATCGCGCGTGCCGGCGGGCGACCGCCCGGCGCCTGCGCGGCCGCAAGACCTGACCACGGCAAGACCTGAGACCGTCGTGGCGGAGGTGGCACGATGATCAGCGGCCAGTTCGACGCCATCATCCCGATGCTCTGCGTCACGCTCGCAGGGCTCGTGGTCCTGCTCGCGGAATCCTTCCGCGGCAAGAACGAGAACATGCCGATCGGCGGGCTGGCGATTATCGGCCTGCTCGGCGCCGGTGCCGCATCGATCCTGCTGTGGAACAGCAACGCCGAGAGCTTCGGCGTGGTGACCGCGGACAACTTCTCGCTGTTCGTCAACCTCGTGCTGGTGGGCGTCGGTATCCTGACGGTGATCTTCTCGTCGCACACGGTTGAGCGGGACCGTCTGCCGGCTGGTGAGTACTACGCCGTGATGCTGTTTGCCATCGTCGGCATGATGTTGATGGGGCAGGCCACCGACCTGCTGGTGATCTTCCTGGCGCTGGAAACGATGTCGATCGCGGTCTACGTGCTGACCGGCATCCGCAAGGACCAGCAGCAGAGCACCGAAGCGGCGTTCAAGTACTTCCTGCTGGGCGCGTTTGCCAGCTCGTTCTTCCTCTACGGCATTGCGTTCCTCTACGGCGTGACCGGCACGACCAACATCGAGCGGCTGTCGACCGCCATTGCTGCGCAGTCGATGAGCGGCAACCCGATGATTCTGCTCGGCGCCGGCCTGCTGATCGTCGGCTTTGCCTTCAAGGTCGCGGCGGTGCCGTTCCACATGTGGTCGCCGGACGCCTATGAAGGCGCGCCGACAGTGGTGACCGGCTTCATGTCCACGGGCGTGAAGGCTGCCGCGATTGCCGCGTTCGTCCGCGTGTTCCTCAAGGGGCTGGACCCGATGATCGCGGACTGGGCCCCGGTGCTGTGGTGGATTGCCGCGGCGACGATGGTGGTAGGCACCGTCGTCGGCGTCGCCCAGACCAGCCTCAAGCGCATGCTGGCGTATTCGAGCATTGCGCACGGCGGCTACCTGCTGGCCGGTCTCGTGGCCGGTAACGATGTCGGCAAGGCCGCAATCCTGTTCTACCTCGCCGCTTATGCGCTGACGAACCTTGGCGCGTTCGGCGTGATTGCCATGCTCGGCACGCGCGAGCGTTCGAACGACGACCTGCGCGACTACGCGGGCCTCTGGCACTCGCATCCGGTCCTGGCGACGTTGATGACGCTCTTCCTGCTGTCGCTGGGCGGCTTCCCGCCGACCGCCGGCTTTATCGCCAAGTGGTATGTGTTCTCGGCCGCGATTGGTTCTGGCTACTACGGCCTCGCCATCATCGGCGTGCTGTCGAGCGTCGTTTCGGTGTTCTTCTACCTGCGCATCGTGGTGATGATGTACATGACTGACCGCGACGCGCGCCCCGTGCCGCCACCGGTCCACCCGGTCGCGCTCGGCGGGTTGGTCGTCGCAGTCGCCGGCGTGCTCTACCTCGGCGTCCTGCCGATGGGCCTGATCGACCTCGCGCAGAAGTCAATCACGACGATTTCCTAGGATCGATCTCTCCAGCTTATCGACCGTCGGGGCGGGCTTCTGCCCTCCCTTTTTGTTTGCCTACTAGCTGTTGTCAAGCAACGCCTACAGTCGATCGGCTGGGCTCCTGACGCCGCGGCCGCCTCGATTCAGGACGTGTGTGTAGATCATCGTCGTGCTGACATCGGCGTGGCCGAGCAACTCTTGAACCGTTCGGATGTCGTAGCCGTCTTCGAGCAGGTGTGTCGCGAACGAGTGGCGAAGCGTGTGGCAGCCGGCGCGTTTGGAAAGACCGGCGTTTCGAACTGCCGCGGTGACCGCGCGTTGAACGACGGATTCGTGCAGGTGAAACCGCGTTGGCGCACCAAACTGTGGATCACGGCAGATGCGAGCGGCGGGAAAGACGAACTGCCACGGCCACGACTTGGGTGCGCCAGGCAGTTTCCGGTCGAGCGCATCTGGCAGTACAACCGCGCCGAGTCCATGAGCCAGGTCAGTTTCATGCAGCACGTGCACACGATCCAGGTGTTGTTTCAGCGTCTCCACAACGGAACTTGGCAGCATCGTCACGCGGTCCTTCCGGCCTTTTGCCTGCCGGACCGTGATCTGCAACCGCTCGAGGTCGACATACTTGACACGCAGACTCAGGCATTCCAAAAGCCGCATGCCGCTGCCATAGAGCAGGGCTGCAACGAGTCGTGGAGTGCCGGTGAGTTGGTTCAGGAGCGCCTTGACCTCGGATCGCGAGAGGACCGCCGGAAGGCGGGGCGGTGTCCGGACTCGGACGATGTTGGGTAGCGCCGGCAGTGGTCGTGCGAGGACAACCCCATACAGGAACAGGAGCGCTGAGAGTGCCTGATTCTGGGTCGAGGCGCTGACGCGGCGCTTGGTAGCCAGGTCGGTGAGGAATGTCTCGACCTCCGGCGCACCCATATCGCGCGGATGGCGCACGTGGTTGGCGGTGATGAACTGCCGAATCCAGTGGCGGTAGGCGTCTTCGGTGCGGTGGCTGAAGTGTCGGATGCGGCAGGCCTGGCGAACCAGATCCATCAGCTTGGCCGTTGGCGGTGGTGAGTCTTTCATGCTCCGTAAGGAGCGAGTCCCGTGCCACTACGAAACGGGCCGGATGGCATTGCTGCGCCGCTGGTCCCGGTCAATTTCTGCGAGCCGTGAGGTAGATCTGGTGTGCAGAAACTGCTTCGGCGGGCAGGGTTACTTGGTCAGCCTTGAAGGCGTTACGCCGACCAAGTAACCAGCGACCCTTACTCAGAGTGTGTCGCGTTATGCTGCGATGACACGCCGCATTCCGCCGAACCGGTGTAGGATTCCCGCAGTCTACTTATTAGTTAGGCCGTCACATTCCCCAGTCAAATTTCTTCATAACTCAGACCATACGCCATTGGCGTATAATCGGTCATGCGGTTTGTCAAAACGCCGATCTTCAAGAGGGTCATCACGGCGTTCCTCGACGATGAATCGTATCGTCACCTGCAGTCCGCGTTGATGCGCCGACCGGAGCAGGGGGCGACCATCGGCGGCACTCAAGGAGCCCGGAAGGTGCGGTGGGCGCTGCCCGGGGCGGGCAAGCGCGGCGGCGTGCGGGTGATCTACTACTGGGCCGCCCGCGAATCGGTGTTCTACATGCTGTATGCGTATGCAAAGAACGAGCAGGGTGACCTGACGCCCAAACAGGCGAAGGTGCTGGCGGCGCTCATTCGGGAGGAGTTCAAGTGAAGGCCGACGCGTTTCAAGAGTTGGTTGCCAGCGTGCGGCAGGCAGGTCGCATTCGTCGTGGAACGCTCCGTGCGTCCAGGGTCACGGCATTCAAACCGGCCGACATCAAGGCCGTGCGAAAGAAACTCCGCGCCTCACAGAGCGAGTTCGCACTCATGATCGGCGTGAACGTCTCGACGCTGCGCAATTGGGAGCAGGGGCGTCGCGTGCCCGATGGCCCGGCACTGGCCCTGCTGCGTGTGGCCTCAAAGAATCCTGCTGCGGTCGCCGAAGCGCTCCACGGTTGGCGCGGGGCAGCCTAACGAGCCGGTGCAGCCGTCGTGCTGGGAGTTGGTTTAGACTGCTCCGCGTGAACGCGCCCGCCGCTCGCGGTTGAGCGGCAGGGCGTTAGGCAGCCTCGGCCTTCTTGATTAGTTTTGCGATCTCGCCAGTTGTGGCGCCGATACTCAGTAGCGACCGCATCATCAAGTCGAGGCTCACGGACGTGTCGGCGGCTTCCATCTTGGCCACCCGCGACTGACTCGAACCCAACCGTTTGGCCAAGGCTGCTTGCGTGAGTCCTTGCCGCTCGCGAAGCTGGCGCACTCCGGTGGCGAGCGCGAGTTTCAATTCGACAAACCGCTGTTCTTGCGCGCTCAACTTAAGAAACTGGGCCGTGTCCCCCACCAACCAACCGGCTCGTTCCAGGCGCGCCTTCTTGTCGCTCTTCATCGTCGCTCCTTCGCGCTAATCACCTTCAGGTAGGTGGCGAGCCGCATCCGGCAGGTGTCCAAGACGCCGGTGGGCGTGGCTTCGGTCTTCTTGCTGAACACATCGAGAATCACAACGGCGTCCGAAGCGACGTGATACATGATGCGCCACGTCTGCTGGCGGTCGGTGACTCGTAGCTCGTGACACCGCGTACCGATCGTCGGCATCGGCCGGGAATGGGGCAGCAGCAAGCCCTCGCCCTGCTGCAGTCGCCTTAGCAAGAAGCCCGCTTCGATCCTAGCGGCCGCGCTGAACGGGGGTGTCTTCACCTCGCCCTTCAACCACACCAGCGGCTTGTCCAGCTTCCGGGCCATGGCCGCGTATGTCTAATATGACATATGTGGTCGTTCCGCTCAACTCGCAGCCTAACAAGCGTATGGAGCCGTCGGCGGAGCGATAGCTGTGGCACAATCCGCGGCATCGTCCGCCGCGGCTCACGCGCAGGGTGTTAGGCGGCTAATCCTTCGCGGCTCGGCGTCCATCTCTTGCGGTAACGCTGTATGCAGAACACCAAGGTCATTGCGGAGATCGCCTCGGCTGTTGCCGACATATTTACCGTTGTTGGTGGGTTGACGGTCGCAGGCTGGGCTTTCCTTAAGTTCCGGACGTACGAGATTGGCTGGCTCGCGACCCAGGCTCAGCCAGCGCTCGAAGTCACCGTCAAGGGCCGTGTACTGGGACAGGGTGACTCGGAGGCTTGTGTCCTGGCCCTCTCTGCGACGGTCACGAACCGGGGCAAAGTCAATGCGGTGATTGATCTTGACAGGTCGTGGTTCCTGGTCGAGCTGGCATCGGAAGTCCTGGCTGATGAGGGCGCGTATGTCGAAGGAGTAGACGGCAAGAAATACCTGGTCCATGACTCGATGGTCGATATCGCAACGAACCGGCTTCGCCTCAAGTTAGGCAATACCGGGCTGGCTGTCATACGCGCCGGTGTCTGCCTGTCGCAAGCCAGCGTGTGTCCCGTTGTTCGAGGCATCTATCGCGTCCGCGTGGAGTACGCGCTCTCATCAGCAGATCTGAAATACTTCAACAGGACCACAGGTAGCACCGTGCCGGCTCCTGATGATTCCATTGTATGGTCAGCTAGCACCATCGTGGACGCACGCGCGCTGCCTAGCCAGCCGCTGCAGCCGACGAGCGGCGACCTGGCTTAGACTCCTTCGCGAAGCGTGCCCGCCACTATCGGTTGACCGGCAAGGCGTTGGGCCGACGAACACACTGAATCATGCGTGCGATCCTCTTCACTCTGGCCCTGGCGATCCCGGGTGCCGCTACGATCCAGACCAACTCACTAGAGGTGTAAGAGATCCTGCGCCTCGAAGCGGTGTGGAACGCGGCGCATCTCCGCGGCGACGTGCCCGCGCTCGATGCGATCTGTGCGGCCGACCTCACGGTGATCGTGCCCGGAATGAGTCCGATGTCGAAGGCCGACATTCTTGGGTTCTGGAAGTCCGGGCGCGCGAAGATCACTCAATACGACAGCACAGACGTGAAGGTTGTGGTGCGGGGGCGCACTGCCGTCGCGACCGGGCGGCTGGCCCGCGCGCGTGACTTCAACGGCACAGTCATGACCGACCGGTGGCAGTTCACGAAGACGTACGCCAACGAAGACGGTCGGTGGGTGCTGGTGGCGTACCACGCGTCCGAAGGGCCGGAATAATTGTTCCAGCGGGAATGGCCGAACAGCGGCCTAACTTCCAAAGGCAGCCGACGTGCCGTGGGCCGCTTCCCGGCGCGCGGCTGATTTGGCATCGTTGGCCTCACAAACTCACTCTCCCGCACACCGCATGAAAAACATCGCCTCAGCAACCCTCGCAGTTCTACTGACAGCAGCAGGCCTGATCGGCTGCAAGGACGCAAAGACTCCGTCCGACTCCACTACCAAAAGCAGCAGCACTGTGACCATTGATCTTGCCGCGATGCGAAAGGTCATCGGAGAAAACAACGCTAGATTCACCAAGGCCCACGTGACCGGCGATGCTCAATTAATCGACAAGATGTTCACACGTGATGCCAAGGTGCTTCCCCCGGAGTCAGCACCAGTCATTGGTCGAGCCGCGATTGCCAAACTAACCGCCGACTACATTGCGTTCGGGATCACGGAGTTTACTGAAGAGACGACCGATTTTTATGGCAACGATGACCTGCTCATTGATCAAGGCAACTACGTCATGGTCTACGGCAAGGAGAAGACCGTCGAGAAGGGAAAATACGTCAACGTTTGGAGGAAGGAAGACGGGAGTTGGAAGATCTATTCGAACATCTGGAATACGAATGCGCCGGCGGCGCCTGCCAAGTGAATAGCAGTAGGCCATGCGTATGTCGCACTCAACGGTAGGCCGTCGTCGCCCGCCCAGCCCCGACTCCGGCTTTCTGCCGACATTCGAGCACCGCGCCCAACCTGTAGCGTCGCTTCGCCGGTTCGCGATTCGACTGGCCAGAAGCGGCGGTGTGGCCCTTCTACTGATTGCGGTGTCCCTGATGATCGGCATGCTCGGGTATCACGGCCTGGAAGGCGTCAGTTGGATCGACGCATTCTTGAACGCCTCGATGCTCCTTGGAGGCATGGGGCCGGTGACGGTTCCGGTCGCGACGTCCGGCAAACTGTTCGCGGGGCTCTACGCGCTCTACTGCGGCTTCGCCGTGATCTTTGTGGCGGGCATCATGCTGGCCCCCGTGGCGCATCGCGTGCTTCACACGTTCCACGTCGACAGCGGTGAGGGGCCGTCGCAATGAGCCGCCATTCTCGGTCATGAAGATCGCCATCGCTTCCGACCACGCCGGGTTTCGCTACAAGACCATCTTGGCGAAGCATCTCGCGATGATTGGGCACGACGTCGTCGATTTCGGGACCGCGTCCGCTGACTCGGTGGACTATGTCGACTTCGTTCATCCGGCGGCCGCCGCTGTCGCCAGCGGCGAGTGCGAGCGGGGGATCGTGCTCGGCGGATCCGGCAACGGCGAGGCAATGGCAGCGAACCGTCATCGAGGTGTGCGGTGTGCGCTGTGCTGGAACGTGGAGACAGTCCGGCTATCGCGGTCCCACAACGATGCGAACATGCTCTCGATCGGCGAGCGCCTGATCAGCGAAGACACCGCGATTCAAATCGTCGACACCTGGCTGGCGACGCCCTTCGAGGGGGCCGCCACGCGGCGCGGATCCGAAAGCTGGACGCCGTCGGCTAGTGCGCCCGCGGGGGGGGGGGGGGGGGGGGGGGCGCGCGCGGGGGGGGGGGGGGGGGGGGGGGGGGGGGGGGGGGGGGGGGGGGGGGGGGGGGGGGGG
>JAYQOO010000048.1:23658-27138 GCA_038144855.1 Acidimicrobiia bacterium | reverse complement strand
GTGCGGTCGCACCTCGTTGTAGAAGCGGCGCCACTGCTCGATGCTCACCGCCGCCTCGGCACGGTTGCGAAACCACTAGGAACACGCGCGTGGCGGTCGGATCGCCAGCGACGACGTCCGGAAGGATCTTCTCGAGATGCGGGCGCAATGTCAGCGGCGCGGTGCGGGCCACGCTCATGTTGACCAGGTTCGGCGTCAGGTAGAGCGACCGCGACGTCTCACTCACGCCGCCGTGGCGATCGAACGCCGGCGGCCCCTGTCGCGTCGGCCGCTTCACGAACGGCTGGGCGGCATCGTCCAGTTCCACCGCGATGCCTGCGGTCTCCTGGTTTATACGGTCGACGATGTATTGCACCGTGGCCGAGTTACCCGCGTGGCTGTTCAGGATCAGGAAGCGCTTGAAGCCATGCGCCAGCAGGCTTTGCGCCGCCTGGAAGTAGACGAGCTGAATCGTCTCGGACGGCAGGGTGATGGTACCGGGAAACGCCATGTGATACGGCGAGTTGCCGGGGAACAGAATCGGCGCCACCAGCACGTCGGTCTTCTGCGCGATCAGTTTCGCGCGTTCCAGGCCGCTCAGAAAGTCCGTGCCGATCGGGCCCTGCAGGCCGTGCTGCTCCAGTGACGCCACCGGCAGGATCACCATGTCGGTGCGGGTCAGCAGGTCCGCCACTTCCGGCGACGTCATGTGAGGCAGGTAGTTCTTGATCTTCTGCTCATGCCAGAGCGGATTGGCGGGCGCGACCTGCGCAAACGCCGTCGACGCCGAGACGACACCCAGCACCAGCGCAAGGGCGACACGAACTCGCAACATGCAGTCCTCCTCGAATGACGAACGAACAGCGGACCCGCGGCTACCTGCTGCGCACGGCCGTCATGGTGATCTCGAGCCGCGCGCCGCGCGCCAGATCCTTGACCGCCACGGTCGACCGCGTGGGATACGCGCCGCTGGGGAAATACGATCGGTAAAGCTCGTTGAACCTGGCGAAGTCACCCATGTCAGCGAGGTAGACGGTGACCGAGACCACGTCAGCCAGCGACATGTCGGCGGCCGTCAGCACCGTCTGCACGTTGCTCATGATCTGCTTCATCTCCGGCTCCAGACTGCCTGGCACCAGCTGACCGGACACCGGATCGCCACCAGTGCTCCCGGAGAGATACAGCGTGTCGCCAACCATGATGGCAGGCACGAGCGGTGACGGCGTCGGCTTGTAGCTCGCGGGTTGAATCACGCGCCGCGCCGGCGGCGGAGTCCGCGCGGACTGCGCCGCGGCGCCGCCGAAATACAAGACATTCGGCGCCTCGGAGCGCGCCATCGCAATGTCGAGGCGGCCGTCCTTGTCGACGTCGCCAATGGCGAATCCGTATGCCGTCCCCTTGTCGTCGCCAAACGGCACCGGCGTGAACCGGCGGCCGGAACCGTCGTTGAAAAACACGGCCGGCCGCGCTTCGACATATCCGACCACGATGTCGGTCGTGCCGTTGCCGTCGAGATCGGCCGTGGCAAGTGCATACGGTGACTTGTCTCCGAGGCCAATTGGCACGGCCGCGGACAGACGGTTCCCCGCTTCGCCGTAGTAAATCGCCACACCGGTTCGCTCGTCGATGGTCACCAGGTCGTTCTGGCCGTCGCCGTTCAGGTCGGCAGCCGCCGACATGCGAATGGTGGCGTTGGCAGGCCCGAACGGCACGCGCGTGGCACCGGCGAACGTGCCTTTCCCGCCGTTCACATAGATGTGGCTCTGGCCGCCGTCACGATGCGGCACGATGAGATCCGTCAAGCCGTCGCCGGTCACATCAGCGGCGGTAATCGTGGTTGCCGACTCGGTCGCGAATTTCTCGCACGCCGCATCGAACTGGCCGCGCCCCTTGTTGAAGCAGATGTAGCTGGCGCCGGGCCGGTCACCCGTGCGATTGGCCACGACGATGTCGGGCAGGCCAGCACGAGATTCACATCTGCCATCAGGTGGCTCCTGTCTTCGATTGACGTTTCGGTTTCGGCTTTCCAGCCGCTGCCTGCCGCTTGGCGACCGGACGCGTCCCTGCCGCCTTCGGCCGGCGTGCAGTGCCGGCTCCGAGCGCGCGAACGCACGAGACGCCGGATGCCAACCAGCGCGCGAGCGACGATCGCGTGGTGATGCCTTCGGGTTCGACGAAGACGTAGCCGACCATGGCGCGCCCGGTGAAATCCATTTCCCGAACGTGCCGCTCGGCAAGAGCCCGTTCATACGCGTCCCGGCCGACGCGCACCATCAATTCATCCTTGACGATGCCGCAGCACATCTTGCCGTTGAGCAGAAACGCCACGCCGCCGAACATGTGTTTCTCGGACAGGCCACGTTCTCCCTCCAGCCCTTCGCGAATGCGCTGTGCCAGCCCCTCACCGAACGCCATCGCTCACCCCATTCGTGGCTTACTGCTCACTCTCGTGGCCCGCCACGCGAGCCAATACCGTTGCCATGCGCTCGAGCGTCGCCCCCCAACCTGCCTGATGCGGAGCCTGCATCTCCTCGGAGGCGAAGTGCTGGTGGTGCACGCGCACGTCCGTGCCGCCGTCGGTGGCGACCAGGTCGATGGCGACAAAGGTAATGTGCCCGGCCCAGGGGTCCGGTGGTTCCCACGTCCAGGTAAAGGTCAGACGCGAAGACGGGGTCACCGTGCGGTATTCGCCGATGACGGCAACCACGCGGCCATCTGGAAACGAATAGACGAACCGATAACGTCCGCCCGGCCGCGGATCGCACTCGTCAACTCGAACGCGGACATCCGCTGAAGGACAGAACCAGCGCTCGAGCAGCGGCGGTTCGGTCAAGGCTCGAAAGACGAGGGCAGGCGGCGCCGCGACCCATCGTTCGCAGAACAACTCGAGCGTGCCAGCGACGCGATCACTCATGACGCTGCAGGCCGACCAGCACCGACTCGAGCTGCCCAAGCGCCCCCTGCCAGAACTGCCGATGACGGGCGATCCAGCGCTCCGCCTCGCGCAGCGGAGCGGGGGCGAAGCGCAGCGTATGCCGTCGGCCGTTCACGGACCGCTTCACCAGTCCGGCATCCTCGAGCACTCGAATGTGTTTGGACGCACTTGACTGCGCGATATCGAACGGCTCGCCCAGTTCCCCTGCCGTGCGCTCGGCCTTGGCCAGCCGGGCGAGCATGGCCCGGCGCGTCGGATCCGAGAGCGCGCGGAACACCGCATCGAGCTGCGCCGAGGGTGAATGCATAGCCATTTGGCTATACGTTACGGCCACGGAACTTCACTGTCAATGGCGCTATGATTGGCCCTGCGAGCCGGCAGGCTGAGCCTGCCAACCGGCCACCGGCTCCGGGAGCTCATTCGTGACACGCAGTCTGGCCCTTTTCCTTTGCTCTGTGACGCTGATTGCAGGTTGCTCGCGCAACCCGGAGCGGACCGCGGCGACCGCGCCGACGCCGGTCGCATCGGCGCCAGGGCTCGTTGACCACCACGGCCCTCTCCGGCGT
>JAYQOO010000048.1:0-23648 GCA_038144855.1 Acidimicrobiia bacterium | reverse complement strand
TCTTCATCCAGTATTTCACCTGCTGAGTCGTTGAGGGACAACCGCATGATCCGCCGTTTCGCACAGCACGGTTTCTTGGGCTTCACCATCGGCGCGCTGCTTGCCGCGTGCGGGGGCGCGCCGCCGGCCGCCGCGCCGGCGCCTGACGCGCCGGTGTCGATCGACACCCCGGCGATCGATGCCGCACTCACGGGCATCAGCGCGGATCGCATCAAGCAGCACATGAGCGTGCTCGCAGGCGATGCGCTCGAAGGCCGCGGCCTTGGCAGCACGGGCTATGAAGGCGCGCTGCAGTACGTCGAGAAGGCGCTGACGACTGACGGACTGGCGCCCTCCGGCGAGAACGGCGGATTCCGCCAGCGCGTTCCGCTGAGAAACGCCGTGGTCGTGCAGAAAGCCAGCGCGTTTGCGGTGACCTCGAAGGGCGTCAAGAAAACGCTGGCCTACGGCAAGGACTACCTGCTGTCGGCCGACCAACTGCGCGAGGACGTCAGCCTCGATGATGCGCCGGTGGTGTTTGTCGGCTACGGCGTCAGCGCGCCGGCGCTGGGCTACGACGACTACGGCACGGGCATCGACGTCAAAGGCAAGGTCGTGGCCTATCTCAGTGGCGCGCCTGCAAAGCTGGCGAGCAACGAGCGCGCCTACTATTCATCCGGCACGGTCAAAGATGCCGAGGCCGTCAAGCGCGGTGCCGTCGGCACGATCAGCTTCACCTCGCCGGATGATCCGCGCTTCCGATGGGATGTCAGCGTCGCCACGAGCACGCAGGGTAACTACGCGTGGGTTGATGCGAAGGGAAACCCCAATCGCGGTGATGCCAACCTGCGGGGCTCGGTATCGCTCAACCACTCCGGTGTCGCGGCGATCTTCGCCGGCGCATCGAAGCCCGCCGCCGACGTGTTTGCGGCAGCGGCCAAGAGCGAACCACAGGCCTTTGATCTCGCTACGCGCGTCTCGATCAAGACGCAGTCCACACACACCAACGTCGAGAGCGCCAACGTCGTCGCTCGCCTGGAAGGCTCAGACCCGGCGTTGAAGAACGAGCATGTCGTCTTCATCGCGCACGTCGATCACTTTGGCCGCGGCGTGGCGATGAACGGCGACGATATCTACAATGGCGCGCACGACAACGCGTCGGGTGTCGCGATCGTGCTCGAGATCGCCAAGGCGTTCAAATCGCTGCCGACGGCGCCGAAGCGCTCGACGTTGTTTCTGTTCGTCACCGCGGAGGAGCGCGGGCTGCTCGGGTCAGATTTCTTCGCGCGCAACCCGACGGTTCCGGCCGGCGGCATCGTCGCCGACCTCACGCTGGACATGCCGTTCCTGTTCCATCCGCTGAAGGACATCGTGCCCTACGGCGCGCAGCATTCGTCGCTGTCGGGCCCGGTTGAGCGCGCGGCCAGGAAGATGGGGGTGGCGATCGGCACCGATCCGATTCCCGAGCAGGTGCTCTTCATCCGCAGCGATCACTTCAGCTTCGTGCGCCAGGGCGTGCCGTCGCTGTTCATCAAGAGCGGATTCGTCACCGGAGACACGCGCGATGGCGGCGCCATCAATGCCGCGTATCGTCGAGACGTCTACCACAAGCCGAACGACGACATGTCGCAGGCGTTCGACTTCGGCTCGGGCGCCGATCACGCGCGCGTCAATTTCCTGACCGGCTGGCAGGTCGCGCAGGAGACGAAGCGCCCCGAATGGAACACGGGTGACTTCTTCGGCGGGCTGTTTGGGAAGGCGCGCTGACCGCGCGCCTTACTTCGACACGTTCGGCAGGTACAACGACATCACCTGCACCGCGGCCTTCAAGTCGACGAACTGGTGCGGCACTCCGGACGGCACCATGATGAAATCGCCCTTGGAGAACTCAATGCGCGTACCGCCGCTGATCGTGGTGCCCTGCGTGTTGACGCCATTGGCCTTGCCATCGGCAATCGCTCCGCCAGTCAGCATCGTTCCCGAGCCCTCGATCACGTAGAACAGTTCGGCGCGATCCGAGTGTGACGCGGCACCCTGCGTCTGCGGCTGACGCTGCTCAACTGCCACGTTGTACGGATCGAGCGTGAACACCCGGACTGAAACCGCGGGGCGATCGGTCGCCAGCGCCTTCAGCGCCGCCTGCAGATCAGCGGCGCGAAAGTGCGTGGCCCTGCTTCGATCGGTCGGCGTGGGCGCCGGCGTCTGGGCGAATGCCGACGCGGTGAATCCCACCAACAACAGCGACGCAAGCACGTGTCTCATCATGACCTCGGGCCACGTTTCTATCACGTCCCTACCATCGGATGGAAATCCCGACCGACCCGCGCCAGAAGTTGAAGACCTCCGTGGCGATCGGCTGATCGAAGAACGGGCTGTCTTCGATCGGATCCTCATCGTCCAGCGATTCGAATCCGCGGATGTAGCGGACATCAGTGCGCCGGCCAACGTGACGACTGGCGAAGATGTGCGCGCCGGCGCCAAGGTTGAAGCCGCTGTCGTCGCTGATAAATGTCGTCAAACAGGTCGCTTTCACTCTGGAGCCGCGTGCGGATCGTTCCAAGGCCTGCCGTGACGTATGGCTGGAACCGGCCATCGCGCCCCCCGGCCGGGATTAAGAAGACGACGTTCCCCATCACGGTCTGCACGCTCGAATCGAGATCGAACAGGTCAAAATTGTTCGTGCCGCCCGTGTACTGAAAGAAGTTCGGCGCCAGGTTGTAGTCCACTTCGAGACCGATGAGGCCGTTGCCAAAGCGGTAGCCGAGGCTGCCGCCGAAGTTCACCCGCTGCTCGAATTCATCGTCAAAGTCGTTGTAGGTGAACTGATTCGCAGCGCCGCCAAAGGCCGCGCCCAGATATGGAACCAGGAACCAGTCAGCCCTGGCCGGAACCACCGCACTTCCCAGAAACAGCAGTACGAGACAGGTTCTCAGCAGAAACCGCGGAAAGATCTTCATTCGTGTCACTCCCTGCGGGTTTGCTGCAAATGTGGGGCCACCGCTCAGGTGGCCCCGGTGATCCACTACTTCTGCTCGGCCGCGAGCTTTCGCCGCTCGTCGAGCAGGTAGCCCCTGAGTTGCGCGATGGCGCGGCGATCAAGCTCCGCAAAGCGGGGCATGCCACGTTCGACCAGCGATCCATCGAGGATCTTTTCGAGACCGCTCAGCACGGACGGCGACGAGCGACGCAGATCAGGCAGCACCGTGGCACCACCGTGGCAGCGCGAGCAGTACGTCGTATAAATCTTGGCGCCGGCGGAAATGTCTGCGGCGCTGGCCGAGTTGGCAATCGCTGTGACGCGTCGAGGAGCGATCGGTGTCAGGGGTGTCGCCGTGCCGCCGATGGCATACGTGAGTACGCGGCCGACGCTGCGGAATTTCTTCGGGAACGCGCCGCCCCAGCCAGCCATCACCGATACGTATTGCTGGCCGTCGACAGAATAGGTGATCGGCGGGGCAACGATGCCGGTACCCGCGTATGCGGACCAGAGTCTCTGCCCGGTCGCGGCGTTGTAGGCAATGAACTCGCCTGCGGCCGTCCCCTGGAAGACGAGGTTGCCCGCGGTTGCGAGCGTGCCGCCGTTCCAGTAGTTGCCGTACTCGGCCGTCCATCGCGGCTTTCGCGCAACGGGATCCCAGGCGAGCAGTCTGCCCTTCGACGGAATGTCGTAGCGTTCGACGTTGCGGCCGATTGGCCCGAGTCCGAGGTTGTATTCGTTCGGCGTGTAGGTGAACTGGCCCGTGGGCTGTTCGAAGTAGCGTCCGTTGTCCTGCGCCGGGATGTAGACCAGGCCTGTGGTCGGGCTGAACGACATCGCCTGCCAGTTGTGTCCGCCGAGTGGTCCGGGACGGATGTAGGTGCCCTTGTCCTTGTAGGCGGCTCCCGGAACCTCGACCGGACGGCCGGTCTTCAGATCAACGTGCGTCGCCCAGTTCACTTCGACGTACGGATCGGCCGCGAGCAGTTCACCGGTCGCGCGATCGAGGACGTAGAAGAAGCCGTTCTTCGGCGCCTGCATGATCACCTTGCGCTGACGGCCCTGCCAGTTGAGATCGGCCATCATCATCGGCTGCACCGAGGTGTAGTCCCACGTATCGGCGGGCGTGGTCTGGTAGTGCCACACCAGCTCCCCGTTGTCCGGATTGATCGCAAGGATCGAGCAGAGATAGAGGTTGTCGCCGCCGCCGGGGCTGCGGATGTCGCGGTTCCACGGCGATCCGTTGCCGGTGCCGACGTAGAGCAGATTCAGTTCGGGATCGTAGACGATCGAGTCCCACACGGTTCCGCCGCCGCCGACCTTCCACCAGGTATCGCCGTTCCAGGTGGGCAGCGCCTTGTCGAGCGCCTTGTTCTCCTGCGGCTTGGACGGATCGCCCGGCACCGTGTAGAACCGCCACGCGAGCTTGCCCGTCTCGGCATCGTAGGCGGAAACGTAGCCACGCACGCCGTATTCAGCGCCGCCGTTGCCGATGATCACCTTGCCGTTGGCAATGCGCGGCGCACCGGTGATGGTGAAGGCCCGCGACTGATCAACGGTCGTCGCGCTCCACGCCTGCTTGCCACTCTTGGCATCGAGCGCCACGAGGCGGCCATCAAGCACGCCGACGTAGATCTTGTCCTTGTAAAACGCCGCCCCGCGATTGACGACGTCGCAGCAGGCGAGGTTGTCGTACTTGCGGTGCACTTCAGGGTCGTATTTCCAGAGCTGCTTGCCGGACTTGGCGTCGATTGCGTAGGTGACGCTCCAAGAACCTGTGGTGTACATCACGCCGTCGATCACCAGCGGCGTGGCCTCGAGTCCGCGATCGGTCGCGGTGTCCATTTGCCACGCCAGCGACAGCTGCGCAACGTTCTTGTCGTTGATCTGGTTGAGCGGGCTGAAGCGCTGCTCGTAGTAGTCTCGGCCATACGAGAGCCAATCCTGGTTCCGCGCGTCGGGCGCCCGCAGTGCCGCATCGTCGACTGGCGCGGGCTTCTGCTGGGCAGATCCGAGAACGACCCACGAGGCAATCAGGAGCAATCCGGTGGCAATGGATCGAATCATGGGCGGGATTCTGTCAGAAAGCTTTCAAGCCCGGCAACCTGGAATGAGCCGCGCTCGTCGTAGAGTCGTGATGCTCAGGCTGTTGGCCATCGCACTGGCAACCACACATGCGCGCCACGCGTGTTGTTCCGACCACGGCCCTGAGGTCGGAGTAAGGCCATTAATCGAGCATTTAGAGGACAAGCGGAGACAACCGCGGTGGCGCCGGGCGTGATATTTTCGCGCCCATGCGAAATCTCCGTTCGACCGTCTTGACCGCCGCCACCGCCGCGGCCGTTGTGTTCCTCGTCTCCGGCGTGCAGCCGTCCGCCGAACAGGCCAAGCCTGCCGCCAACGCCCCTGCGTTCAAGGTCGATCCGACCTGGCCGCTTGAAATGCCAAACAACTGGATCCTGGGCTCCGTCACCGGCGTCTTCGTCGACGCCAAGCAGCACGTGTGGGTGTCGCACCTGCCCGAGACCCTGACCGAAGAAGAGCTTTACGAAGAGCCGTGGAAAGCCGGCACGCCGGATCCCGCGAAGCCGAAGCCCGAAGGACGACCGCTCGGGACCTGCTGCAAGGCCGCCCCGCCGATCCTGGAATTCGATGCACAGGGCAAGCTCGTCCAGGGCTGGGGGCAGGGCTCGTTCACCGATTTCTCCGACTGGCCGCGCGATCCGCACGGCATCTTCGTCGACCACACCGATCACGTCTGGGTCGGCAGCCACAGCCGCCATCGCGTGATGAAGTTCACGCGCCAGGGCAAGCTGGTGCTGCAGATCGGCGAGTACGAGAAGGTGGGCGGCAGCGCCGATACCAAGCTGCTCGGCGGCCCATCCGGTATCTGGGTCGATCCCAAGACCAACGAAGCGTTCATTTCGGATGGCTACCGCAACCGCCGCGTGATCGTCGTGGACGGCGCGACCGGCGCCTACAAGCGTCACTGGGGCGCCTACGGGAAGGCACCGGACGACACCGTCAAGTTCGACTACAACACCATGACCAGCGGCCAGCTGCCGCCGCAGTTCTCGACGCCGCACGGCATCACCGGGTCGCGTGATGGCAAGATCTACGTGACCGATCGCCGCGGCAACCGCGTCCAGGAGTTCGACCAGTCAGGCAAGTTCCTCCGGGAAAAGGTGATCGAGCCGGCCACGGGTTCGTCAGGCTCGGCATTTGTGCCCGTGCTGTCGCCGGATGCGCAGCAGCAGTGGCTGTACGTGGCAGACGGCACGAACCACAAGGTCTGGATCCTGCGCCGTTCGGACATGGAGATCGTCGGCTCGTTCGGCCGCGGCGGCCGCTTCGTTGGACAGATGCTCCGCCCGCACGGGATGAGCATCGACAACCAGGGCAACCTGTATGTCGGCGAGGCCTCGACGGGCCGCCGCGTCCAGAAGTTCACGCTCCTGAAGCGCTAGCCGATCGTCCGGGATGGCGGCTCGATCCTGATGACCCGCATTGGTTCGAAGTGGTTCATGGCCATTGCGATCGCCGCCCTTGTATGGGGCGGCGATCCTTTGCCGGCGCAAGGTCTCGTGGAGGTGCGGGTGGAAACTGAACTGGGCGATATCGTCCTTGAAGTCGACACAGTCAGGGCGCCGCACACTGCGACAAGTTTCCTCCGATATGTCGACGAGGGACATTACGACGCCGGCACGTGGCACCGCACCGTCCGGCTGGACAACCAGCCTGATAGTGCCGTCAAGATCGAGGCAATTCAGGCCGCCGTCAACCGTGAGCGCGCGCGGTCGGGCTTCCCACGGATTGCGATCGAGCGCACCAGCACCACGGGCCTGCTCCACAAGGACGGCGCAATTCCCATGGCGCGTGGCACGCCCGACAGTGCCACGTCGGGCTGGTTCATTTGCATTAACGACCAACCGTCGCTAGATTTCGGTGGGGCGCGCAATCCTGATGGACAGGGTTTCGCCGCGTTCGGACGGGTCGTCTCGGGGATGGACGTGGTGCGGAAGATCCAGGCCCCCCTCGTCGGCGGATCGCAAGACCAATGCTGAGGCACAGCGACTGACGCCGCCGATCAAGATCATCAAAGTCGCACGACAGTTGGGGGTTCACTGATGAAGAGGATTCTGTTCACGCTTGGGGCCGTGCTGGCGTTTGCCACGCCCAGCTTCGCAACGTGGTCGGTGATTGCGATCGACGCGAAAACCGGCCAAGTGATCATTGCGTCCGCCACGTGCGTGCGTCAGCAGGGGTTCCCCGAGCGAAAGCCCAACGGCGCTCGTGACCTGATGGACGTGCAGGCAGTGATTGTGCCTGGTGTCGGCGTGGCCGCGTGCCAGGCCGGTGTCGACAACACCCGAGAGAACCAGATGCTGGTCTATCGAGAGATCAAGAAGGGCACGCCCCCCGCCGACATCATCGAGATGCTGAAGAAGGATCCGAACGTCGAGCGGCGCCAGTTCGGCATCGTGTCGATCCCGAATGGCGGCACGATCACCGCGCAGAACAATCGCGCCGGCTTCAACGGCAGCGGCAACTCGCGCTCATCGTTGTACTTCGGCGGCGTGGTCGGTGACTTTCACTACCAGGTGCAGGGCAACACGCTGCTCGGCGACCAGGTGGTCTACCAGGCGGCCCTCGCCTTCTCGCGCGCGACCGGGACGCTGGCCGATCACGTGATGGCGGCCATGGTGGCGGCCGATGCCAATGGCGGCGATCATCGCTGCAACTGCGGTAATAACTTCACGCCGGAGCTGCCCTGCGACAACAAGACCGCCCACGTTGCCTACATCGCGATTGCCAACAAGGAAGACCAGGTCGGCGTCACGCACAACGACGGCAAGTACTACGCGTTCCTGACGGCGTATGACAACGAGCTGAAGAAGGGGGAAAGCGCCAACCCGGTGAAGACGTTGAAGATGCGCTATGACGCGTGGAAGAAGGGCGGCTCGAAGCGCACGGCCCCGCCGGGGCCGACGCCGTACTCGCCGCCGAAGTAGCCAGCATCCGGTAGCCAGGAGCCAGAAAGATTCTGGAATTTTCTGGCTACCGGCTACTGGCTACTGGCTACTGCTGCCCCCCGCGGCCACCCTGCCGCGGCGGGTTCTTGATCGCGCGGTACTGCGCCAGCGCCGCGTTGACCTTAAACTCGATACCCATGCGGCCGATCTCCGCGGTCGCCTTCATCGGGTCACCCGACACACCCGAATCTTTCGGACCGCCCCACGGCATCAGCATGTTCTTCCGGATGCCGGACGGCCGCACGTGCAGCATCTGCGAGGTATCGCTGATGCCGGCGTGGCTGCCGATCACGTCCTCGCCATATCCAAACGCCGCTTCCATCCACGCGCGATAGTGCTCGCGGCCACCTTCGTAGTAGTCGGTGAGCGCAAACACCTTCGTGCCGGCGTCCTTCCACTCCGCGTTGAGCTTGTCGGCCACGCTGCGCATCCCCTGCTGGTTGCCGCCGCTGTCGCCGATGAAGATGATCTCCTTGGCGCCGTGCGCCTTCAGGCTGCGCGCCGCCGCGTCGAGCAACATGTCATACGCCGGCGACGGCAGGGAGATCGCTCCGGGATTCTGGCGGTCCGGATCGCCCTCGGGCACATACGCGATCACCGGAGCGACAAGGGCGTTCTTGAGGCGGCGCGCCATCAGGTTCGCGCCGTGCGAGACGATGTAGTTATGCTTGCCCATGATCATGTGGTAGCCGTTCTTCTCGGTGCCACCAGTGGGCACGATGAAGGTGGTCTTGCCCGCCTTCATCGCATCGCGGTTCTCTTCCCACGTCAGTTCGTCGATGAACACGGTGTCCGGCGCCTTGGTTGGCGTCATGCCTGCCGGCGCGGTATCCATGGTCGGCTGCGGCGGACCGCTTGGCGCGTTCTGACCACCGCGGCCACCACGGCCACCGCCGCCACCCTGCGGCGCGGCGGGCGGAGCCACCGGCGGCTCGCTGCCGGCGTTCATGCGCTTGATCTGCGCGAGCGCGAGATCCATCTTGATCTGCAGCAGTGCCTTGCCGACCTCGGGCGTCGACTTCGACTGGTTGTTGCCGCTGACACCGTTGTTCGGGTAGTCATTGCCGGTCAAACGATCCTTGCGAATGTGCTGCGGCGCCACGAACAGCAGCTCCGACGTATCGAGGATGTTCGCGTGGTTGCCGACCTGGTCCTCGGCGACCTTCAGGAACTTCGCCGCCCAGGTGTTCTGCTCGGCGTGTGCCTTGGTGTAGTAGTCGTCGACCCAGTACGCGGTTGCCGCCCCGGCCCACAGCGCGTTCAGCTTTTCCGCCGCCGTGCGCATGCCGGTGCGGTTGCCGCCTGACTCACCGAGGAACCAGATTTTCTTGAAGCCGCCGGCCTTCAGGCTGCGGCCTGCGGCCACCAGCAGCTCGACGAAACGATCCTCAGGCAACGTGATCGTGCCGGGCTTGCCCATGTGGCCGTTGGGGGTTTCCCAGCTGCCCTCGGGCACGTAGGTCACGACCGGGGCGACGAGCGTCTTCCCCATCGCGCGCGCGATCTTGTCGGCGGTGTAGTTCATGACGAACTTGTGCTCGCCGTCCACCATGTGCGGCCCCTTTTGCTCGGTGCCGGCGGTGCCGATGATGACGTTCGTGGTGCCCGACGCAATGAGGTCACGCACTTCGGCCCACGTCAGGTCTTCAATGAACACCGTGTCTGGGGGCTTCCCTCCGGGCCCGCTCGCCGGAGCGTCGGCTGGACGCTGTGCGAAGTTGACCGCTCCCACCACCGCGCAGAGACAAATCGTTGCAAAAAGAAGGCGTTTCTTCATGCGCGGCATCATACCCGCATCGGTTACATCACGGGTCTACAATTGCAACTGATGCTCCGCGCTTCCCTGCTGCTCACGGTCGTGTTTGGCGCCGCCTGCGCCTCCGCCTCCAAACCCACACCGGCACCGCAGCCGCCGCCGATGCGCGACACCGCGCCAGCCTCAGCATCGGCCTCGACGTCACGGCAGGCCTGGCTCGACATGTTCGCGCGCGGCTACTTTCCGGGGCGCAGCGGCCAAGTATTCCTAGTGCCGAAGCAAGGCTGGTTCGTGACCTCGCACGACCCGCTTTACCGGTTCATGCACGGCTCGCCCTGGGCCTACGACACGCACATTCCCGTACTGTTCTACGGCGCTCCGTTTATCAAGACGACGACGCAGACCCGCGCGGTGCAGCAGGATGTCGCGCCGACGGTCGGGGCGCTGATCGGCGCGCCGACGTTGCCGACCTACACCGGGCGCGTTCTGAGCGAAGTCCTTGCCGGCGCCGCCAGGCCACGCATCGTCTCGGTGATCGTCCTCGACGCGATGCGTGCCGACTACTTCGATAAGTACGCATCGGTGATGCCGACCCTGTCGCGCATGAAGAAGGAAGGCGCGTGGTTTTCCGAGGGCCGCACCGAAGTGCTCCCCACCGTCACCGGCGTGGGCCACGCCAACATCGGCACCGGCTCCGAGCCCCGCTTCCACGGGATCGTCGTCAACAATCTCTTCAATCGCGGCACGGGCAAGCCGCAGGAAGCCTACGACCAGCTCGACACCAAGGAGTTGATGGCGCTCACGCTCGCCGACAACTGGAACCTCACCACCGACGGCAAGGCGATCATCATCGGCCAGGGCGGCGCCATTCGCGCCACCGCAGGGCTGGTGGGACGCGGCTCGTGCCTGATCGGCGGCAGGAAGGTGCTGGCGGCAAGCTACGGCGGACCTGACGGCGGCTGGGAGACCAACCCGACCTGCTACACGATGCCGGACGCGCTCAAGGCCTTCACCGGCCGTAAGGTGTGGGAAGCCGCCGGCGGCTCGTGGATGGGGCACGACATTGCCAGTTCCTCGAAGTTCCGCGCGTCGAGCTTGTTCCAGAAGTACGAAGCCGAGGCCTTGATGGCCGTCGTCGATAGCACCGCGGTCGGCGCCGATGACATCGCGGACCTGATCTTCGTCAACATGAAGGGGCCGGACTACACCTCGCACGCCTATGGCCCCGATTCACCAGAGATGCCGGTAACGCTCGCGGAGCTCGACAAGCAGCTGGCCGCGTATCTCGCGCTGCTGGACAAGAAGGCCGGCCCAGGCCGCCACGTGACCGTCATCACGGCCGATCACGGCCAACCAGTCGAGCCGCCGGCGGGTGGACGCGTATTTCTTGAAGACATCATCGCGCAGATCAACAAGCGCTTCGATGCCGATGGCAAGGTCATCAACTACTACAACGACGCCGCCAACAATCAGCTACACCTCAACACCGACCGCCTGCAGCAACTCGGCGTCTCGCTGAAAGACGTGGCAGCCTTCCTCGAAAGCCTGGGCGTGTTTGCGGCCACCTTCACGGAAGACGACGTCAGGGCGGCCCAGGCTCGCTTACCGGGCCCCCGGCGGTAAATTGGAGTAGAAGTAGCGGGCAATCAGCTTGTAGACGTGCGGCGTGGTGCCCGGGCCTTCCGAAATACTGTGCGAGCGGTTCGGGTAGATCATCGAATCGAACGGCTTGCCCAACTCGATCAACCGGTTGATCAGCCGCTCGGTGCCCTGCGCGTGCACGTTGTCGTCGCCAGACCCGTGCACGACCAGCAGCTTGCCCTTCAGGCCTTCAGCAAAGTTGATCGCCGAGCCCACCTTGTAGCCGGCCTCGTTTTCCTGCGGCACGCCCATGTAGCGTTCCTGGTAGATGGTGTCGTACAGCTTCTGGTCCGGCACCGGCGCCACCGACACGCCGACCAGGTACACATCCGGGAAGCGGAACATGGCGTTGAGCGTGTTCGTGCCGCCGCCGCTCCACCCCCACACCCCGACGCGATCCTTGTCGAGGAATGCATGCTTCGCGATCAGCGCGCGCACGGCCGCGGCCTGCTCCTTCGATGACAGGTCACCGACGGTGCCGTAAATGATCTTCCTCCAGGCCGTGCCCCGTGGAGCCGGCGTGCCGCGGTTGTCGATGCTGACGATGATGTAACCGGCTTCGGCAAGAGCGCGGTGGAACAGCAGCTGCGATCCGCCCCACGAGTCGTTCACGGTCTGCCCTGCCGGCTCGCCGTAGACGTGGGTGATGAACGGATACTTCTTCGTCGCGTCGAAGTGCGACGGCTTGAGCATGTAGCCATCCAGCTGCACGCCATCGCCAATGTCGATGCGGAAGAACTCAGCCGGCGGATTGAGCAGCGGCTTGACCTTCGCCATCACCGCCGACGGATCGGTCAGCGCGCGCACCGGCTTGTGACTCGACAGCTCGATCACTTCGGTCAGCGATGGACGCTCGAACTGCGAATAGGTGTGGAACGCAAGCTTGCCGTTCGGCGACACATCGTAACGGTGCGTGCCCGGCTGCGTGGGCGGCGTAACACGTTCGGGTGCGCTACCACCATCGAGTCGCGCCCGATAGAGGTAGCGCTGTCCGGCATTGTCGGGCGATGCGCGGAAGTACATGTATCCCGCCTGCTCGTCGAAGCCGGCAATGTCGGTCACGTCCGCGTCGAACTTGGTAATCAGCTGGCCGTTGCCACCCTCGCGCGGCACGCGATACACGTGGTTGAAGCCGTCTTTCTCGCTCTGCCACAGGAACGTGCGCCCGCCATCCACCCACGGCACTTCTTCGTTGATGTCCACCCATTGCGGTGATTCGTCACGGAACACGCGCTTCACCGCCCCGCTCTTCATGTCGGCGGTCAGGAAGTCGTTGCGATTCTGCTGGCGGTTCAACTGCTGGATCGCGACCGTGCTGGAATCGATCCAGCCAAGGCGCGCCAGGTAGGTATTGCGAGGATCGCCTTCCGTCTTGATCCACGTCGTGGGCCCGCCGTCGGCACTGACCACGCCGATACGCACCGCTGAATTGGTGGTGCCGGCCTTCGGATACGGAATCTTCGTGATGACGGGATAGAGCGTGTCGGTGGTGTTGATCAACGAGAAAATGCCGACGCCGGTGCTGTCGAACTGGAAGTACGCGATCGATTTGCCGTCGGGACTCCACCGAAAGCCGTCGCGCAGGCCGAACTCTTCCTCATAGACCCAGTCGGAGGTGCCGTTGATGGTGGTGTCCGACCCGTCGCTGGTGAGCTGGGTCACCCGGCCATCGTCCAGCCGCTCGACATAGACGTTGTTGCCGCGCACGTAGCCGACGCGCGTGGCGTCTGGCGAGAACTTCGCAAACATCAGCGAGGCAGCCGGATGCGACGTACCGATTTGCTTCAGGCCGCCGCCCTTCACGTTCAGCACCCAATAGTCGCCGCGGGTGTTCTGTCGCCACACTTTCTGCGTATTCGTGAAGATCAACAGCTTCGAGCCATCGTCCGACCAGACGTAGTCGCCGATCGCGAGGGCGCGTTGCGATCCGGCGGGAATCAACTGCGCGGCTGAGATCAAGACGCTGCGGGCACCAGTGGCCGCGTCGTAACGGACAATGTCGTTGCCACCGGCGGCGCCGGTCGCTCGCTCGACCGTAGTGTAGGCGGTGCCATCACCGAGCCAACGCGCCGGGCCGAATCGCGGCAGTCCGTACTCGTTGTCCTTGTAGATCCGGTCGATCTGCTGCTCGAGCGCCTGCCAGCGATCGTTCTGCTGCGCCGACAACGCCCCGGTGGCAAGCACCGCGAGCACCAGCACGGCGCAGCGTCGTCGATCGATCGTGGAACGATTGTGGGAACCGCGCGTCAGTGTCATGTCGCCATTATGCGACAGGGATTCGCGCGAATACCATGCGGCTGACGATCGAGGAACAATCGCCCGCCGCACGGCAACCGCGCTACATCCGCGCCTTGAGTTCGGTATCGATCGCCTTCAGGAACTCTTCGGTCGTCAAATACGGGTGATCCGGACGGATCAGGATCGCCAGGTCCTTGGTCATGCGGCCGGACTCGACCACATCCACGCACACCTTCTCGAGTTTCTCGGCAAACGCCACGACGTCCGGCGTGCCGTCGAAACGCCCGCGATACTGCAGGCCGCGCGTCCACGCGAAGATTGACGCGATCGGGTTGGTCGAGGTCGGCTTGCCCTGCTGGTGCAGGCGGTAGTGACGCGTCACCGTACCGTGCGCGGCTTCCGCTTCCACGGACTTGCCGTCCGGCGACATCAGCACCGAGGTCATCAGGCCGAGCGAGCCGTAGCCCTGCGCAACGGTGTCGGACTGCACGTCGCCGTCGTAGTTCTTGCACGCCCAGAGGTAACCGCCGTTCCACTTCAGGTTCGACGCGACCATGTCGTCGATCAGGCGATGCTCGTAGGTCAGGCCCTTCGACTCGAACTGCGTCTTGAACTCGCCGTCGTAGACACGCTGGAAGGTGTTCTTGAACGTGCCGTCATACACCTTGAGGATGGTGTTCTTCGACGACAGGTAGACCGGGTAATTGCGGCCGAGCGCGTAGGTGAAGCAGGCGCGCGCAAAACCTTCGATCGATGAATCGAGGTTGAACATGCCCATCGCGATGCCGCTGCCCTTGGTCTTGATCACTTCACGGCTGATCGGCTCTCCGCCGCCTTCGGGCGTCCAGCTGATCGAGATCGTGCCGGCGCCCGGGAACGTGAAGTCCTGCGCGCGGTACTGGTCGCCGAAACCGTGACGGGCGACGACGACCGGCTTGTCCCAGTGCGGCACGAGGCGCGGCACGTTCTTGCAGATGATCGGCTCGCGGAAGATCGTGCCGTCGAGGATGTTGCGGATCGTCCCGTTCGGGGACTTCCACATCTGCTTCAGGTTGAATTCCTTGACGCGCGCCTCATCGGGCGTGATGGTCGCGCACTTGACCGCGACGCCGTACTGCCTGGTGGCATTGGCGGAATCGATCGTGATCTGATCGTTCGTCTTGTCGCGCGCCTCAACACCGAGGTCGAAGTACTTCAGGTCGATGTCGAGATACGGGAGGATGAGCTGTTCGCGGATGTTCTGCCAGATGATGCGCGTCATCTCGTCGCCATCCATCTCGACGACGGGATTCTTGACCTTGATCTTCGCCACGGAAACTCCTGATGAACTGAGGGCCTGATGGCCCGGGGCCTGACGCCCTTGTGAACATCACATGATATCCCAGCCGCCGGGATCGCTCAGCCGAACTGGTCGCCGGATGGCAGGCTGGCAAATGTCCTGCTCGAAAAGGAGCCGTCGCGCATCCAGGTGCGTCACGCGCGAGGGCGCCGCCGCGCGCGAGTTGGGGGCTGACCTACGGCGATGGGCGTACTACCCGGACTGGTCGAAGGACGGACGCTGGATCGCGCTCTCCGTGAGCCCTCGACATCACGATGGCGAGGATTGGGACCTGGCGATCATCCCCGCGGACGGATCGCGCGCGCTCCAGGCGCTCACGACCGGGCCCGGCAACGATCGGCTGCCCGACTGGAAACCGTAAGAGCCTTGTAAGGTTTTGGCGGTTCAGGCGACTACAATCTTCACCGATGTTGAGCCGCGCAATCGTCGCAGTCTCTGCCATCCTCGCCCTCAGCGCATGCACGCAGACCAAGGCCGTATCCGCGATTGACCGGCTCGCGCCGTGCACCGGAAACGACACGCCGGTCGACGCCTATTGCGGCACGCTGAAGGTCTTCGAAAATCGCGTCACGAAACAAGGCCGCCAGATCGACCTGAATATCGTGGTGCTGCCGGCGCTCCGAAGCGACGCCCAGCCGGATCCGCTGTTCTTTCTTGCCGGCGGGCCGGGCCAGGGCGCCGCCAAGCTCGCCAAGGTCGTGCGCACGATGTTCGCCTCCATGCAGCGCGATCGCGACATCGTGCTCGTGGATCAGCGCGGCACCGGCAAGTCGCATCCGTTGGAATGCCTGAACGACGATGACGACGGGCTGAAGACGCTGGGGATCACCGAGCAGCAGACCCTTGATCGCCTCAAGGAGTGCCAGGCGAAATACGACGCCGATCTCACGCAGTACACCACCACGATCGCGATGGACGATCTCGATGACGTGCGCGCGTTCCTGGGCTACGACAAGATCAACATCTACGGCGGCTCCTACGGCACCCGCGCCGGGCTCGTCTACATGCGCCAGCACGGCGACCGCGTCCGCGCCGCGATCCTTGACGGCGTGGCGCCAACGAACATGGCGCTGCCCCGCTTCTTTCCACGCGATTCGCAGCGCGCTTTCGAACTGCTGGCGCGCGACTGCGCCGCCGACGCCGGCTGCGATGCGGCCTATCCCAACCTGCTGGAGCGGACGCGCGCGCTGCTCGAGCGGCTCAAGAAGGATCCTCCGCTTGTCAGGGTGACGCATCCGCGTACTGCCGAAAGCGCCGAGGTGCGGATCGAACCCCGCCTCGTCGCCAATGTGATCGTGACCGCGCTGTACTCCCCCACCGTCACGGCACTGGTCCCGGCGATCGTCGCGGCGGCCGAGCGGAACGACTTCCAGAGCATGCTCGCGCTGGCCGGCATCAACGGCTCCGACGAGCCGAACATGAGTATCGGCATGCAGCTCTCCGTGATCTGCGCGGAGGACGCGCCGCGCAACACCGCCGAGGATCTGAAGAACGGCGCAGCGTCGACGTTGTTTGGCGACTACATCATGACCATCCAGCAGCGCGGCTGCGAGTTCTGGCCACGGGGCATGGTCGACGCGTCGTACTACGAGCCGGTCACGTCGTCTATTCCAACGCTGGTGATGTCGGGCGAAGTCGATCCGGTGACGCCTCCCGAATGGGGTGAAGCGGTGGCCAAGACGCTCAGCAACTCCACGCACCTGGTGATGCCAGGTACCGGCCACACGCCGGGCGGCACGGGCTGTGGCCAGCGCGTCATGAAGAGCTTCATCGATCTCGGGACGGTTGAAGGCATCGACACCGCCTGCGTGGAACGCGTGCGCCGGCCAGGCTTCTTCGTCACACCTGCAGGCCCCGATCCGACAGCTGGAGGTGCGAAGTGATCGCCATCGAGAGCCTGCACAAACGCTTCGGTGAAGTCCGCGCCGTCGACGGCGTGACATTTACCGCCGACGACGGCAAGGTCACCGGCTTGCTCGGGCCGAACGGTGCCGGCAAGACGACCACCCTGCGGATGCTCTACACGCTGATGCGCCCTGACGAGGGCAGGATCCTGGTCGACGGCATCGACGCGGTCACCGACCCCCAGGGTGCGCGCTTCGCACTTGGCGTACTTCCCGATCAGTCAGGACTGTATCCACGCTTGACGGCGCGCGAACACATTGAATACTTCGGTGAACTCCAGGGGATCACCGGCGCCGATCTGCGCAACCGCACCGATCACCTGTTGAAGATGCTCGACATGACCGCGATTGCCGATCGGCGCGTGGCCGGCTTCTCACACGGCGAGCGCACCAAGACGGCGCTGGCGCGCGCGATCGTGCACAACCCGAAGAACGTCTTACTGGACGAGCCGACCAACGGCCTCGACGTGATGAGCACGCGCGCCGTCCGCGACATCATTCGCCGTCTCAAGGGCGAGGGCCACACGGTGCTGTTCTCCAGCCACGTGATGCAGGAAGTCTCCGCGCTCTGCGACAGCATCGTCGTGATTGCGAGAGGCAAGATCGCCGGCTCGGGCACGCCGGATGACCTGCGGCGCCAGACCGGCCACGACAATCTCGAGGACGCATTCGTCGCCCTCAGCGGATTGGAACCGGAGAGCGTGTCATGACCGCCCGCGTGTCTTGCGCCGCCCCCGGCGGCGATAGCCGTCTTGGAAGAAGCCATTACTCATTCGTGGAGGCCTATGGCTAGGACGTCTAGCACGATGACCCAGGCGATCGTCGTCATCAAGAAGGAACTGAAAGACTGGTCGCGCGATCGCCGGTCGATCCTCACCGTGTTGATGAGTTCGCTGCTCGCGCCCGGGATTATCTTCTTCATGTTCAACAGCATGGCGAGCCGCCAGCGCTTGGTGGAAGACATCACGGTGCCGGTCGTCGGCGCCAGCCATGCGCCGGCCTTCGTCAACTGGCTGAAACAGCAGGCCGGCGTGACCATCGTCGACGGACCGCAGGATCCGGAGGACGCCGTCCGCTCCCGGCGCGAAGACGTGGTGGTGGTGATCGACGAAGACTTCGCGAAGAACTTCGCGGCGTCGAAGCCTGCACAGGTGCGCCTGATCTCGGACGGGTCGAGCCAGAACGCGCGCCCGAAGATCCAACGCGTCCGGCAGATGCTGCAGCGCTACGGCGGTGAGATCGGCAGCTTGCGCCTGATCGCGCGCGGCATCAGTCCGGTCGTCGCACAGGCGGTGCAGGTCGAGGACGTCGAAGTCTCCAGCGCCCAGCAACGCGCGGCGATGATTCTCGGCTTCATCCCGCTGTTCGTGATGCTGTCGGCCTTTACCGGCGCGATGGGCATCTCCACCGACTCCACGGCGGGCGAACGCGAGCGCGGATCGTTCGAAGCGCTGCTCGTGAATCCGGCGCCGCGCATCACGATTGCCGCCGGCAAATGGCTGGCGGGCACCATCACCGCCTGGGCGACCGTCCTGATCACGGCCACGCTGCTGTTCACGATGTTCCGCTACCTGCCGCTGCAGGATCTGGGCATCCGCTTCCGTCTCGGCACACCGGAACTCCTCGGCACCATGGCCGTCGTCCTGCCGCTGGCGCCGCTGATCGTGGCGATCCAGATCTATGTCGCGACCTTCGCAAAATCCTTCAAGGAAGCACAGAGCTACCTGAGCTTCCTGATGATGGCGCAGATGATCCCCGGCATGATGGCGACGATGAATCCCACCGGCACGAAGGCGTGGATGTACTACGTGCCGTGGATCGGTCAGCAGACCCTGCTCACCGACGTGCTCGGCAACAAGCCGATCGCGCCGCTGGTCTTTGTGGTGGTGGGAGTCGTGAATGTGGTCCTCGCGGTGGCCGCAGTCAGGGCGACTGCGGGATTGCTCCACCGGGAGAAGATTATCTTTGGAAGGTAGCCGGTATCCGGTATCCAGTAGCCAGAAGAACTCAGTCTTATCGGCTACTGGCTACTGGCTACTGGATACTGATTGCTACTTCACATTCACCACGATGTGCGCCGACGTCCAGCAGCACTGGTCGCCGCCGCCACCGTTGCCTGACGCGTCGTTCACCTGCGCGCGCAGCCAGTAGGTGCCAGGCGCGCTGAACGTCGCCGTCGTCTTCGCCTCGACGAACTTCTTGGCGTCGCCGCCGTTTTCGAGGTTGATCGTCTCGGTCCCGATCTTCACGTCACCGGGGCCCCGGTACTTCTTCCAGATCACCTGGATATCGCCGCGACGCGCGGCTGCCGCGGCTGCCGCACCGCCACCAGCAGCCGCTGGAGCGACGCTCACCACTCGACCGCCGATGAACGCGGGCAAGGGTTCGTTGGCGGGCTTGGCGCCGGCTGGACGCGCGGCAGGCGGAGCTGCGGGTTCGGCGCCGGACTCGAAGGTGATCGTCGATGGCTGATCAGCGGCCCACGCGGTCAGGTCGAGCGGCTGCCCCACGGTCGCATTCAGTGTCGCGACCGTGCGCTCCTTCGGCGGCCCGATGTATTCGGTGCCGTTCATCGCGAACTTGATGCGCGGTGGCTCGTTGCCGTTCGCCGTGTTCTTGAAGAAGTCGATCCAGTAGGGCGGGTTGGTCCAGAACGTCACGACGTTCTTGTGACCATTCGCGTTGATCGTCCACGTCAGCTTCTTGTTGCCGAAGTCTTTCGGCACCACGATCGCGAACATGCCGTACTGGCGGCCGGTCAGAAAGTGCGTCGGCTGCCCGAAGTCTGGCCCACCGGGTTCGATACTGTTGTCCGGCCCGATCGGGACGTCGACGACCTGCGTCCGGTTGCGATTGAAGTAGCCGAGGAGCAGCGCGGTGGAGCCGTCCTTGATCGGTCCCCAGCCCTCGAAGGTGGCATAGATCGGACCGCCGGCGTTGGTGACCGGTTCAGCGAGCACACCGCCCGGCGGCGCTTTCACCTGTGCCTTGGTCACGAGTACGAGACAGGCCGTCACCATGGCTGTTGCCATGGTGACGGTCACAAAACGATGGGTGCGCATTGAGGTATGAAGAGAGGCTGCCGTGGTTATTGCTGCTGGGCGGCCGTGGTGGTGCTGACCGCCTTGCGGCGCTCTTCGATCGCGGCGCGGTAGTCGGCGTCGTTCAAGTAGGTGACGTTGACCCAGGCGTGCGCCATTTCGTCAACGGTACGGTCGCCGTAGCCGACCCACACGTTCGGGTCCGGGTTGGCCTTGTTGGCAGCCGTGTTGTCGTGCCACGCGGTGACCTTGATGATGGTGCCCTTCGGCAGCAGGGGCGCCGAGGTCTCCTTGTAGACGTAGGTGTTGTGCCAGTTGAAGTTGAAGTCCGCCACGTGGCTGATGACCTGCGTCTGCCCGTTCGGCAGGATCGCTTCCATGGTCATGGCCTTGCCGCGGAGGTGCATGTGCGGCTGGTAGCTTTCGACCCGGCCGTTCTCACGGAGCAGGAAGTAGCCTTCGGTGGCCTTGATCGTGTTCGGCGGCAGGTCCAGGCCTGAACCCAGCGCGCCGACGCCGGTGCCGCTCGTGCCGCCCATCAGGTGCAGCACCTGGCGGAACTTCGGCTCCTGGCCTTTGGGATAGAAGTAGATGCCCAGTTCAACGGTGTCGGTGATGTCTTCGCCGCCGTTGGAGTAGTGGATGTCCCACACGATCTTCGAGCCGGGCAGCATCAGCTTGCCGCTGTTCGGGCGCATCTTCTCGCCCTGCTTGCCGACGGCCCATTCCATGAAGGTGCCTGGCTGCGGGTTGCCGTTGGCGTCATCGGGGTTCTGCGCCAGGGGATCGACTTCGCGCTGCTGCAGGCGCGCAATGGCGTGATGCGTGATCTTGCGGCCCTTGACGGTGCTGGGGCGGATTTCGAGCGCGCGCACCCAGCGCGCTTCGGTCAAGCCGGTCTCGACCACGGGCTTCCACCACGCGTCGTTCTGTCCTGCCTTCTGCGTCCAGGGCAGGGACTTGATGATCAGGTCCGGTTCCTTCTGGCCGTAGCCGGCGGCGTAGTTCCAGCCCTGCTCGTTTGGCCACTGCACCGGCGGGGGCATGTCCTTCGCGTCGCCCTTCGGCGATCCGGCGTCGACCCACTTCACGATGGTGTCGATTTCCTTCTGCGACAGGGACCGGTCGTTTTCGAACTCGGTGATCCCGACGGTCGGATCGATGTGCCAGGGCGGCATCTGCCGCGAGGCGACGCGGTTCTTGATCGAACGCGCCCACGGCCGCGATTCCTCGAAGCTGACGAGCGACATCGGCGCGATCGAGTCGGGCCGGTGGCACGCCTCACACTTCTTCTGGAAAATCGGGGCGATGTCCTTCGTAAAGGTCGGCGACTGGGCTGCCGCGGTCATGGGCAACGCCAAAACAGTGAACAACCCGAGCGATGTGACGATCCGGCTCATCTCTAGCTCTCCTTCCCGAGGCAGAGGTCTCCCAAACGGAGATCGCGAAAATATACGGCGGATTACGAAAGAATACAAATTCGGAATCCCACCAGATTTCCGTATGGCAGCGCCGGAAATCCCGGGACGATTCTGGTGGTTTGGCCGGGTATACGAAATGACCCGATCGCTCGTATTCTCTGTCTGTTATGGCCTATACCCTGACCGTGAACGGCAAGCAGGCCAGCGTCGATGCACCGGCGGACATGCCGCTGCTCTGGGCGCTGCGCGACATCCTCAACCTCAAGGGCACCAAGTACGGCTGCGGCGTCGGCGCCTGCGGGGCGTGCACGGTCCACATTGACGGCAAGCCCACCCGGTCGTGCCAGACCCGGGTGTCGGCCGCCGCCGGTCGCACCATCACCACGATCGAAGGGCTGTCGGCCGACGGCACGCATCCCGTGCAGCTGGCGTGGCAGGAGATCGACGTGCCGCAGTGCGGCTACTGCCAGGCCGGACAGATCATGTCCGCCGTGGCGTTGCTGAACCAGAAGCCGCGCCCGACTGATGAAGACATCGATAACGCCATGAACGGCAACATCTGCCGGTGTGCCACCTACATCCGCATTCGCGAGGCGATCCACAAGGCCGCCGGCGCGACGACCACCAACACGCAGGCTGCCGCGGCGCGCGGCGGAAAGGAATAAGTCATGACGACTCACCTTTCCCGTCGTTCGTTCCTTCAGGTCTCGGCGCTGGCCGGCGGCGGGTTGATGATCGCCACTGCCGTCGAGGGGATGGACGCCGTGCTCGCACAGGCGGGTGGCGACTTCACGCCAAACGCCTTCATCAAGATCACGCCCGACAACATCGTCACGATCATCGCCAAGAATCCCGAGATCGGCCAGGGCGTCAAGACCTCGCTGCCGATGCTGATCGCCGAAGAGCTCGGCGTCGAGTGGAGCAACGTGCGCATCGTGCAGGGCGATCTCGACACGGTGAAGTACGGCCCCCAGAACGCCGGCGGCAGCACCAGCACGCCGACGAATTGGGAGCCGTTGCGCCGCGCGGGCGCCGCAGGCCGTCAGATGTTGATGACCGCGGCGGCCCAGACGTGGAACGTGCCGGTGACCGAGGTCACGACCGCAGCCGGACGCGTGCGGCACGCCGCGTCGAATCGGAGCGCGACTTACGGCGAACTCGCGACGAAGGCGAGCACCCTCGCCCCCCCGGACCTTCGCACCGTCGCACTGAAGGACCCCAGGGACTACACGATCGTTGGCAAGCCGACGCACGGCGTCGACGTCAAGGCGATGACGATGGGCAAGCCGATCTTCTCGATCGACTTCACGCTGCCCGGCATGCTGTTCGCCGTGTTCGAGAAGTGCCCGGTGTTCGGCGGGAAGGTGGAAAGTGCCAACCTCGACCTGATCAAGTCACAACCGGGCGTGAAGCACGCGTTCATCGTTGAAGGCGGTTCGGACCTGACGAGCCTGCTTGGCGGCGTGGCGATCGTGGCCGACACCTGGTGGCAGGCGGAAAGCGCTCGGCGCAAGCTGGTCGTGAAGTGGAACGAAGGCCCGACCGCCGCGCAGAGCAGCGCCGGCTTCGCGAAGCGCGCGCTGGAACTGTCCACGCAGACGCCGGCCTTCACGGTCGGCAATGATGGCGATCCGGACACGGCGTTGAAGTCTGCGGCCAAGGTTGTCGAAGGCGCCTATTCGTATCCCTTCATTTCGCACGCCGCAATCGAGCCGCAGAACTGCGCCGCACAGTGGCAAGGCGGCAAACTTGAGCTCTGGTCGCCCAGCCAGACGCCACAGCGCGGCCGCGACATGTTGAAGCAACTGTTCAACCTGCGCGACGAGGACATCACCCATCACATGCTGCAGGCCGGCGGCGGATTCGGGCGCCGGCTGTCGAACGACTACGCGGTCGAAGTCGCGCACATCTCGAAGACCATCGGCGGCGGGCCGGTGAAGCTGTTGTGGACGCGCGAAGACGACATGCGCCACGACTTCTATCGCCCAGGGGGATTCCACTTCCTCAAGGGCGGCGTCGACGCGGCCGGCAAGATCACCGCGTGGCGCGGTCACTTCGTCAGCTACGGCCCGATGAATCCTCCCGCCAACGCGCCGAACACGTTTGCGCAGTCGGCGAACATTCCCAACACGGAGTTTCCGAGCGGCTTCGTCCCCAACTTCGCGATCGAGGCCACGCTGATGCCGCTCGGCGTGCCGACCGGCGCGTTGCGCGCGCCGCGCAGCAACGCGGTGGCGTGGGTGTATCAGTCGTTCCTCGATGAACAGGCGAAAGCGGGCCGCAAGGATCCGCGGCAGTTCCCCCGCGACCGGCAGGCCA
>JAYQOO010000047.1:0-27351 GCA_038144855.1 Acidimicrobiia bacterium | reverse complement strand
TCGCGCCTCCAGAACGTCGCCAAGATCACCGGGCTGACGTGGGCCGATGCGCTGGCGCAGCCCGGCCCGGTCGTCGACGTGCTGCATCGGCCCTACCAGCCGGACGACCAGGTCGACTTCGCGCGCTACCGCCAGGTGGGCGGCGTGGTCGTAATGACCCTGCTGGACTTCATCGCCTACGACATTGCCGCGTACCACGAATCGCACCGCGCGTGGCGTCGCCATCGAGCGCGATTCGACGAGCAAGTCGCACTTGCCGACGGCGTGTTTGCCATTTCACGTGCGGTGGCGCGGCGCGCCGACTGGCAGTTCGGCGCGCGCCTCAGCACGCCGGCGCATGCCATCGAGTTGGGAACCGACCATCTCGATCGTGATGCCGGAGCCACGGTGATGCCGCCCGCGCTGACCGCGCTCAATGGCTCGCCATTCTTGCTCGTGCTCGGCAATGACTTCGCCCACAAGAACCGCGACTTCGCCGTCCGTGTGTTTGCCGAATTGTGCGAGCGCGGTTACCAGGGCTCTCTGGTGCTGGCCGGCTTCCATCTGGACTGCGGATCGTCCTACGACTACGAAATAACGGGCGCCGGCGACTACGCCTCGAGGATCGTCAGGCTCGCTGCTGTGTCCGGCGACGAGCGCAATTGGTTGCTGACCCACGCCGAGGTGGTGCTGTATCCGACCTGCGCCGAGGGATTCGGCCTGGTGCCGTTCGAAGCGGCGTCGTTCGGAACGCCTGCCGCGTTTGTGCGCTTCGGCCCGCTGGCGGAGACCTTGCCCGGAGTGGACGCCGGCGAGGAGTGGCGCGTGGCGCCGTTTGCCGACTTGGTCGAGCGATTGCAGCGCGATCCCGAGCGTCAGGTTGCGAGCATTCGCGCGGCCGCCCAGCGCCTGTCGTGGGCGCACCATGCCACCCACGTCGTCCAGGGATATGGCGCGCTGCTGGCCGCCAGGTCTACGCACCACCGCCGGACGCTGCCGGGACCGGCTGTGCGGGCGTGGCGTGCCACCCAGGAATTTGTTGATCGGCTGACCGCCGCCGTCGAACGGCGCGCGCGCCGCGTGTTTCGATTTCAATCCGCCTAGTCGAGAAAGTCCATGAAGCCCATACAGCTGTTTGTGCCGACCTACCGCGTAGATGAGTGCCTCAGTGAGATGGGTGAGTGTCTCGAGAAGGGATGGACCGGTCTTGGGTTCAAGACCCTCGAATTCGAGTCCGCCTGGAAGACCTACACCGGCCTCGAGCACGCGCACTTCCTGAGCTCGGCCACGGCCGGACTGCACCTCGCCGTGCGGCTGCTGAAGGAGCAGTACGGGTGGGTCGACGGCGACGAGATCATCACGACGCCGCTGACGTTCGTATCGTCGAACCACGCGGTGCTGTATGAGAACCTCAAGCCGGTGTTTGCCGACGTCGACGAGCACCTGTGCATGGACCCGGCGTCGATCGAGGCGCGCATCACGCCGCGGACGCGGGCGGTGATCTTCGTTGGCCTTGGTGGCAACACGGGACGTTTGCCGGACGTCGTGGCGCTGTGCAAGAAGCGCGGCCTTCGGCTGATCCTCGATGCCGCCCACATGGCTGGCACTCGGCTGAATGGGCGGCACGTCGGCACCGAAGGCGACATCACTGTCTTCAGTTTCCACGCCGTGAAGAACCTGCCGATGGCCGACGGCGGGATGATCTGTTGCGCCGACGCCGCCATGGACGCCGCCGCCCGGCGCTGGTCATGGCTCGGCATCGACAAGGACACCTTCTCGAGAACGTCCAGTGACTCGACCTACAAGTGGCACTATCAAGTCGAGCACGTCGGCTTCAAGTACCACGGCAACTCGATCATGGCGGCGCTCGGCCTGGTCGGCCTTCGCTACCTCGACGCCGACAATGCGCAACGGCGACAGATTGCCGCCTGGTATGACGAGGCGTTCGCCGGCGCCGAGGGTGTGGGCCGGGCTACTGTCGGCCCGGGCTGCGAGTCCGCACGGCATCTGTACCAGGTCCTCGTCGACGATCGCGATGAGGTGATGGTCAAGCTCAATGCCGAGAAGATCTACCCCGGCGTGCACTATCGCGACAACGCGTTCTACCCGATGTATGCGGATCAGCCGCCGTGCCCGAAGGCGCGTGCCGCCAGCGACCGCGTGATGTCGCTGCCGATGCACATGCAACTCGAGAAGTCCGACGTCGATCGCGTGGCCGCGACCATCCGAACAATCGTCGCCGGTTGATCACCGCTCGACGCTCAAGCATGTCTGACGTCAATCACTTCATCGTTCGTCGCGACGCGTCCGTGCGCGACCGCGTTGCGAGATTTGCCAAAACCCACGCCGGCATCGTCCTGTTCGTGGACGACGCGGGGCGCTTCAGCGGCCTGCTGACAGCGGGGAACGTCAGCGGCACGTGATCGGGTTAGGAGAACTGGTGTCTTGGGAAATTCATCGAAGGCGTCTGGAGCAGCGCGTCAGCGCGCAGCGTGGGCGATCATGACCGCGTCCGGACGCGCGTCGCAGAGTTTCTGCGAACGGACGATCTTCCTGAAGGAAGGCTGCATTGTGGTGCGCGGTGAGACGGCCGCCGTGGCTCGGTATTGCGTGCAGGACGCCCCGATTCCATGAACGAGAGCCTGCTACTTCTGCGCAGGAGTCTGGCGTCGATTGTCGACGTTGCGGCTCTGATTGGCTGTGTCTGGCTCGGCTGGCAGGTGATGTTCGGTGACTTTCAGCCGTTCCACGTCGAAGCGTTGTGGGTCGGCGTCATAGGCGCCGTCGCGTGCGTCCTTGATCCCGATGCGCGCCGAGGTTTCCCGCTAGGCCTCGTCGGCTATGCACTCGCCGGTCTCGTCTCCTCACTGATTCACAACTGGACCCTCGCGAATCTCGACAGCGGCTTCACGTGGAACATCGTGTTCGGACCCGTCGACTATCTGCTGTACATGCTGGTATTCGTGTTTGGTGCGGCCTACGTGCTGCGTACGCCGGCTCGGCAGGCGTGGTTCATTGCTGCGATGGTGATTGCGGTCATGGTGATCGCGACGCAATTGCTGTTCGACCGTGCGTCGACCAACGTCATCTACGCCCGTAACGGCCGAACGTCCATCCCATCGGTAGGCCAATGGTCAGGACTACATCAACTGGGACTCGTCTTCACCCTTGGACTCCCGATGTGTTTGAGTCTTGCCATCCGCGGCGGCACGGCAGTCCGGATCGCGAGTGGCATCGTGCTGGCAGTGTTTGTAACGGCTGCTGCATGGTTCAACGGCTCACGCAGCGGCATTTTGGTGATGGCAGTGACCATCGCGGGCATGCTGGCCACCCTGTTGCCACGACCTCGTGTGAGTCGGCGGCAGGTGATGGCCGGCGGCGTCGCGATGGCGATCCTGTGCGCGGCCGTGCTGTCGTCGCCATGGTCCCCGAGCGCACGGGTGCTTGATCGCGCGCCCATATGGCGGGCGGCGTGGCAGATCTTCCTCGATCACCCGCTGGTCGGTGTCGGCCCGCGGGAGTACACGCATACGATGCACCGCGATGGCTACGGGGCCCGATTTCTGCCGTGGTATGAAGGCAGCCATGGCGGCACGGAGAACGCCCACAGCTTGCCACTGCAGGTCGCGGCGGAAACTGGCATCGTGGGACTGGCGTCGTTGCTGTGGTTCGCCCTATGGGCATTCCGCGCCAGTTGGCGTGCGATCGCCCGCCGCTGCGCACCGGTCATCGCCCTGGCGGTAGGGTTTGCCGTGTTCGCCTTCTTCGCGCGTACCCTCTTCGATAATTTCTTCGCGCTGGATCTTCAGACCAATCGCATCATGCCGCTGGCGTGGTCGTTGTTCGCCGCCGCGGTAGCGGTGCATCGGTGGACGGCGAAGCGGGAGGGCGTGCCATGAACACCCCGCGACTCAGGGCCCTTTTCGTTCTCGGGTGCGCTGCTGTGATTGCCCTGGAGGCCTACGTCCTGTTTTTCGACCACGACTACGTGTTCAGTATCCAGGGGCGCAATTCCTACAAGATTCACGAGTTCGGTGCAGGGCAACCCGTTGCGCATGGCTTCCTGATGCGGGGGAATGGTCTGCACGCTGTGCGGGTTCAATTGTCGAGCAACGGTTCGGCGACGGTCCAATTGCGTTGGCGACTGCTTCGCCAGCAGACGAGTGATGATCGACTCGCGATTGCTGAGTGGGGCCTGCGCGAACTACGTTTGCAGAGCGCAGGAACGTGGGCAACGCTACGTTTGCAGAGCGCAGGAACGTGGGCAACGAACCCGTCCAGCGGCGCGGAACCGGAGCAACTCGCGACGGTCCACGAAGACACGCGCGAGGTGCAGATCGAACCCGGTCGCACATGGTTGACGTTCCCCGTAACCCGCGACGGGTCTTCGCATGACCGTTGGTATGTGTTCGAAGCGCAACTGGTCGATGCACCGTCCGACGCTCGAGATCGGGCCGAGCTTGCCTTGATGGCGACGCACGACAATCCCGACCGCGGCGGTTCGCTCTTCGTCGCTGGCGTGAATAAGCCTGGCTCGCTTGTGCTACGGGCCGACCGCGTCGGCCCCACGCTCTATCAGCGGTTTGTCGCCGAGGCCGAGCCGAACCTCCCGCGGTGGATGCAGTGGCCGGCAGTCCAATGGATGATCGCCATCGCACTGCATGCGGCGGTGGCGGCCTACGCGTACGCACTCTTGATCGATCGATCTCTGCTCGGGCAGGCTGATGGTTGATGGCCGGTACCTGCTGGTCATCACCGCAGACGCTGAGGCGGCGCCGACCGCGTTGTTCTTTTCCCGCCTGGCGGCGTCGCAGCCCGACACCGTCCGAATCGTGAAGTACCGCCGTGATCGGGCGGCGGCGTTGCTCGGCCACGCGGCAGCGGTGGTCTTCGTCCGTGGCCTCTTCGAATTCGGACCTGGTCCGATGCGCGGCCTGGCTCGGCATTCCGCGCTACTACTTCGTGGACGATCATTTGATTCGAGCGGCGGCCGGAGCCGGAGGGCCGCTGGTGGCCTATCGGTATGACGGCGAGCCGCAGTTAGAGCGCTCTCATCTCACGTGGGTATCGTAGCCAAACGCCCTGAGGAAGCTATGACAGATAGCATTGAGGTGCCAGACGAGTCGGAGACGCCAGGCAGAGAGGTGCAGGCAGCAGCAATCAGGAGTGCATCGACGCACGGTGTCCGCGGGCCTCGTCATTACGTGCCGACAGCTCTTCAATTTGAGTCAGAATATGACAGCGATTCCGAAAGGCTTTTCGTGCCTGATGTGAGTGAGAGGCACGAAGTGTGCCACGCTGGTTGGAATCGTCCGTCGGACGACCACGGTTCGCCATCCGCATAACCCTTGCCAAACCACCCAGCAGCCGTCGTCGCCGGATCACGCGATGGTTGACGATCATGGCCGCTGTGGCCGTGGTCGGGTTCGCGCTCGCCATCCCGCTGTTGCGGCTGGCGGGCCGGCAGATGGTGGACGTTGATCCGCTGCAGCGTAGCGACGCCATACTGGTGACGGCCTCGAGCCTGGACCGGATTGTCGAAGCCGCCGAGGTCTACCGGCAAGGCTATGCGCCGGTGGTACTGCTGACCGTGCCGCCCCGCGACAACGCCGAGACGTTTCTGCTTTCGCGGGGCATCGCCGTGGACCTGAACGAGGTGCGGCGCAAGCGGATTCTCGAAGCGCTGGGCGTGCCAGGCGACGCGATTGTGTTCCTGCCGGACTTCGTCGGTTCCACCGCCGATGAAGCACGGACGTTCGTCAGGTGGGTCGACGGCCATCCGATCCGGTCGCTGACGATCGTGACGTCGCCCTATCACACCGGCCGCACGCGGCTGACCTTCGAGCATATGCTCGACGGCAGACCGATCTCGGTACGGCTGCATGCCTCGACGCTGATTCCGTTCGATCCCAACACCTGGTGGCAGGATCGTGACAGGCTGAGGAACGGCATCATCGAACTGCAGAAGTTCCTTTACTACCGTCTGTTCGAGTTGTAGGACGCGCATGAGAAACCGCCACATCCTGCTGTTCGACCTGCCCCTGATCATGCTGGCCGCGTACGGCGCGTTCGCGCTCAGGTTCGATTGGATTGTCTGGGGCACGCGGCCGGAATTCGTCAAGTTCGCGGTCGCCGCCCTGATGGTGAAGCCAATTGCGCTGTTCGCCTTCGGCATGTATTCGCGCTACTGGCGCTTCGCGACTTTGTCCGACCTGCTGTCGGTGATTCTTGCCGTGTCGGCATCGTCGGTCGTGCTGGTGGTGGGCGTTACCGTGGCACTGGCGTTTGGCATGATCGAGAGTTTCTCCCGCCCGGTCGTGCTGATTGACTGGCTGCTGACCTTGACGCTGATCGGTGGGGCCCGCATGTCATTCCGGGTGGTCGCCGAGCAGACCATCAAGCCGCCTTGTCCCGCCCAATCGGGGCGGCGGGTGCTGATCGCCGGCGCCGGCTACGCGGGCACGATGGTCGCGCGCGAGCTGCAGCGCAACCCGCAGCGTGGTTTCGAGCCGGTAGGTTTCCTCGACGATGACCACGAGAAGCAGGGCAAGCAGATCAACGGGATCCGCGTGCTCGGACCACTGGCGCAACTGCGCGGGGTGGTAGCGTCCTACAAGGTTGACGAGGTGATCATCGCCATGCCTTCGGCCGGCGGCGGCGTTGTGCGCGCCGTGACCGAGACGTGCCGGTCGGCCGGTATCGCGTCGCGGACGGTGCCGGGCGTGTTCGAACTGCTCGACGGCGATATCAGGATCAGCCGGCTCCGAACCGTGCAGATCGCCGACCTGTTGCGCCGCGAACACCGGATTGGGTCGATGCCACAGCGGCCCGCGGCCTACCTGCAGAACGCCGTGGTCCTCGTCACCGGCGCCGGAGGGTCAATCGGGCGGGAAATTTGCCGCCAAGTGGCGCACGCGCGCCCGTCTCGCATCGTTCTGCTCGGGCACGGCGAAAACACCATCTTCGACAGCGAGCGCCAGTTGCGAGCGGATTTCCCCGACCTCGCCACATCGTCGATCGTGGCCGATATTCGCGACGAGCAGCGTATGGATTGGGTGCTGGCGCAGGTCAGGCCGAGGGTCGTGTTCCACGCGGCCGCACACAAGCACGTCCCACTGATGGAAGAGAACCCGGTCGAGGCGGTTTCGAACAACGTACTGGGGACCACGACCGTGGCGAGGGCGGCGTTACGCCATGGTGTCGGCCGCTTCGTGCTGATCTCGACCGACAAAGCGGTCGCGCCGGCCAGCATCATGGGTGCGACCAAACGTATGGCCGAGGGTGTTGTGCGCGAGCTGGCTCGCCAGGGCGGACCGACCGTATTCACCACCGTTCGCTTCGGCAACGTGCTGGGCAGCCGTGGCAGCGTCGTGCCTATTTTACAGCAGCAGATAGCGCAGGGCGGGCCGGTGACCGTAACCCACCCCGACATGAAGCGCTACTTCATGACGATTCCAGAAGCGGTGCACCTCGTCTTACGGGCGGGAGGTCTTGGCTCGGGCGGCGAACTGTTCGTGTTGAATATGGGCGAGCAGGTGCGCATCAGTGATCTTGCCGAGGACCTGATTCGATTGTCTGGGTACTCGGTTGCCGAGATTCCCATCGTGTTCACCGAGTCGCGCTCCGGCGAAAAACTCGAAGAAGCGTTATGGGAAGCGGGCGCCAAGGTCGAGCCCACTTCGGAGCCGGACATCCTGCGTGTGTCCGAACCGTCGGATGTGCTGCCGGCGCCGCTGGAGGAGCTGCTGGCGCGGCTGCGCGAAGCGGTCGCGTCGCATGACCGGCTGGCGATCGAAGCCCTGCTCGCGCAAGGCATACCGTCGTTCGTTCCGAGTTACCCCAGACTTTGATATCCCCAGACGACGTCCTGCAGCCTGGCGCGCAGCGGATACTCTGGGGCGCCGAGGAGCCGGCGAAACGCCTCCAAGTCGTGGTCGAACTCGATCTGGATCCGACGCAAGCGCAGCATCGACGTGCCGAAGGCCGTCCTGCCGTATGCGCCAAACGCAAATTCGTAGCCGGCGTTGCGAACCCGTCGCATGGCGCGTCCGTCGACCCGCGCTTTCGGGTAGCAGAACGAGAAACACTCGATGCCGAGGCGCGCTTCCAGTTCGCGTTTCGAGCCCAACAGTTCGTCTTCGGCTTCGGCGTCCGACAGTTCGGGAACCAGTCGATGATGCTGGGTGTGCGAGCCGCAGGCCCCGATGGACGCCACCACTTCCCCAAGTTGCGGCCACGACATCATCGGCAGACGCTCGCCTCTGAGCGTAAACTCGCCGCCGACCAGCGCCGTCGGCACGAAGATCGTGAAGGGGATTCCGAGTCGCTCCAGAATTGGATACGCCTCCGTGAACACACATTCGAGCGCGTCGTCGAACGTGACCAGCACCGCATTGGCCGGCCAGTTCGCCGCGCCGCGGTGCGCGGCCCTGAAAGCGTGGAGATCGACCGGAGTCCAACGCTCGGCGACTTCAGCCATCTGTCGTGCGAAGTTTTCACGCGTCACCGACATTGGGCTGGTGCCGGCGCCGACGGCGTGATAGCTGAGGACGCGGGCACTGATCTTCGAGTACAGCATGGCCCTGAACGTACCGTGAACGCGGAACCTCGTCAATTGGCGCGGGCCGCCGTCAGCGCGACGAGGACACGCTCAGCCCTGGCGCTCCAGGTGTACGCATGCCGGAAGTCAGCGTAAGCCTGATCGGCGAGACGCGCCCGAAGCCCGGGTTCGTCCTTGAGTCGGAGCAGGGCGGCGCGCCAGGCGCTGAGGTCTCCCGCCGGTGCGAGCAGGCAATTGGCGTCATGCCGCATCACGTCTCCGAGCACAGGAAGGTCCGAGCACAGGATGGCTCTTCTCGCGGCCATGTACTCGAACAGTTTCAGCGGCGACATGAACGCCGAGGTGTCTCCCTTGCCTTCGACCGTGACGCGAGCCTGGTACGGCGCAAGCACCACATCGAACGACGCCAGGTATCCGGCGGCCTGCGCATGCGGTACAAACCCGTGGAACGTGAGGTTGGACTGTCCCCGGCACCGGTCGCGCCATGCCCGTACTTCCTCATCCCGTCCACCCACGACGTGAAAGTCCGCCCATTCGCAGTGCTCCGCGAGCGACGCGATGACGTCGACGCCTCGGCCCGGATAGAGATGCCCGAGATAGCCGACCGTGAAACGGCCATTTGCGGGCAGCGTGCGCGAAGTGGACCCCGGCTCGCTCGCCGCGTCCGGCAAGACGAGAATGCGGCTGGCGTCCAAGCCGAACTCATGAACGTAGGTGTCCTTCAAGACCGTCGTGATGACGATGAGTTGACGGAAGTTGGGGTGTCGAAGCAGTCGCGTGAACAGGTATCGCTTGATCCCCTGCAGGTGCGACGCCGGATTGTGTGTTTCGTAGCACACCGGCAACCCCAGCACCGCCGCGGCGTAGCATCCGGCCAGATCGCGCCCGACCGCGAACTGGGCGCCGTGGCTGCGCGCCCGGCGCGCGGCGTTCCACGAATACAGCATGCGGCCGACGACGGAGGGGTGCTCGGCGATGAACGCCAATCGGACGAGGTCCGTGGTGCCATAGAACTGCGACGGCGTCAGACCGGCCGCATCGTCTCCCGTGCGGGCGAACAGCGTGACATCGCAGCCGGAGACCGTGAACCCCTCGCACATCTTCATCACGTGCACGCTGTTTGCCGAGCGTGACGGGATGCGGGCATGTGAAAGATAGGCGATCCGGACGAGGTCCTTCATGACGTCCATTGTGACCCGAGTGCTCCGATCATTGAGTGCCCGGACCGCGCCGCGGCCTCGGCCCTACGATCGGGCGCTGGGGTACGCTCGTCGACCTCCAAGCAAGACGCTCGTTCTGGGCCTTGGCCTCGCACGGAGCGGTAAGCGATGGCTTTCGGAAATTTTCAACCGCCACGAGAATGCCGCCAGCCTTGCCGAGCCCTACCCGGTGCTCGAAAGCTTCTACTTCTACTGTCAATGGAACGGCCTTGCGGTTGATCACGCCGGTTTCTTTCATCGGCTGAATGCCGATATCAACCGACTGTTCGAGCGCCACGATGTGGTCTATCTGGCGTCTCCATGGCTTAGTCTGGGCCTGCAGCAGGTCGCGCAATTCCTCGAACCCGACGCCTACTTCTTCAGCGTTCGAGAGCCTGAGTCGGTTGTCAAGTCGATGGTGAACAAGGGCTGGTATGTCGAGGACTTGGTCAGGGGCGCCAACGGACTTCCCACTGGATCCCAGCCTTTTCTGCACGACACCCATCATCATTTTTCCCGGGTCACGCCTTCCGGTGACGATTACGAACGGTGGCAGCGGCTGACACCAGTAGGACGCTGCGCATGGTACTGGAACGAGACCAATACACGGATCGTGCGCGAACTCGCGAGCGTACCTTCGTCGCGGGTGTACTCCCTCCGTCTCAAGGACATCGACCAGAACCACACATTTTACCGGAACGTGGCGGCGCGTTTCGGACTGGGGCCGCGACTCGCAGAGTCCGAGTTTGAGGCCATCAAGGGCAGCATGCCTAACATCGGTCGCCGCAAATCGCCAAGGCTCTTGAATGATGTCGAGCGGCGCGAACTCGAGGATGAGACCGCGAGCTTTGCGAAGATCTACAACGACATGACGTCTGCCTTTGTTCAACCGTGAGCGGACCCGTGGCCGAATCCATCTCCAGCGCGCGTGAGTCCACGGCCGCGCGGACGCGGGCCCAGCGCTTCGAGAAATTCGTCCTCCGCCCGGGCCGGCTGTGGTGGTGTTTCTTTGCCTACGCCGCGACGATCGCGGCCTTCGTCCAACTGGTCGCGTTGCCGTACATCTTCCCCGAGCTTCACGAAGGTCACGGTCTGCTGATTGAAGGGGACTGGGTATTTCACCATCGTCTCATCACCGACGCGGCGATGCAGATTCGCGAGCAAGGGTGGTCGGCGTGGAAGCTGCGGCCTTACGGGGAGCACGGACTCCACGGGATCCCTTCGGCCTTGTACGCGTTGATCGCGCCGGAGCCATGGACCCTGATACCGCTACATGCTGCGTTGCACGCCACGTCAACGCTCCTGCTGGCCTGTATCGTCCGGCGGTTCGTTGCCTCGTGGAGGATTTCGGTGATCGCCGCGCTAAGCTTGCTGCTCGCCCCGTCGGCCCTTATCACCTACACACAGATCACCAAGGACGCCTATTCGATCTGTGGTGGTTTCATGTTTCTGTACGGATGGGTGCTGCTGGCGCGGTGGCCGGAAGGCCTGAATCGACGAAGCGGTATTGGAGTCGCTGCGCTGATTGCCGGCGGCGCCGCGGTGGCGTGGACCGGGCGGCCGTATCTGGTGCAGATCTTTGCGATTTTCTCGGCTGGCTTTGCCACCGTGATTGTTATTCGCATGATTGTCCTCAGGGTCCGCAACACAGTTACCCTGATGCAGGGTGTGCTGTCATCGGTCCTAGCCTGGCTGATGGTGGCGACCATGCTGCCGTTGAACGCGCTTGGCGGCGAAATGTATCTCCACTCTTCACCGAATTTGCCGCGCGAGGCGTTTGCGAACGCGGTGAGCCCACCCATGGTGAGCCCACTCATGGTGAGCCCACTCATGGTGAGCCCACCCGTGGTGAGCCCACCCATGGTGAGCCCACCCGTGGTGAGCCCACCCATGGTGAGCCCACCCGTGGTGAGCCCCAGCGAAGCGAATAGCCAATCCGGACTTGCTACGAACCAATCCTCGCCGCGGCCGCCGCAACCAAAGCGTCTCACCGGGGAAGCCTTGCGGATCGCCCAGGCCAGGCGACGGGCCTATGGGGGTGTGCGCCCACCAGACAGTTGGAAGATAGGGGACCCGATTCCGGGCCAGACCGCCTCGCGAAGCTCGGAGTCTGCCGCTGGCACCGTGAGTGCGCCAGAGGTGCCGGTCGGTGCAGCGCCATGGACCGCCTCACGTTGGTTACCCGAATCGGTCGACAACCGGCTGTACTCACTTGTCCGCCTGCGCTACCGCTGGCGGGAGAATGTCGGAAAGAGTACCATCGATCAGAGTGTGATGCCGGCGAGCCTCTCGGAACTCGCGGCGTATCTTCCGCGGCTCGTTGTGGTGGGATTCCTGGCCCCATTTCCCAATCAATGGTTCGGTGAGGGCGAATTCGCGTCGACCACGATCATGCGCCGGGCGGTCAGCGTTGAAATGATCGTGGACTACGTCGCGCTACTGGGCCTCGTGGTGAGCGTCTGGCGATGGCGCTCACGCCTCGAACTCTGGTTCGTCCTCGCCTACGGCGGCGTCCTCACGCTGATCTGGGCCTTCATTGTTCCAAACATCGGCTCCATGCATCGCGCCCGGTTCGGTTTCCTGATGGTGCTGGTTGCGTTGGGGATTGGCGGCATACTTTCGAGCAGACGACCCAGCTGGCTGACCCGTGTCGGTGGATGACCTGTGCGCGTCCTGCGGGTGATCTACGCGCTGCATGCCGGCGGCACTGAAACGATGCTGGCCAGGTCGATCGAGGAGTTTCGCGGGCGCGGCGGGAACGCGGCCGACTTCGAAGTGTGCACCTTCGTCCCCGGAGGTGCGATCGAGCAATGGCTCCGGGCCAACGACGTCCGCACCTGTAGTCTCGAGGCTCGCGGACCGTGGGGATTGTTGCGGGCGCCGCTGTTGCTGGCGCGACTGATCCGCAACGGCGGCTTCGACATCGTTCATGCACATCTCTTCCCCGCAGAGGTGCTCGTCGCGCTGGTCTCGCTCTTCGTGCGAGGACCGGCTTACGTGCTTGGCAAGCACAACGCATGGACGCGGCGGACCAGGCCCTGGCACATTGCCCTCGAACGCTTCACCACCAGTCGCTATGCGCGCATTGTCTGCAACAGCCGTGACGTGCAGCATGCCGTCGTGAGTCGGGTTCCTGCGACAGCGGACCGCGTTGCCGTGGTGCCCAACGGCCTGTCGCCTGGCACCGCGGTCGCGCGCGCCATCAAGCCCCGGTACGATGTGATTGCCGTTGGCAACCTTCGCGATACCCAGAAAGGCATCGATATCCTGCTTCGCGCCTTGGCGCTGATCCCGAGTCGATTCAGCCGCGCGATCGTGGTCGGCGACGGTCCGGCGCGACGCGGGCTCGAAGAGTTGTCTCGCACCCTGGGCCTGACCGATAGCGTGGAGTTCCATGGGGCCAGTCGCCACGTGCCAGAGCTGATGGCGAACTCGCGCCTGTTCGTGTTGTCGTCGCGCTACGAGGGCATGCCGAACGCGCTGCTGGAAGCCATGGCGCTCGGGCTGCCGGCGGTTGCCACTGCGGTTGGCGGCGTCGCGGAAATCATGGTCGACGGGGAAACCGGTGTGATCGTGCCGCCGGAGGATCCGGAGAGCCTGGCCCGCGCGATCGATGGCCTGCTGTCCGACGAGCCACACGCTGACCGCCTGGGTCGGGCGGCGAGTGCGCGTGTGCAGCAAGAGTTCGCGGTGGCAGCCCACGTCGACGGCTTGCTGCGTGTCTACGAGGACGCGCTGAGGCACCGCGAGGACGCCCGGCCATGACCAAGCCGGTTCGAGTGCTGCAGCTCACGGTCATCGACCTGAGCGTTGCCAAGCTGCTGCTGCCGCTCATCCGCGGCCTGCAGCAGGCAGGGTTCGAGGTCGAAGCCGCATGCGCCGACGGCGTGTACGCGCGCGAGATGCGCGCGTCCGGACTGGTGGTTCACCCGCTCTCATTCACTCGGCGTGGACTGACCTGGCGGCATCTGGTGGTCTTTGGGCAGTTGCTGCGGCTCCTGCGACGCGGCCGGTTTGACGTCCTCCACACCCACACCACCCTGGCGTCGGTCATCGGTCGGCTCGCCGGACGGCTCACTGGGATTCCGGTGATCGTGCATACCGCCCACGGATTCAGGTTTCACGAGCATCGGCATCCGATCACCAATGCGGCACTGATACGGCTCGAAACGGTCATGGGTCGCTACTTCACCGATCACCTGTTCACGGTGAGCGGCGAAGACGAGCAGACCGCCATCCGCCGGCGCATCGTGCCCGCCGATCGCGTCGAACGCATCAACAGCGTCGGCGTCGACGCCGGCCGGTTTGACCCGGCGCTGCCAGCGGCTGCGTCGCGTGCCTCTTTCGGCCTCGGCCCCGCGGATCGTGTGGTGGGCTTCGTTGGGCGCCTGGTTCGCGAAAAGGGCGTCGTCGAGCTGATCGCCGCGATGCGTGCGGTGGTCGACGCGGTACCGTCGGCACGGTTGCTGGTCGTGGGAGACACGCTGGCGAGCGATCGCGATCGAGGGGCGTCTGCGGCGGTGCGGGACGAGGTCGATCGGCTGGGTCTGCGCGATCACGTGATCTTTGCCGGGTTCAGGGATGATGTCGCCTCCATGTACCGCCTGATGGACGTGTTCGTGCTGCCATCGTGGCGCGAGGGCATGCCAGTGACCGTCATCGAGGCGATGGCGTCCGCCTTGCCGGCGGTGGTGACCGATATCCGCGGCTGCCGGGAGGAAGTGGTCGACGGCGTCACCGGGTATGTCGTACCGCGCCGAAACGCGGCGGCACTAGGCCAGGCGATTCTCCGACTCGTGTCCAATGCCGACCTGGCGCGACGCATGGGAGAGGCCGGACGGCGTCGCGCCATCGAGCTCTTCGACGAGTCGAAGGTGGTGGCGCAGCAGGTCGACGCGTACCGGCGGCTGATCGACGAGCACCGCTCAGGTGGCCGTCGCGCTGCGGTTCACGCGGAGGCTGCGCGATAATGCGTAGCGTGTCCCTGGTTGCAAAGCGCGGGATCGATGTTGCCGGAGCGCTCGTCGGCCTGACGATCTTTGCCATTCCCATGGCATTGATCGCGGTCGCCATCAAGCTCGATTCGCGGGGCCCGGTGATGTTCCTGCAGGAGCGCGTCGGCCGCGGCGGACGCGTGTTCAAGATCTTCAAGTTCCGGACCATGGTGCCTGGTGCGGTGTCGCTGCCAGGCGGCTTGACGACGTGGCGCGGCGATCCGCGGATCACGCGCGTTGGCCGCATCCTGCGCGACAAAGGGCTCGATGAGCTGCCACAGTTCATCAACGTGCTCGTCGGGGACATGAGTCTGGTCGGCCCTCGGCCGACCGTTCCGTCACAGGTTGCCAAGGCCCCGGAACTGCACCGCCGCCGCCTTGCCGTCAGGCCCGGTGTGACGTCGCTGCCCGTCGTTGTCGCCAGGAACCGGCTGTCCTGGAGCCGCAAGATCGAGCTCGATGAGCAGTACATCGAACGCTGGTCATTGTGGCTGGACTTCAGGATCATCATCGGGACCGTCTGGGTCGCGATCTCAACTCGCGAGGGGCCCTACAAGGCCGATATGGGAGACGAGACAGTGGGCGAGGCCCGAAAATGACAACCGTAGTGTTATCGCCACACCCGGACGACGAGGTGCTGGGGGCGGGAGGCTCCATCGCGGCGCTGGCCAGGGCCGGTCACGCGGTCCATGTCGTGATCGTCACGAAGGGGGACGCCCTGTTCGACGCGCAGCTCATTGAGCGGGGCCGTGCCGAGGCCAGAAAGGCGCACGAGATTCTCGGCGTGACCGCGACGCATTTTCTCGACGAGTTTCCCGCCGCGAAGCTCGACACGGTGCCTCACTTCCAGTTGAACGCGCGGCTGGCCTCGGTGATCCGCGAGCTTCGCCCTGAGGCGGTGTACATCCCGTTCGTCGGTGACGTGCATCGCGATCATCAGGCGGTGGCTGAGTCGGCGATGGTGGCCTGCCGACCGATCGATGGGTCGAGCGTGCGACAGATCCTGGCCTACGAGACCCTGTCCGAAACGAACTGGAACGCCCCCGGCATCACGCCGGCGTTCACTCCTAACGTGTTCACCAACGTCAGCGACACCCTTCAGCAGAAGCTCGACGCCATGGCCGCGTTCCGGTCGCAGTTGCGCCCGTTCCCGCACGAACGTTCGGTGGAGGCGGTCGAGCATCTCGCCAGATATCGCGGCGCGACGGTCGGCCTGGCCGCGGCCGAGGCGTTTCTGCTGGTCCGATGGATCCGGTGAGCGAGCCACGTCACATCCTGCGGTTCGTCCCGAGACCGGCGATGGATCCGTTCGGCGTTTCGCGTTCGATCTACAGCTTGTCGATCGCCGGCCGGCCGCTGCATCAGCACTTTATCGACGCGTTCATGGCCGAGAGGCGTGGCGTCGAGCCGGTGCTGTGGGTGGACGATCCAACGCTACAGCAAGACGAAGACGCGATGGTGGGACTCCACGAACGCGGCCGGGTCGTGTTGGAGGCAGACGACCTGGCGACCGATTCTGCGCTGTCCACCTCCACCTTCCCGGTCGTGGGTGGCGCGGCGCTGCGGTTCGAGTATCCCTGGGACTTGCTCGCCATTACCCACGCGGTGCTGGCGTCAATGCCGCCGCGCATTTCGCCGAGCGCGGAGATCGAGGACGGCGTCGAGATCGCCGGACACGTCATCATTGAAGACGGCGTCCGTGTCCTGTCCGGCGCGCGCTTGAAAGGCCACGTCTATCTGGGTGCCAACACCTTCGTGGGAAACAATGCGTCGATCCGTGGTGCGTCGAGCGTCGGCGCCAACAGCGTGATCGGCGCCGCGGCCGACGGCAAGAACTCTCTGGGGGGGGCACGGGCGGCAATCGGCACGCTCTGCTTCGTGGGCGACTCCGTGTTCGACGAGCGCGTCTGGCTGGCAGGAGTGGCGCGCACGTCGAACACGCGCCTTGATTCGGGAACGGTCTCGGTCATCGTCGACGCCGTGAAGATGGATACCGGGATGACGTCGCTCGGCGTGTTCGTTGGCGCCGACGTGCAGATCGGCAGCAATGTGTTGATCCTGCCCGGTCGGAAGGTCGGCGACCACTCGCTAGTTGGCCCGCACATCATCATCGACAAGAACATCGCGCCGCGCACACGCGTCACGCTCCAGCAGCAATGGTCAGTCACAACTCGCTAGCCGGCATCGTGCTCGATGCGCGACTGGATGGCGGTGGTGGAGTTGCCCACCGCTTTACCAGCCGCCTGCGCGCGCCAGACGGCTGGCAGGTGCTGGAGTGGACGCTGTTCTCGCTGCACCAGGCCGGCGTCCGTGAGCCGGTGCTGCTTAGCACGGCGGACGCGGAAATCGAGGTCCCCGGCGGACAGCGCATTCGCCGCGTCGAGCTCAATGGGCGCGGCCTGGTGGATGAGCTGATCGAGCTGCTGCCGCGGCCGGCCGCCGGAATGTTCCTGACCTATTCCAACGCATTGTTCCGGCCCCACATCTGCAATCAGCTCGCGGCCACGGATGGCGACGTCGTGCTGGCCGTTGACACTGCATGGCGACGCCGTTACGAGCAGGCCAATCCGCTGCAGCGGATGCGGGTGGAGAAGGTGTCGCTTGACGGGACACGCGTGCGGCAGATCGGATGTCTCCTTGACGATTCCCGGGCGGATGCCGAGTTTACCGGTCTGGCCTACATGTCGCCCCGCGGGATCGAGGCGCTTCGCCACACGTGGCGGCGCGTGCAGACCGAGTTCCTCGGCCGGCCATTTCACGATGCGCTGACGCTGAGCGACGCCGGTGTCACCGACTTGATTCAGGAGCTCATTGAAAGCGGCCTGCGCGTGGTCGCTGCCGACGTGTCTCGCGACTGGGCCGACATCAAAGAGAACGCAGACCTCTCGCGGTTCGTCTACGGCACGAAAGCGGAGACGCTCGAGCGCCTGAAGTCGGTCGTTCTCGACACCCAGATTTCCGACTTGATTCACTTCGAAGTCGGACGTTGGGTGGAGGAACGCGAACGGCTGGTCGACATGATTGGCCGTCGCTTCGAGGGGAAGAGGATCGTCGTACGCTCCTCGTCGCTGGTCGAGGATAGCTGGACGGAGTCGCTGGCTGGTGAGTTTCAGTCCGTGCTCGGCGTCGACGCGGCGGATCCAGCGGCGATTGCGTCGGCCGTCGATCGCGTGATCGACAGCTACCGCCAATCGGAGAAGACCAGTGGCCGCGGCTTGCACCGGCACCAGGTGCTCGTTCAGGCCTTCCTCGAGGACGTGACGATCTCGGGGGTGGCGTTCACGAGGGATCTGGATACCGGCGCGCCGTATTTCGTGGTGAATTACGACGACCAGAGCGGGACGACCGACTCCGTCACCGGCGGCGGCGGTCAGAATCTGAAGACGCTCGTGCTCTACAAGGAGCACCGCGGCGAACTGGAACGGCCGGAACTGACCGGCGTGGTACGCGCCGCCAGGGAGTTGGAGCGGATCACCGGCTGCGACAGTCTCGACATCGAGTTTGCCACCACAGTTGACGGCACCGTTCACCTGTTCCAGGTCAGGCCGTTGGCCACCGCCCGGCAGTGGAGCTATCGCGAGCCGCGCGGGTTCGCGGCGGGCCTGGAGCGGGCCCGTGCCTTCGTCGCCAGCCGTGTCCGGCCTGCCGAACCGCGCACCATCCTGTCGAACATGAGCGACTGGAACCCGGCGGAGATGATTTCGACGGCGCCGTCGCCGTTGGCGTTGACGCTCTACGAATACCTGGTCACCGACACCACCTGGCGGCGCGCCCGGGCGTCGATCGGCTACCACGCGGTGCCGGGCGCGAAGCTGATGGTCAGCGTTTGCGGCCACCCGTACATCGACGTGCGCAACAGCTTCCGATCGTTCGTGCCTGCTGCGGTGCCGCTACCCCTGCGCGAACGGCTCGTCGACAGCTGGCTGGCGCGATTGGAGCAGCATCCCGAATTGCACGACAAGGTGGAGTTCGACATCGTGCCGACCTGCATGACGTTCGACTTCGACCGGCACCAGGCTCGTCTCGCCGCAGACGGGTTCACAGCAGCGGAGATCGACACGCTGGAGCAGGCGCTCCTCCATCTGACGGACCAAATCGTCGCCGAGCGCCCGCAGTCGATCGCGGACGCCATGGCGGCGGTCGGCGGGTTGGCGTTGCGCGCGGATGCGGTGGCCACCGAGCCACCCTTCGACGCGATTGCCTCGCTGCTCGTGGACTGCCGTGAGAATGGCGTGGTGCCGTTCGCCGTGTTGGCGCGCTATGCGTTCATCGGCACGTCGCTGCTGCGCTCGCTCGTGACGCTTGGCGTGCTCGCGCCAGACCAGGCGGATGCCATCACGCGTGGTGTCCACACAGTCGCCACCGATATGGTTGCCGACCTGCTGCGTGCACAGAGCGGCGAGCTTGCGGTTGACGCCTTCCTGCGACGGTACGGTCACTTGCGTCCCGGCACCTACGACATTACCTCCGCGCGCTACGACGAGGCGCCCGACCTGTACCTGGGATCACGGGGTGAAGGCGGCCGGCGCGCCAGCGCCGCGCCCGAACCGTTCCGGCCGTCGAGCAGTCAGCGCGAAGTGTTGCGGCGGCTGCTGAGCGATCGCGGGTTCACTGTGTCGCCGGAGCGGCTCATGGACTTCATCGTCGACGCCATTCGGGGCCGAGAAGACGCGAAGTTCGCCTTCAGCCGCAATGTCAGCGAGGCGCTACGGCTGCTCTGTCAGCTCGGTGAGCGCCACGGCATTGAGCGCTCGGACATGGCGTACATCAACGTCCACGAACTGCTCTGGTGGGCGGGCCGCAGTTGGCCCGACGACGTCGGCCGTGCGCTGCGGGCGAGGATTTGCGAGGCGAAGGAGCAGTTCGCGCTGACAGCCGCCACGCGTCTGCCGGACGTCATCGTGCATGGCGACGACCTGAACGTCATGCATCAGTTCCAAGCACGGCCGAACTTCGTGACGCAGAAGCGAGTGACGGCGCAGACCGTGTGCCTGGACGATGTCCCGTCGACTGACCTGTCCGGGAAAATCGTCCTGATCGAGAGCGCCGACCCTGGTTTCGACTGGGTGTTTTCCAGAAACGTGGCCGGGCTCATCACCATGTTCGGCGGCGCCAACTCACATATGGCGATCCGGTGTGCCGAGTTCTCGATCCCGGCCGCGATTGGCTGCGGCTCGGTCCTGTACGAGGCGGCACGCGTGGCCCGCACCGTGGAGATCGACTGCGCGGGACGCACGCTGCGGGTCGGCGTCTGATTTGCGCGTTGGCCTCACCATGCGCGTGGTCCATCCCCAGGGTTACCGCGAACCCCGGGACGCGATCAGCCACGACGGGTTTCGGGGGGCCGAGGAGATGGGTGGGCGCCGGCGCCTCATCCCGAACCAAGCGCGCGCGGTGGCGGGCATCGTCGAGGAACTCGACGCCTTGATCCTCACCGGCGGCAACGACCTCACGGCCGGCCTGTCCGGCCTCGATGCCGCCGACGTCACGGACACCGCGCCGGAGCGGGATCGCCAAGAGGCGCGGCTGCTCGACGCGGCAGCGCGGCGGGGTCTGCCGACCGTTGGCATTTGTCGTGGCTTGCAGATGATCAACTGTCACCATGGCGGCCGGCTGGTGCGCGTCGACGCCACGGCGCACGTCGCGACGCGGCATCGTGTCCGTATTGGCGGCGGGTCGTGGCGCGCGCTGCTCGGACCCGGGAGCGACGTGAATTCGTACCACCGCTGCGGTGTCGCAGCCGGCACGCTGGGCGACGATTTGCTGGCATTCGCCACAAGCGAGGACGGCTCGGTGGAAGGGCTTCATCACCGGCACCTGCCGCTGATCGGCGTCATGTGGCACCCCGAGCGCGGCGCGGCCATCAATCCAACCGATCGAGCGCTGCTCGACCGCCTCTTCAACGAAGGCAGCTTCTGGAATCATGCAGGCTAACGTGAAAGCGATTCTTCTGGCGGCCGGGCGCGGCAGCCGCCTGAGTCCTCTAACCGACGATCGTCCGAAAGGGATGGTCGAGCTGAACGGCAAGCCGCTGCTGCACTATCAGCTCGAGACGCTGCATGCGGCCGGCATCAGGGAGATCGCAGTGGTCACCGGTTACCGCGGAGACCGGATTGCTCATCCGACCGTCCCGCTCAGAACGATTGAAAACGAGCGGTGGGAGACCACCAACATGGTCGCGTCGCTGCACTGCGCGGCGGCGGAGCTGTCCGGCGCGGCGATTGTGGCCTACACGGATATCGTCTACCAGGCGTCGGTGGTCCAGGCCCTGCTCGCCTGCCCGGCGGATATCTGCGTCGTCGTCGACACCGGATTCCTGGCCTACTGGTCATTGAGGTTCGACGACCCACTCAGCGACGTTGAAAGCCTGCAGATGAATGCGCAGGGGCGCATCACCAAGATCGGCGACAAGGTGACGGACATCGCCGAAGTGGAGGCGCAGTATATCGGCCTGATGAAGTTTTCCGCCGCCGGCGCGGCCTTGCTTCGCCGGACGCTCCATGCGCTGCGCGACACGCCGGGATTCGACAAGATGTTCATGACCGACCTGCTGCGCCGGCTGATTCACGACGGACACGCGGTGCAGGCGGTCCCGCACCGGCACGGGTGGGTCGAGATTGACAGTGCGTCGGACCTGGAGATTGCGCGTAGAATGTTGGCGGCCCGAGGCGGAGAGTGGCTGTTCGACCCTGACGCGATCTAAATGGTAATCTGGATAATCGGCATGCATGGGTCCGGAAAGACGACGGTGGGCCGCGCTCTGTATCGGGAGCTTCGCGACGAGCACCAGAACGTCATTTTCCTGAACGGCGGGGATATTCGGGCCATCATGGGCGACGATCTCGGGCACGGCGTCGAGGATCGGCTGATCAGTGCTGGCCGGGTGTCACGGCTCTGCCGCTACCTGAGCGCCGAGGGAATGCATGTGATTTGCGCGGTGCAGTCGCCCTTCCACGCGACGCAGGAGTGGAATCGCGAGAACATTAAGGATTATGTCGAGATCTACCTGCGAACGTCGTTCGAGACCCGATTGCGGCGCGATCACCAGAACCTCTATCGCCAGGCCCTGCACGGTGCGGTTCGCAACGTGGTCGGGGTGGACATCGAGTTCGTGCCGCCCGCGCACTCCGACCTAGTAATTGACAACGACCAGGATCTCGACGACGTGACACCTCTTGTTCGCTTGATAAAGGGCCGGTTGCCGCTCCCCGTGACGGCCCCGGCTGGTCGCTGAGTCTCACACACAACAGGACAGGAGACGATGGAGATTACCAAGGAGTACATCAAGGAAGGCCAGTACAAGACGACGGAGTATCTGGCGTTCAGGATCGAACTGCACACGCTCTTCAGCAACTACTCGTTCCACAGCTGGGTGTACTCGAAGCTGCCGGTCACCAAGCCGGTGCGAGTGCTGCAGGCGGCCACGGGGACCGGGCAGTTCTTTGCCGAGAACTATTACAAGTTTCCGGTCGGCTCGAGCTTCGTGCTCGGAGACATTTCGCAGGCGATGATCGACCGCTCGAAGGAGCGGCTGAAATTCATGGAGAACACCGAGTTCCGTCTCTGCGACATGGAAGCGCTGCCGTTCGAGGACGAATCGTTCGACGTTGTGCTCGCACACCATTGCATTTACCACACCGATCCGCTCAAGACGGTGCCTGAGCTCAAGCGGGTGCTGAAGAAGGACGGGTTCCTGAGCGTCACGACCAACAGCGAGAAGCACATGCTGAACGTGTTCGAGCTCGGCATGAAGATCGATCCCAACTTCCCGCCCGATCGGCACATCGACCGCTTCGTGAGCGAGCGCGCCGATGAAATCCTCCCGAAATATTTCAGCAAGATCGAGAAGCACGTTTCCAACGATCTGCTCAAGGTGACCAGGCCTGAATACGTCACCGGCTTCATTCGTTCCGAGATCGAAGCGCGGAAGCCGCCAGTGAGCCCGGATTTCTACGAGCGGTATAACGCCGAAGTCGTGGCGGTGATCAAGGAGAAGAACTTCTGCGAGATCCCGAAGATCAGCCCGCTGTTTGTGTGCCGCAAGTAGCGGGCGGCCGTCTGATCTGGATCACCGGCATCTCGGGTGCCGGTAAGACGACGATTGGCAAGGCGCTTTTCGAGCGACTGAAACCTGGCATGCCCGGTCTGGTGTACCTCGACGGCGACGAAGTTCGCCAGTGTTTCGGGGATGACCTGGGTTTCACGCTCGAGGCGCGCGATGCCAACGCCTTTCGCTTCACGCGGCTGTGCCGCCTGCTGTGCGCGCAGGGCATTCCGATCGTCTGCGCGGCCAATCTCACTTCGCAGCGATTCCGCGACTGGTGCCGCGCGGAAATTCCAGGTTATTTCGAAGTGTTCCTCGACGTGCCGATGAACGTGCTGATCGGGCGGGATCCGAAGCAGCTGTACGCCCGGGCCCTGTCCGGTGAAGCCAAGAACGTTGTCGGCATTGACATCCCGTTCGTGCCGCCGCTGGCGCCTGATCTCGTGCTCGACAACTCGAGGCCTCGTGAATCGTTCGAGTCCGTGTGCGATCACATCATAGAAGCGGCCGGCCTTGCCGACGCCGGAGAGATCCAGAGATGACTGAACTCAACCTACCGAATATGAGTCCGGAAGACTACTCACGTCTCGAGGCTGACACCGCCGGCGTCTCCGACGAGTTGGCGCGCTTGAGGCGGGAGGTGAACAGTGGCTTCTACTCGGCCTTGATTCGACAGCGGATCGCGGCCATGGTCGATGCCACCCCGATCCCTTCAGCGGTGCGCGGGCCGCTGGTGCAGCGGGTCGGCGGACGCGGCTACCGGACGAGCGCATCGACGCGGCGCAAGTACGAAAAAAGCGCCGAGTCCAATATCGCCCAGGACGAGAATCCAAAGATGCAGGCGCCGATCCTCGCGATTGTCGACAACAAGGTCTGCTTCGTGAAGAGAAGCGCTCTGAAAGCGTGGATGCGGAAGTACGTGGCAGGCGTCGTCAGTAGCCTGTGTCCGGGCGGCTCGATGGTCGAGGTTGGGGCTGGCGATCTCGGAACACTGGTTGGTATTGCGAAGATGGTCGACCCGCCGTCGCGCCGCCTTGGTGCCGTCGATATATCCGAGAAACGACTCGTCGTCGGACGTCAGTGGGCGCAGCGGCAGCAGGTGAGCGTCAAGGCCTTGTGCGCGGCCAACGGTTCGTCGTTGCCATTCGCCGACAACGAATGGGACGTCGTGATCACCGCCAACTGCCTCGAGCAGAATTCCGAGCCATTGCCGGCGATTCTTCGGGAACTGCACCGTGTCTCGGGCCGCTTCCTCGTGCTGATGGAGCCGTCGTATGAGCTGGGGCATGCCCTCCATCGGCGCATGATTCTGAAGGACGGTCACGTCCGGGGCATTCCCGCGACGATCCGTGAGCTGGGGTTTGAACTGGTGCGAAGCGAATTAATGCCGGTCCGGCCGTACATGAGTGACGTGGCCCTGACAGTGGTCGCCAAGCGCGGGGAGTCGTAGGTGGATACCGGATTCCGCTTCAGCGATCTGTTCGTCCTCGATCTTGCCAACAACCACAATGGCGATGTCGAGCACGCGCTGCGGATTATCCGCGGCGTCGGTGAGGTCGTGGCCAGGCGCCAGGTTCGCGCGGCGCTCAAGTTCCAGTTTCGTCAACTGGACACGTTCGTCCATCCGGCGCACAAGGAACAGAGCCCGTACAAGTACCCGAAACGGTTTCTCGACACTCGCTTGAGCAACGAGGATTTTGGGCGGCTTGCAAACGAGGTCCGGTCGCTGGGCATGATCACGATGGCGACGCCGTTCGATGAGGAGTCAGTCGACGTCATCGAAGGCATGGGGCTGGACGTCATCAAGATTGCGAGCTGCTCCGCCACCGACTGGCCACTGCTGGAGCGCGTTGCAGAGGCAAACAAGCCGGTGATCGCGTCAACCGGCGGGCTGAGCTGGAAGGAGATCGACGATCTGGTCAGCTTCTTCGACCATCGTCGCGTGCACTTCGCCATCATGCACTGCGTCTCGATCTATCCGACGCCTCCGGAGCTGCTCCAGTTGAACCAGATCAACCAGCTCAAAGAGCGCTACCCGGGCCGCACCATTGGCTTCTCGACCCATGAGGACCCCGACGCGCTGTCACCCGTGCAGGTCGCTGTCGCAAAGGAGGCCGAGATGTTCGAGCGTCACGTGGGCCTCAGGGCTGACGGACACGAGCTGAATGGCTACTCGTCCACTCCGGATCAAATCGACAAGTGGGTCGAGGCCGCCGTCCACGCGCGCCTCTTGTGTGGCGCTGATGAACGACTCCCACCGCTCGAGGCTGAGGTGCAATCGCTGGACGGTCTGAAGCGAGGCGTCTTCGCGAGGAAGGATCTGAAGGCCGGCAGCACGCTCAAGCGGACGGACGTGTATTTCGCCATGCCCTGCGAAAAGGGGCAGCTCACATCTGGAGAGGTCCGTCAGTATTTCGTGAATAGGGGGATCCCCACGAAAGTGACGCTCCAGAAGGACGAGCCGCTGATGAGAGATCAGGTCGACCTCCCTGCGAGCCCGGAAGATTACGTGCTGGTGACGGCGGTCCACGAGATGAAGCGCATGCTCAACGAGGCGCGGGTGGCGCTTCCCGCGGATTTTGAGACCGAGTTCTCCCACCACTACGGGATTGTCGAGTTCCCGAAGGTGGGCGCCACGCTGGTCACGGTCGTCAACCGCAGCTATTGCAAGAAGATCATCATCCAGACTCCCGGTCAGCGGCATCCGTGCCACTATCACAAACAGAAGGAAGAAACCTTCTACGTGCTCTGGGGCATCCTCGAGATGAGCATCGACGGGCGCCGGCGGACCCTCTATCCCGGCGACACCGTGCTGGTTCAACAAGGGGTATGGCATGACTTCTGGACGGACACGGGCGTCATTTTCGACGAGTTGTCGACGACCCATATCGACGGCGATTCTTTCTACGAAGACAAGCGCATCAACAAGATGAAGCGAGAAGAACGCAAGACGAAGGTCAATCACTGGGGACGGCACCAGTTCTGAGATGATCGGCAACAGGCGGGTGCTGGCCGTCGTACCAGCCCGGGGCGGAAGCAAAGGCGTACCCCTCAAGAACATTCAGCCCCTGATGGGGGTACCGCTCCTGGCGTGGGTCGCGCCGATCGTGAGGGCGGTGCCCTTGATCGACCGCACGGTGGTCTCGACCGATCATGCCGAGATTGCCGCCGTCGCGCGGGCGGCCGGCCTCGACGTCCCGTTCATGCGTCCGGCGGAGCTGTCGGCGGATCGCGTGCCCGATCTGCCGGTGCTCCAGCATGCGCTTGGCGAGATGGAACGGCTGGACGCGACGCGCTACGACATTGTCGTCATGCTCCAGCCCACGGCGCCGCTTCGGACCGCCGCGGAGGTTCGCCAGGCCATTGAAATGCTGGTCGGCGAGGGCTGGGATGCGGTCTGGACCGTCTCGGCCAGCGATGCGAAGTACCACCCACTCAAGCAGCTGGTCGTCGAACAGCGGGCGATCGATTACTACGATGCGGCGGGCGCGTCGGTCGTGGCACGCCAGCAGCTGTCCACGCTCTACCACCGCAACGGCGTGGCTTACGCGTTGACGAGAGCATGCGTGCTCGACCAAGGCGCGCTGAAAGGCGCGCGAACGGGAGCCCTGGTCTGCAGTGACATGCACATCAGCATCGACACGCGCACGGATTTCAAGATGGTCGAATGGTTTTTGAAAGATCGCGGTTTCGTCAGGCCAGCCGGTTTTCCGGACGTTGGCGCGGGCGCCGCTGAGGAGGGCCGGTCATGACGAACAGCAGTGCGACGCCGCGCAGGATAAAGATCCACGGTGCCGGATCGATTGGCAATCACCTCGCGCATGCCGCCCGCAGTCTCGGGTGGGGAGTGGTGGTGTGCGACATCGATCCAGCGGCGCTCGATCGGATGCGCGCGGAACTCTATCCAGGGCGCTATGGGAAGTGGGATGACCAGATAGAGCTCGCTCTGAGCGCGGCTGCGCCGCGGGGCGGGTTTGATGTGATCCATATCGGAACGCCGCCTGAATCCCACGTGCCGCTTGCGCTCGACGCCCTCGACGAACACCCTGGCGCAGTGCTGATCGAGAAACCGCTCAGTCCGCCGTCGATGGAGGGGGTGGATGAGCTCATTCGCAAGGCCGGTGTGCACAGCGCCCTGGTCTTCGTCGGCTACGACCATGTGGTCGGTCACGGCGTGCAGAAGCTCACGGAGCTCATCCAGGCGGGCGCGATTGGAACGATTCAGGCCATCGACGTCGAATTTCGTGAGCACTGGAGTGGGATTCTGAAGGCGCACCCGTGGCTGAGCGGTCCCGCCGACACCTATCTTGGGTTCACGGCCCGAGGCGGCGGTGCCAGCGGCGAGCATTCCCATGCGTTGAACCTGTGGCAGTATCTCGCTGGCGTCGCGGGTGCGGGCGACATTGCCAGCGTCGACGCGCGCCTGTCGTGGCTGCGGGAGGGCGGGCTCAACTGCGACCGGGTTTGCATGTTGGCGATCGAGACCGAGACGGGGCTGCTGGGCAGGGTCGTGCAGGACGTCATCACGCAGCCTCCCCGCAAGACCGCGATCGTGTACGGCACCGAAGGCACCGT
>JAYQOO010000046.1:0-27553 GCA_038144855.1 Acidimicrobiia bacterium | reverse complement strand
CTTCAAGTGCGGATTCATTGGCGCGTCGTCCATTGCTGGTTACGGCAACGCATCGCCGACTTCGTGAGATGAATGACTCATAACTCTGGCTCCGTGCTTCAAGACAAAACGATCCTCGCTGTGGGCTTTCGAGGAACTTGTGGTTAACGCCGCGGCCTCATGCCGTCCCACCGCGAGTCCAATCATCAGGCTTGCGTGTCCCATGCGAAAGAGGACATCATGGGACATGTCAGATACGGCCAAAACGGCAGCTCCCGTCATTCGATGGTGGCGCGCCTCCCACTATGAGTGGACGGCTGGGAGCTCAGGGGAGGACTCGTTTATCAGTCCGGTTCAGGGGGCAACAGTCCGAGAAGTCTTGTTGCCCCTGCACGGCACGGACTTCGAGGCCGCGCTTCGATTGGCTACGAAGACCCTGAATCCTCAGGCACGCAAGAAAAAATATGTCCTCGAGTGGTGCGCGAAGTATGGGCTTCTGGGCGTTCTCAGTCTGAAGGCCACAGAAATCGGACTCGCGGGAACCACCAAAGAAGACAGCGAACGAGGCGAGTGGTATTACGCGCAGGACCTATTCCAGCGAGTGGGTGGCTGCTGGAGTCGAAAGACCCGGCATGCGGAACAAGTGCTGGAAGTGGCCGCCAGACCAGAAGACGAACCAGGCGCAGAGCAGTCCGGGCCGGACTGGATCCGTATCCCATCTGATGCAACCACGTACCGTAGCTACGTGACTTGGGCAGACGGCGAGCAGGATGAGGGGCTGGATGGTGTCAAGCGATTTTTTCCTCGACGTCAAGAGGAGACCCTTCTACCCAAGCCGCTATCCAAAGAGTTCTGGCAACACTACGCTGAGCCGGTAGGCTCGTTCTTCTTTGGGCTCGAGAGATTTCGAGATGCCGTGACGTTGTTCCGCTTGGGGCAGCCGGACCGCCTCTATCGCTTCACGGACGCGGCGACGCTCCGCGTGCAGCCAGACACATCAACCAATCGCTTGCCGACTGTTGTGTGGGAGGTTGCCTCGGTGCTGTCAGCATTTGCGTTGCAGATGATGTTGGGTGCATCGGGCCTGCGCGCGATGAAATGCGCAAGACCAATATGCCCTGAGATTGTCTTCACCCGGCACTCGAAAAAGAAGTGGTGCTCACCGCGCTGTCGAGATGCGGGTCGCAAACAAGCGTTGCGGCTGAGACAAAAGCTCGAAAAGTAGCGGCGCGCGCGCCCGCGCCCGCCGACGCCGCTCCGATGCCTGATCTCCGATGGCGCACGAGGAAGTCTGTATTCGTATGGAGACACACCATGCTGTTTAAACGAGGACGAATCTGGTGGTTCCGGATCAAGCTGGCGGGCACCGTCATTCGCGAATCAACGAGAACATCATCCAAACCATTAGCGAGGCGGGTGGAACGCCAGCGCCTGCACAAACTTGAGGAAGGATTCCATCAGCTACCAACGCGGCACGCCCCCATGACATTTGCGGCCGCTGCGGCGCAATGGATGCAGAGCCGAGCCCCGGTGTGGTCTCCAAAGACTCTGCGCGCCGAACACATCAATCTCGCGCACCTGAAGCCCGTGCTCGGACACCTCTTTCTGGGTTCGATCACGCCCGAGCACATCGCGGACTACCAGCGCATCAGGCTTGCGGAGGGCGCGGCGCCGAAGACCATTAACCTCGAGATCGGTTCCGTGCGAGCCATTCTGAGGCGGCATCGGCTCTGGGCGAACCTTCAGCCTGATATCCGGCTGCTGTCGGTACCAGACATCCACGGCAAGGCGCTGTCTGAACGGGAAGAGCAGGCGCTTCTGCGGGCCTGCGCCGACAGTCGATCTCACGCGATCTTGCCCGCTGTGGTGATTGCCATCAACACCGGCATGCGCTACCGAGAAATCCTGCAGTTGCAATGGCACGATGTGGACCTCGTGGCGAGGCGCGTCCGTGTCCGCCACAGCAAGACGCAGGCCGGGCGTGGTCGTGTGATCCCTCTGAACCAGCATGCGTTTGCGGTGCTGGAGTTCCTGAATGGTCGATGTGCGCCACAGCAGCCGGGGCATTACGTCTTCGCCTCAGAGCGCTATGGCATCGCGGGCGATGTCGGCGACGTGTATGCCTATGCGACGGACCCCTCACAACCGATCAAGAGTTTGAAGGAGGCGTGGGAAAGCGCCAAGCGACACGCTGGTGTGACGTGCCGGTTTCATGACTTGCGGCACACCGCCGCGACGCGCATGCTCGAAGGCGGCGCACCGCTGATGGTCGTTGCGAGTCTGCTCGGGTGGAGTCCATCAACTGCCGCTCGCATGGCGCAGCGCTACGGTCACATCGGCAATACGGCGCAACTTCGCGCTGTGGGCATGCTAATGGCCAACCTCGATCTTGATGAATCTCACGCAGGGGGGCACAAAAGGGGGCACAGTGAGCAACCGCGTACTCTCTCAGAACACCGTAAGTTATTGAAGGTGAATGGCTCCTCGGGCTGGACTCGAACCAGCAACCCTTCGGTTAACAGCCGAATGCTCTGCCATTGAGCTACCGAGGAACAGGCAGGACTTCTCGCGGCGAGAAGAACCCCAATCGTACGACAAAACCCACCTCCACCGCAACGGTTGGCGGGGGAAAATCGCCAGAAAGACGCTTTTTCCCGGGTTAGCGCGTATCGACCAGGCGCGCGACCACCGCGATGAGCTCAGTCGGCTCAATCGGCTTTGACAGGTGATGCTGGAAGCCCGAGACCACCGATTTCACCCGATCTTCCGTGCGGGCGTAGGCGGTCAACGCAATGGCCGGCGTCCGGCCGCCGCGCTCCGGCGGCAGCGCCCGCACTCGCCGGATCAAGGTATAGCCATCCTCGTTTGGCATCCCGATGTCGCTGACCATCACGTCGGGAAGCTGAGACTGCAGGATGCCCAGCGCCTCGTCGGCGGATGCCGCGGTGCTGACTATCGCCTCGCATTCCTCGAATAGTCTTCGCAGCAGCTCCCGCACGTCGGACTCGTCAACCACAATCAGCACCTTCACGCCGGACAATGTGACGCAACTGTCGTCAGCGAGCGGTGCTTCCTCCGCCGCGGGGTGGCGCCGTGCCGGGACCGGATCGAACTCTGGATGGATCACGGTGAGCGGTACCGCGGTGATGAACGTCGAGCCGTGATCCTTGCCGGGACTCTTGGCGCGAATGGTGCCGCCGTGCAGTTCGATCAGCTGCCACACGATGGCGAGTCCCAGCCCGAGTCCGCCATGCCGTCGCGTCGTGGTCGCGTCGGCCTGGCGAAAGCGATCGAAAATATGCGGCAGGAAGGCCGGATCGATGCCCTCTCCGGTGTCGATGACGCTGACTTCGACGTGCGAGTTGATCCGTTCGAGCAACACCTGCACCCGCCCGCCCTTGGGCGTGAACTTGATCGCATTGCTCAGCAGGTTCCAGAACACCTGCTGTAAGCGGTTGGGGTCCCCACTCACCGGGCCCGTCAGCGGATCGAGCACCAGTTGCAGCCGGATGTCCTTTGCCGTGGCGGCGGGCTCCACCGTTTCGGCAGCAGCGCGAATCACGTCGGCCAGGTCGATTCGCCGCACGTCGAGCCGAAGCTTGCCGCTGATGATGCGGCTCATATCGAGCAGGTCCTCGATCATCTGGGCCTGCAGGCGGGCATTTCGCTCGATGATCTCCAGCCCCTGTGCCGGGTCGTGGCCGGCCGATCGCGAGGAACGCAGCACCGTGGCCCAACCGAGGATGGCGTTGAGGGGGGGGCGGATCTCGTGGCTGAGCGTCGCGAGGAACTCGTCCTTCATCCGGCTGGCGCGTTCGCTTTCGACGCGGGCGGCCTGTTCGCTTCGCAGGAGATGCTCACGCTCTTCCTAGCGCTCGCGCAGCGACCGTTCGGCCCTGACCCGTTCGGTCACGTCCTGGAACAACACTGCAACCTGGCGCCGGCTGGCCGGCTCGACGCGGAACGCTGACAGCTCCAGGTGTCGTCCGGTGGCGACCAGCTCACGTTCGAAGCGGATGAGTTCCCCGGTGACGAGCACGTTGCGATACAGCTCGACCCACCCGTCGGCTTCGTCGGGCACCATCTCGCGGACCTTTTGTCCGACCACATTCGGGATGCCGGCGTGGCGTGTGTATGCGGGATTGGCCTCGACATGGACGTAGTCCGACAACGGACCGTGCGGGCCGTCGAAGAACTCGATGATGCAGAAACCCTCGTCGATGGTGTTGAACAGTGTGCGACAACGCTGTTCGTTGTCCCGGAGCGCCGCGTCGGCTTGCAGGCGCTGGATGAAGTCCGCAGCCTGCCGCGCGTAGAGATCCAGCAGGCGCAGCTGGTGCTCTTCGGCGCGGTGCGGCTGGCTGAAGTGCAACGACAGTACGCCGAGCGGGAGGAGTGGCGTCGAGATCACGGCGCGGTAGCCAGCGGCGTGTGCGGCTGGCCGCATTGCGGCGAAGGTCTCATCGGTGGTGATGTCTTCAATGGCGGTCCGCCGCCCGTCGCGGAGCGTCCTGCCGCACGCCGTCACATCGTCGGCAGTAACGGTCGCGAAGCGATCAAGAAATGCCGGCTCGAAGCCGCGATGTGCGCGAATCACCAGCGCCTGCTGCTGTTCGTCCAGCAACTGAAGGTTGCCCATGTCCGCGCCGAGCAGCGTGATGGCACCGGAGAGCATCTCGTCGAGGCCGGACTGCAAGTCCGTCATCTGCCACAGCCGCGAGCTCAGCAGGCTGAGTTCAGTCAGTGCGGCGTCGCTGGCTGGTCCCGTCATGAAAGCCACGCCATCGTAGCGTAGGATTCCGGTTTCGAAGCTCAACAGCCATTCACTTTCAGTGTGGCTCCCATGCGGGCCGCGCGACCTATCGTGTGGCGCCGAACTGAGCCATAATCGCGCGCATCATGCGTTCATCCATGCGTGTCGCGATCGTCTTGGCGTGTGTTGGGTTCTGCCCGGCGTTGGCTGCGAGCGCCAACGCTCAGTCGGCGACGCCCCCCGTGGTCTACCAGACCCCGCCTGGTCTCGGGCAATTCCCGTACACCGACGCCGACGTCGAGTTCATGTCCGGCATGATCCCGCACCATGCACAGGCGGTCATCATGGCGGGTTGGGCGGCCACCCGCGGCGCCCGCAAGGATGTCGCCGTATTGTGCGAACGCATCGTCGTCGGTCAACGCGACGAGATCGCCTCCATGCAGCAGTGGCTGCGCGACCGCGGCCGTCCCGTGCCCGATGCCGGATCGACGCGCCACAAGATGAAGATGGCCAACGGCATGGAGCACGACATGTTGATGCCGGGCATGATGTCCGACGAGCAAATGGCCGCGCTTGAAAAGGCGCGCGGACCCGAGTTCGACCGGCTGTTCCTCGAGGGCATGATCCGCCACCATCAAGGCGCGATCGACATGGTGACCGAGCTCTTCAAGTCGCACGGCGCCGCCCAGGACGAAGTGATCTATCGATTTGCGTCAGACGTGCAGGCCGATCAGGAGATCGAGATTGCTCGAATGCAAAAGATGTTGGAGGGGAAATAGGATGACTGGAAGAATCGCATCACGACTCCGGGACCTGATTGGCGCCGGACTGATCGTCACCTTCGGAATCGGCACGGTGGTGATGGTTGACGCGCAGCAAGCACCGGCACCGCCGGCCGCACAAGCGCCGGCCCCGGAGCCGCCGCCACTGCCGCCCGCTGAAATGCCCAAGCCGGTGACGCCGGTGGTGTCGGCAACGGCGCCGACACCTGATCCGCGGCCGAACCTCAAGGCCGGACGCTGGGATGCCGAACAAGCCGCGTGGAACATGCGCTTGCTGTCGACGTCGCCGCCGCAGGGCAAGTCGCTCGGCGCAACGCACTCCGACCTCGCGTTCTCGGGCAACCTGGTCATCCAGGGCAATTACAACGGCTTCGACATCTACGACATCAGCAATCCCTCGAAGCCGGCGCTGGTGCAGAAATACCTCTGTCCCGCCTCGCAGAACGACGTCTCGGTGTACCGCAACCTGGTCTTCATGTCGTCCGAGGCGACCAACAGCCGCGCCGATTGTGGTTTTGAAGGCGTGCCCGAGCCGATCAGCAAGCTGCGCGTGCGCGGCATCCGCGTGTTCGACATTTCCGACGTCAAGAATCCCAAGCTGGTGACGACCGTGCAGACCTGCCGCGGCTCGCACACGCACACGGTCGTTCGCAAGGCCGGTGACGACGGCAACGTCTACATCTACGTTTCCGGTTCGGCGGGCGTGCGCTCGGCCGAGGAAGTGCCCGGGTGTGAGGACGGTGACATCGACAACCCGAATACCGCCCGCTTCCGCATCGAGGTGATCAAGGTGCCGCTCGGTACGCCAGGCGAAGCGGCGATCGTCAGTTCGCCACGCATCTTCGAGAATCTGCCGGTGGCGCCGCGCAATGAAGAGCGCAACGCATCCGATCAGCGCGACCGCGAAGCAGCGCAGGCTGCCGCGGCGGCGGCAGGCCGGGGTGGTCAGGGTGGTCGTGGAGGTCCGGGCCGAGGCGGCCCGCAGGGCCCACCGCGCGGACCGAATCAGTGCCACGACATCACCGTCTACGGCGACATCGGCCTGGCCGGTGGCGCGTGCGGCGGTCTTGGACTGCTGCTCGACATCAGCGACCCCGTGAACCCCAAGCGCATTGACGAAGTGGCCGACCCGAACATGTCGTTCTGGCACTCGGCAACGTTCAACAACGACGGCACCAAGGTGTTGTTCAGCGACGAGTGGGGCGGCGGCAGCCAGCCGCGCTGCCGCGCCACCGATAAGTACGAGTGGGGCTCGGACGCGCTGTTCACGATCGATGCGAACAAGAAGATGAAGTTCGCGTCGTACTACAAGCTCCCGGCGGCGCAGTCGACGCTTGAAAACTGCGTAGCGCACAACGGTTCCGTGATTCCGATCCCCGGCCGCGACGTGATGGTGCAGTCGTGGTACCAGGGCGGGCTGTCGGTGTTTGACTGGACCGACATCGCGCACCCGAAGGAGATCGCATACTTCGATCGTGGGCCCGTGGACGCCAATCGCATGGTGATGGGCGGATCGTGGTCGGCTTACTGGTACAACGGCGTGATCGTCAGCTCCGAGATCGCGCGCGGTCTCGACGTCTACGAGCTCGCAGTGAGCCCGATGATCAGTGACAATGAACTCGCCGCCGCCAAGACGGTGAAGGTGCCGTACTGGAACACGCAGGACCAGCAGAAGTTCACGTGGCCGCAGACGTTCGTGCTGGCGCGCGCGTATCTCGATCAGCTGGAACGGAGCAAGGGGCTGGCCGCGGATCGCATCAAGGCCGCACGCTCGACGCTGGCTTCGGCGGAGAAGGCCTCTGCGAATAATCGCCGTGCGCCCTTGACCCAGCTGGCATCGCAGCTAAGCGGTGCGGCCGGCTCTTCGAGCGACAGCGCCAAGGTGCGGATGCTCGCGTCGACCGTGGCCGCGCTGGCCGGCGTGCAGTAACGTCCTGAAGAATCCGGGTGAGCCGATGCGCCGTGTCGGCTCACCCGGATGCCCTCCTGTCGGCACGGTCGTGTCGGCCCCCAGTCCTCAGATCCATTGATTTTGTGACAAGAGTGAGGCAACTCGCCTATCCGCACTAGCATTGGAGCGTAGGTGCCAACCGCCAGTCGCAATGCGTGCGTCGTCCAACCTGTGACGCGAGGAGCCCGGATGCACGGTCACTCTGCTCGAGTAAGCAAACTCTTGGTCGTCTGCGCCGGTCTACTGGTTCTCTCGGTTGCCGTTGCCGCGCAACGTGGCGGGAACAACGCGATCAGCACGCTGAAGGGCGTGACCGTTCCGCAGCCGGATCTCACGCAGTATGTGGCGCGCCAGGACGCGCTGTTGATTCTTGGCAAGGCCCTGTTCTGGGATGTGCAGGTCGGCAGCGACGGCCGCACCGCCTGCGCCAGCTGCCACTTCCACGCCGGCGCCGATCACCGCACGACCAACCAGTTGTCCGGCCCATTTACGTCGTCGGCAGCCGTGCTCGCCAACCTCACCCTGACCGCTGCAGATTTCCCGTTCCACGTATTCGCGAACCCGAACGACAACGAGTCTGCTGTCATACGCGCGCGGCGAGATGTGGTGGGATCCGCCGGTGTGTTGCTGCAGCGATTCGTCGCGGTCGCGGAGGGCGCCTCTACCGACGCTGGTGCTGATGCCGGGGCTGGGGGCCGGTTCACCGTTGGTGGCTTGAAGGTGCGGCAAGTGACGGCGCGCAATACGCCGAGTGTGATCAATGCCGCGCTCAACGTGCGGAATTTCTGGGACGGCCGCGCGAGTAACCTCTTTAACGCCAACACCCCGTTCGGGCCCGCCGATGCGCGCGCGAGCGTGCTGGTGGCCACGCCGAATGGCTACGTCACGCAGACGATTCGCGTCGACCGGTCGAGCCTGGCGTCGCAAGCGCTTGGGCCACCGCTCGACAGCACCGAGATGTCGTTCGCCGGTCGTCAGTGGAGCGACCTGGGTCGGAAGTTGCTGTCGCTGACGCCACTGGCCCGGCAGCAAGTCTCGCCGGAAGACAGCGTGTTGGGACCGTATGCCAACTATACGGGCCTGGGCTTGCGCACCGAGATCAGTTACCCGGCGCTGATCACCGCGGCGTTCCAGCCCGCTTACTGGAGCGGCGGTGAAGAGCAGATCGCCACCAACTTCGGCCTGTTCTTCGGATTGGCTGTCCAGGCGTACGAGGCCACGCTGATTAGCGATGACACGCCGGTGGATCGATTCCTGGCCGGTGACACCGCCGCGCTCAGCACCGCGCAGCAGAATGGCCTCGCGCAGTTTCGCGCCGGCGGGTCGCAGTGCACGGAATGCCATCAGGGCCCCGAGTTGACCGCCGCAGGATTCACGACTGCGGCGCGCGGCAACGCCAATGATCCGCGGGCGCTCGGCTTCTTCAGGACCGGCGTGAGTGCCATCGAGGATGATCCCGGCGCCGCCGGCGTCGATGCGTTCGGCGCTCCACTGTTCCCAGCGGCACCAGGCGGGAGAGCGAACGGGGCGTTCAAGGCCCCGGGGTTGCGAAACGTGGAATTCACGGGCCCGTACTTCCACACTGGCGGCTCGGCGACGCTCGAGCAGGTGGTGGACTTCTACGCGCGCAACGGCGATGTGCCTGCCGGGGGCAATCTCGGTAATGGCATTGGTGCCATTCGCCTCAACCCGAATGGGCGCGCGGCGCTGGTCGAATTTCTCAGGGCCCTGAGCGACGACCGTGTGAAGTTCGAACGAGCGCCGTTCGATCATCCGGCACTCTGTGTCTCAGTCGGGTATGACGCTGCAGCCACCGCGGAGATGTTCGCACTGGTGCCGGCGGTCGGCCGAGGTGGCAATACGGTGCCGTTGCAGACGTTCGCGGAGCAGCTGGCCGGCGCCGGCCGCGACGGCTCGCGAGCGCACACGCTGCAGCAATCCTGTTCGCCGTAACCTGTCGTGACGTCCGGCCGCCGCTACCGCTTTTGGCGTCGGCCGTACCACACCATTGCGGCGCCGACGACCAGCAGCGCTGCCCCTCGATACGCCCACGGCATCTGGCTGATCATGAAACTTCGCTCAGGGTACGGGAAGTAGCCCGTGCCCTGGCCGATCCAGATCAGGCCAATCATGCACGCGAATCCGCCGACGATGACGATGGACCTCATACGGCCAATTGTGCCTTAGGTCGGGTGGCGCGGCCAGCACCGCTCATCAGCGACTTGCGTGATCCCTTGCTCTTAGGGACGACGTTCTTCTTGTTGAACCTGATTGCCGCCTTCAGCAGCGCCTTCAAGGCGGTCTTGTTGACCTTGTCGCCTTCAAAGAAGTCGATCGCGCGCCACTTGCCGCCGTCGAGGCCGGCATTGAAGAGCTTCTTCGGATCCGGCAGCTGCGCGCCGTGGAAGAACTGCAGCTTGACTTTGCCCTTGTGCGGGTTGGCCAGCACATACATGCCGTTGTTGGACCACACCGGCGTGCCCATCCACTTCCATTCCTCGACCACGTTGGGATCGACCTCGTGGATCAGCGCCCGGATCTCGGTGATCCGTTCACCGCGCCAATCCTTGGTCTTGGCGATCATCTGGTCGATTTTCTTCGCAACGCTCCCGGCGCTCATCGTCGTGCCCTCGCCAGATACGGCAATGCGAACAGGTACAGGCCGGTGAACAGCAGCAGGAACCGCGGCAGCAGCGGCGAATAGGTGATCGAGTCCGGCGGGGTGCTGCCGAACCCATAGACCGCAAAGTTGGCGATCACCGTCAGCGTGAAGATGATCGAAACCCACCGATGAATCTGGCGCGTCCAGGCGTTCATCGCGCCCTCCGTGCTTCGATCATCTTCCAGCCGTTGCCTGACGGATCGCGGAACCCCGCGTCGACGGTGCCGAAGCGATCGATGGGCTCCTGCGTGAACTCGACGTCCCTGGCCTTGAATCGTTCGTAGGTGGCGCGACAATCGTCGACGACCAGCACCAGCGGTGGCATGGCGCCCTTGGCCACGATCTCGCTGACCGACTGGGCGGTCGCGGCGTCAATAACCGGCGGGCCTGGCTTGAACAGACCCAACTGGAACGACGGCTGATCGGGGTGCTGCACCGTCAGCCAGCGATAGTCGCCGTTCTTGACGTCCGTGTGCACCTGGAATCCCAGCTTCTCCACATAAAATTGCAGGGCTTCCTCCTGATCCCGGACGTACAGCCCGACGACGCTAACTCCTTGACTCACTGTGACCTCCTTCATTCTGGAGGAATCTTATCGTCGGCTTTCAGACGCCGCTTCTCCGAAACTGCGATTGTGAGGTTGGGCCGGAAAGCCGCGGCGACGTGGCAGTGTGGCACCTGTCCGGGTTGGTGACTCGCGGCCCGCTCCCGGGCACGCAACTCGGTCGGGCTTTCCCCAGTGATGTCCCTGAAGGTGCGCCCGAATGTGCCCAGGCTCTTCCACCCTGGATGCCGACGCGCGGCCGTTCGCCCAGTTCCTGGATGCGCTCGGCTACGAGTATCAGCGGGAGGAGAACAACCCCGCCTACGCGATGTTTCTGGCGGGTCCTACATCATCGTTCTGAGCGCGGCCGACAGCATCACCACGCCGGCCAGTACCAGCAGCCAGAGCACGGTCTGGCGGAACGTGTTTGCGCTCATGCCGACGTAGATTTTCGAGCCCCAGATGGCCGGAAGAACCATCACGCCGGCGACGACGGCCATCTGCGGCCACATCGCGGGGCGAAGCTTGCCGGTGTAGACGTTGGTGGCCACCGTGGCCGACAGCACGATCAGGTTGAAGTTCTGAAGGACGGCGCGATGCTCGTCCTTGTTGTAGCCGCGCAGGGTTGCCCAGAGCGCCGGTGCGAGACCGCTGAAGCCGCTGAGCGGCGCCATCACGCCGCCGAGCAGGCCGACACCCGCGTCAGCGGCCTTGCCGCCGCTCGTGATCTTCGGCAACTTCGACGTTGCCAGCATGGCCGAACAGCAGATCACCAACAGGGACCCGAGCACGAGCTTGAAGCGATTGGCGTCGAGCATGCCCAGTAACTGGGTGCCGATCGGGATGCCGATCGCGGCTCCGGCCACGAACGGCCAGAGAATATGGACGAACCATCCGCGCCGCACCCGCATGGCGGAAATGCACTGGCCGAACCAGCCGCCAAACACCGCCATCGGTGCCGCGACCAGCGGATCCACACCCCAGACCCAGATCGACATGGCGACCATCGCGAACGCAAAACCGGAAATGCCTTGCACCAGGCCTGCTACGGCGGCGCCAAAAGCTAGAAGCCACAGATCACCCATGTCGTATCGATAAATTCTACTGGACTCGTGACGCGAACGAAATGCCTCGTTTCGCGCGTGCGCATATATACTGCGCGCCATCAGCATGGCCACGCAGTATCAGCGTCGGCGCCTCCTCCTATTCGCGATCGTTATTGCGCTCGCCGTGCCGCTGGCGCTGCAGGCGCAGCGTGTGCCGAAGCGCATCTTTGTCAGCGCGGTCGACGAGAACGGCCGCCCGGTTCTCGACCTGACCTCGGCGGAATTCCGGATCACGGAGAACGGCACGCGGCGGGACGTCACGCGGGCGACGCTCGGGACCGCGCCGATGCGGATCGTGCTGCTGTGCGACTCGGGGACGTCAATGTCGCCGATCCTCAACACCTATCGCGTGGCGTTGAACGGCTTTGTCGACCTGCTGCCGCCGGAGTTCGAAGTCGCGTTCGTGTCGAGCGGCGGCCAGATCCGGGTGCGAACCCAACCCTCGGCCGATCGCGAGAAGTTGCGCGCCGAGATCGCCCGATTCGTCCCCGAGGGGGGCGCCAACGCCTTCTTCGAGACGCTGCTCGAATCCGACCAGCGGTTCCTGCAGAAGTCGGCCGAGAAGTGGCCGGTGTTCGTGGTCGTTGGCGCCGACACCGACACCCGCACCGAGCCGGACGTGGTTCGCTACAACACCTTCATGAACAACTTTCTGTCGCGTGGTGGCGCCGCGCACGTGGTGATGTTTGCGAGTGCCAGCAAGCGCGTCGGTGCGATCAGTGACATCGCCAGCAACCTGGTTCAGAACACCAACGGCCTGTACTTCCCGATCGTCACCGAAAGCGCCCTGCCCGACAAGCTCAAGACCATCGCCGAGCGCCTGGTCGAGGATCACCGCCGCATGGCGGATCGCTACGAAGTGGAGTTCACGGGCAACGCGCAATGGCCGCGCGCGGTCGTCAATATCGAGTCGACCCGCAGGAACCTGCAGCTCGAAATGTCGCCGCGGCGGCCATAGAGCGGTTTTCCGTCCCGGGAATAGCGCCGGCCGTCCCGGACATCTATTGAGACGACGATGGCGCGCCGTGTGGTTCTCCAGGCCTGTCGATGCGGCGGCGTTCGACGATTCGGTAGACGATCACATCGAATCGACCGGTCGGCATCAGGTGTTCGTCGTCGGCGATCACGGTGAGCCGCCGCCGGCATCGGTGGTAGACGCGCTGATGCGCGCGGCCCTGGACTACGTGCGAACGCTCGACCGGTAGGCTCGCCACTCCTCGCGCGATTGGCCCCAGAGGTCGATCACGGAATTCTGAAACGGCGGCGGCAGCTTGCCGGGGCCCAGGTTGCGCGACCCCAGCCGCCTGGCCACGTCCTGCGAGGCGACGTTGGCTGGGTCGATGCTGTGAATGACATTGCTCCAGCCAAGGTGGTCGAACGCCCAGTCGGTGGCGGCAATCGCGCCTTCGGTCGCATAGCCACGGCCCCAGCAATCACGCGAGATCGCCCACCCCACCTCGGTGCCTGGCCAACCCTCTGGCATCCACGGACCGAGCCGGCCGACCCAGCGCCCGCTGGATTTTTCGATCACCGAAAACATCGCAAAGCCCAAGGCGTGCCACGACCCGATCATAGTCATCAAGGCGCGCCAGCTGACCGAGCGCGGCACCGCGCCGCCGATGAACTTCGCGGTGGTCTCGTCGCTCATCATCTCGGCCCACGCATCGAGATCCTCCAGGCGCGGCGGACGCAGGATCAAGCGCGACGTCTCGATGCGAATGTCGGTGACGGGTGTCTGGGCCACGACCTGATGATACTCGCCGCGCCGCGAGTTCGGAATGCATTCGCCAACAAACTGTCGTACAGTCGCAGGATGAGTGCTGGTCCGGTGGACGCGATCGTGTTCGAGCACGTGTCGCTGGCGTTTGACGACCATGTCGTCCTGCGCGATCTCAGCTTCACGGTGCCGAAAGGCTCGATGCGCATCCTGTTCGGCGTCAGCGGCGCCGGCAAGTCGGTGATCCTGAAGCTGGCGCTCGGCCTGCTGCGGCCGGACAGCGGTACGATCACCGTCAACGGCCTGCGCGTCGACCAGATGCCGGAGCAGGAATTGCTGAAAATGCGCGCCGACATCGGCATGGTGTTCCAGGAGAACGCGCTGTTCGACTCGCTTACGGTGGCGCAAAATGTCGCGTTCCGCCTGACCGAGGACCACAATCTCACCGAGGCGCAGATCGACGAGCGCGTCGATGAAGTGCTCGGCTTCGTCGGCCTCAGCGAGTTCAGCGAGCGCATGCCCTCGGCGCTGTCCGGCGGGCAGCGACGCCGTGTCGGCATTGCGCGGGCGATGGCTTCAAAGCCCCAGTTGCTGCTGTTCGACGACCCCATCACCGGCCTTGATCCGCTGATTGCGACGACCATTGACGATGAGATCGTCAAGCTGCGCGATCTCGAGGATGTGACCGCGATGCTGGTGACGCACCAGATCCGCGACGCCTTCTATATCGCCGAACATCGGGCGGTGCGCGCCAATGGCGCCGTCGAGGTCACAAAGGTGGACGCATCCGAGGTCGAGGGCGTCGAATTCCTGATGCTGCTGGACGGGGGGATCAAGTTCCAGGGCAACGCCAAGGAACTGCTCACGTCCCGCGATCCGTACCTGCAGGAGTATCTCTACAAGACGCTGCCGCCCTGGTAGTGATACAACGTCGGCAGTGAGCGACCTGCCCGAGATCTTCAACGCCGCGTCCTATTTCGTCGATCGCCACATCATGGAAGGGCGCGGCGCCGCCATCGCGATCGAGTGCGGCAGCGAGCGCGTCAGTTATCAGCAGGTCTTCGAGCGGGTCAATCGATTTGGCGCGGCGCTGCGAACGCAGTTGGGCGTCCCGGCAGGAGAGCGCATCGCGCTGATTCTCCAGGACACGCCCGCGTTTGCCTACTCCTTCTTCGGCGCGATCAAGGCCGGCGTGGTGCCGGTGCCGCTCAACACGCTGTGGCGGGCGAAAGACTATGCGTTCGCGCTGGCGGACAGCGGTGCCCGCGTGGTGGTGATCAGCGAAGCATTGCTGCGCGAGTTTCTGGCCATCGACCGGCGTACGCTGTCGGCGCTGGCACACGTCGTGGTTGTCGGGACGCCTCCGGCGAGTACCGCGTCGTTCGACGATCTGTTATCGGCATCGGTGCCGGTGTTGGAGGCCGAGCCGACCCACCGCGATGCCATGGCGTTCTGGTTGTACTCGTCCGGCAGCACCGGGCAACCGAAAGGCTGCGTCCACCTCCAGCACGACATGCATGTCTGCGCGGAGCGTTACGCGAAAGCCGTGCTCGGCATGCAGGCGGGGGACCGCTGCTTCAGCGTGGCGAAGTTGTTCTTCGCCTACGGCCTCGGCAACGCGCTCTACATGCCATTCGCGGTTGGCGCGACCGCCATTCTGATGCCCGATGCGCCGGTGGCCGCTCGCGTCTACGAAGTGATCGAACAGGCCAGGCCGACACTGTTCTTCAGCGTGCCGACCAACTTCGGCATGCTGCTCGCCCACCAGCGGCCGGACCGGGAGTTCGACCTCTCCAGCATTCGCTATGCAGTATCCGCCGGCGAGGCCCTGCCAGAGGCGTTGTACAGGCGATTCCATCAGCGGTTTGGCGTCGAGATTCTCGATGCGATTGGCTCGACCGAGTGCCTGCACATGTTCATTGCCAATCGCCCAGGGCAGGTCCGCCCCGGCTCAAGCGGGCGGGTGATTCCGGGATGCGACGCGAAGATTGTCGATGAACAGGATCGCGAGGTCGCGGTCGGTGAGGTCGGGAACCTGCTGATCAAGAGCGACGCCACCTGCGCCTACTACTGGAACCAGCCGGAGAAGACGCGCGCCACGATTCACGGCGAGTGGATCCGCACCGGCGACAAGTACCATCGCGATGGCGACGGCTTCTACTGGTACGACGGCCGGTCCGACGACATGCTGAAGGTTGGCGGCATCTGGGTGAGCCCGATCGAGATCGAGAACGTGTTGATCGATCACGCCGCCGTGCAGGAGTGCGCGGTGGTGGGGCGTGACGACGGCGACGGATTGTCGAAGCCGTTTGCCTATGTGGTGTTGAAGCCGCACGCAACGGGCAGCCCCGAGCTGGCCGCCACACTGCAGCAGTTCGTGCGCGAGCGGCTTGCCGAATACAAGCGCCCTCGCGGGGTGGCGTTTGTCGCCGACTTGCCGAAAACGGCGACCGGCAAGCTGCAGCGATTCAAGCTGCGCGCGCCGGAGGAGCAGCGTTAGCGGCGGACTTCGGCGCGGACCAGGGCCGCCAGCGCTCGGTTCTCGTCGTACGAGCCCAGTCCGCGAGTCGCGCTGATGTAGAGTTCGCGTGCCTAGCCTTCGATCTTCATCTTCGCCGCAATGGCTTCGAGGAGGTTCGCCCGATCGTGCGCGCCACTGATGCGAGCCGAGGTGCGCAGCACGCCTTCCAGCACCTTCTGCGTCATGGGCTGTTCGGTGACGCGCTTCAGGATCCGCGACAGATCGTAGGACGAGGTGACCTCCGCTGCCGACTGGAAGAACGTGTCGGCCGCGCCGTCGCTGAGCCCGCCACGACCCATCAGCCTGATCAACGTTTCGGTCTTGTCATACGAGCCGGAGATGGCACTCATGGATTTCAGGGCCTCGACCGCCACCGCCTCCGGCAGATTGCCCTGCGCCGTGACGGCCGAGAGCACGCGCCGCTGATCGTGCGATGACGCCATGGTGCGCACCAGGCCCATGAAGGCGTTGCTGGTTGCCGGCGTCAGTCCGCCCCGATCGGCGACGTTGAGCAGGATCTCGGCGCGGTCGTAGTTCGATGACACGCCTGACGTGGCGTCGAGCACCGCCGACTCGGTCAGCTCAGCCTGCTTGACCAGCTCGCTGTAATAGACACGCCGGAGGTCAGCGAGGCGCCATGGGGCTGGTCGGACCGGATGAGCCGCCGCCGCAGGCAACGAGTGTCGGCAGCAGCACGGCCAGCAGCACGCGAAGCAGCATCATGGCCCCATAGTCTGCACGAACCATTGCTCGGTTGTCGTCTCCCACTTGATTTGGTCAGCGCCGTGGCCGGCCCGCGGCCCATAATGCTGTGATGGTCAGTGTTGAGCGTCGGCGGATTCCATTGTCGGTGCTCGACCTTGCGCCGATTGTCGAGGGCGGAACGGCCGTCGACGCGTTTCGTCGCTCCGTTGACCTGGCTCAACATGCCGAGCGATGGGGATATCGACGCTACTGGCTTGCCGAGCACCACAACATGCCGGGGATCGCAAGTGCGGCGACGGCCGTCCTGGTCGGTCAGGTTGGCGCCGCCACCTCGACGATCCGTATCGGCGCGGGCGGCATCATGTTGCCCAATCACGCGCCGCTCCAGGTTGCGGAACAGTTCGGCACGCTTGAAGCGCTGTTCCCCGGCCGCGTTGACCTGGGACTCGGTCGCGCCTCTGGAACGGATCACGCTGCCGCGCTGGCGCTCCGCCGCACGCTGCGCTCCAATCCTGAGGAGTTTCCCAACGACGTGATCGAGGTAATGGGCTTTCTGCGTGACGAGCAGCCCGGCCAGCAGGTGCGTGCCGTGCCCGGTGCGGGTCTTCGCGTTCCGATCTGGATCCTTGGCTCGAGCCTGTTTGGTGCGCAGGTGGCCGCGATGCTCGGCCTGCCGTTCGCGTTTGCCTCGCATTTCGCGCCGCAGATGCTCCACGAGGCGATCAAGGTCTATCGCGATCGCTTCAAACCTTCAGAGCAACTTCAGGCGCCTCACCTGATGCTCGGCGTGAACATCGTCGCCGCCGACACCGACGAAGAAGCCCGGTTCCTGGCGTCATCAGGCCGCCAGTCGTTTGCCAGCCTGCGATCAGGGCGCCCGATCAAGTTGCCGCCGCCTTCGAAGGAGTGGGAGCGCGATCCGTCCGATCGCACCGATCCCACCAACCAGACTCGCGTGTCCTTCATTGGCGCACCCGCAACCGTCCGCGACCAGGTTGACGCGTTCATCTCGGACACCGGCGCGGATGAGTTGATTGTTGTGGCGCACATCTACGACCACCACGCCCGGCTGCGGTCCTATGAACTGGCCGCCACGCTCGCCGCCGGTTGAGCATGGACGGCGCATTGAACTGTCAACTTTTTGCCCCGAACTACTAGAATCACTTCTATGGGCATTGCAGACTTTCTCCGCGGCGAACTGATCGACGTCATCGAGTGGACGGATGATTCTCGCGACACGTTGTCGTACCGCTTTCCGGACGACGACAAGGCGATCAAGAACGGCGCGCAACTGATCGTGCGCGAGTCACAAACCGTACAGTTCGTGTACCTCGGGGCGTTTGGCGATCTGTTCGGCCCCGGCAAGCACACGCTGACGACCGACAACATTCCCATCCTCACCAAGCTCGCGTCGTGGAAGTACGGCTTCGATTCGCCGTTCAAGGCCGATGTCTACTACGTCGTCACGCGGCTGTTCACCGGCAACAAGTGGGGCACCTCGAATCCCGTCATGTTGCGCGACGCGGATTTCGGGGTCGTGCGGGTCCGGGCGTTCGGCACCTACGACTTCAAGATCGTCAACCCGGCCGTCTTCCTGCGCGAGGTGGCCGGCTCCGACCACAACTTCCGCCTCGACGAGTTTGCCGACACGATGCGCTCGCGGATCGTGAGCCTGTTCACCGACGCCATCGCCTCGGCCAAGGTTCCGGTGCTCGATGTCGCCTCCAGGTACAGCGAACTTGGGGATGCGTTGCTGCCGATGATCAATCCGGCCGTGACGGCCAAGTACGGCCTCGAGATCACGAGCTTCATTGTTGAAAACGTGTCAGTGCCGCCTGAGGTCGAGGCTGCCGTCGACAAGCGTTCGAGTATGACCGCGATCGGTAACCTGAACGACTACGTCAAGTACCAGATGGCGCAGGGCATGGAGAAAGGTGGCGGCGCTGGCGGCGGCACCGCCGGGACGGCGGCCGAGTTGGCTGTCGGCTTCGGATTAGCGCAGCAGATGATGAACCAGGGGTTTGCTGGTGGCACGGCGGCGCCTAGCGTGGCGCCAGAGCTGCTCGGCCCGGCTGACGCGGCGCGCGTCCTCGGGGTCACCGAGGCAGACGTGATGGCCGTGCTCGAGTCTGGCGAGCTGAAAGGAAAGAAGATCGGGGCGACGTGGCGCATTACGCGGGCCGCGCTCAACGCCTACCTCGCGGAGTGAGGTGCCTGGCCCCGCCTCCAGCGGGCCGTCCTTCGCCATGACCGACGACATTTCGGCGCTCGAAAAACACGCGTGCCCCGCGTGTGGCGCGCAGGCCGAGTGGAACCCGACCAAGCAGAAACTCGTGTGCCCGTTTTGCGGCACCGAGTCGCCGTATTCGATTGACCGCGACACCGGCAAGGTAGCCGAGCGTGATCTCGCCTCCGGCTTGCGCGACTCCGCCGACGCTGACGCGGCGTGGCAGCAGCAGCGCCGCAGCGTGCAGTGCCAGAGCTGCCGGGCGATCATGGTCTACGACGCCAGCCGCGTCGGACAAAACTGCGAGTTCTGCGGATCGCCGGCGCTGGTCGCCTACGAGGAAATCAAGTCGCCGATTCGACCCGAAGGCGTGTTGCCGTTCAGGGTCGATCGCAATCGCGTTCGGGACGACATCCGTCGATGGTGGCGCAGCAAGTGGCTGGCGCCTGGCCGGCTCGCCAGGGCGGCGCTGGTCGACACCGTCAAGAGCCTCTACATTCCGTATTGGACGTTCGACGCCCGCGCGCATTGCCCGTGGGAAGCGGAAGCGGGGCACTATTACTACGTCAATGTCGAGGGCCGCGACAGCAACGGCAATCGCGTTATGCGCCAGGAGCAGCGCGTGCGCTGGGAGCAGGCCGCCGGCGTTGTCGACCACGTGTTCGACGACGACCTGGTCGCCGGCACGACAGGCGTCGATGGTCATTTATTGAAGGGCGTCGAGCCGTTTCCGACCGCCGACGTGGTGCCCTACGACACCGCTTTTCTTTCCGGCCACGTCGTCGAGCACTACCAGGTCGCCTTGACGGACGCCGCCGGCGATTCAGAAGTGCAGATGCGGGCGACGCTCGAGCAGTTGTGTATCCGGCAAATTCCCGGCGACACGCATCGTAACCTCGTGATTCATCCGGTTTTTTCAGGCCGGACGTTCAAGCACCTGCTCGTTCCGATCTGGCTGCTGGTCTACACCTATGGGGCCAGGCCGTATCAAGTCGTCGTCAACGGATACACCGGGGAGATCGCGGGAAAGTATCCGTACAGCCCCTGGAAGATCGCCCTTCTGATCCTGCTGGCGCTGATCGCGATTGGTCTGTTTGTGATCGCCAACGAATAGGGCCGACGGCTCACCGTTGGCAGCCGTGTTTCGCGCTACCATCCAAGTCATGCCGTTCACGACGACCGAGCGTTTTGCATCCGCGATGATGTACGCCGATCGGGTGCACCGTGGGCAGTACCGCAGGGGAACGGGCATTCCGTACATTGCGCACATCCTCGGCGTGGCGTCGCTGGCGATCGAATACGGTGCCGACGAGGACGAGGCCGTCGCGGCGTTGTTGCACGACGCCGCCGAAGACGGCGGCGGGGAGGCGACGCTGGCCGAAATCCGCGCGGCGTACGGCGATGCCGTCGCTGACATCGTCCTTGGCTGCAGCGACAGTCTCGTTGAGGATCCCGAGGACAAGCTGCCGTGGATCGAGCGCAAGGAGAACTACCTCGCGCACCTCGACAACGCGAGCGCGTCGGTCTGCCTGGTGTCGGCGGCCGACAAATTACACAACGTCCGCTCAATCATCCGCGACTATCGCGAGCACGGCGACGAGGTGTGGCAGCGATTCCAGGGCAAGCGGGATGGGACGTTGTGGTACTACGAGACGGTGGCCCACACGCTCGTGCGCCGTTACCACGGCCAGCTCAGCCGTGACTTGCAGGAAGCGGTCGACCAACTCCTGGCCCTTGCCGGTCCGGGGGATTAAAGGCTGGCCCACCCCGGACGATAATCGGAAGTGCCGGTGGTATCTCGTTGACGTCTCGTGCCTGGATTTTCTTCGCGTGTACCCTGTCTGTGGCCTCTGCTTCGGCAGCGCAGACGCCTCGCTACAGCATCGGTTCGCCCAGCCTGCAGCAGATCTTTGTTGATCCCACGCGCGGCGACGATCGCGCGTCTGGACGCAGCAGCGGCGAGGCCGTGCGCACGATCAGTGAGGCCTGGAACCGCGTTCCGCGCAACAGCGCGGCGTCGCCATTGACGGCGACGGGATACGAGATCCAGCTGTTGCCGGGTGAGTACGCCGAGTCGGCCATCCCGCACTACATGGAATTGCGCTACGGGTCGGCCGCTGCGCCGATCGTGTTCCGCGCGGCCAGTGGCCCTGGCACCGCGACGCTTCGCGCAGACCTCAACATCGCAAACGTTGCCTATCTGTATTTCATCGATCTCGACATCGTGCCGGCGCCTTCCGCCGACGTGTTTCACTGCGAATCGTGCGATCACATCCTGATTCGAGGCGTGACCTTCGACGGCGGCCTCCGTCCGACGGAGGGCTCCGACCGGCCGGTTGCGCACGAGACCATCAAGGTGAATCAGTCGACCTACGTCTACATCGAGGACTCGAACATCAGCGGAGCCGACGACAACGCCATCGACTTCGTGGCGGTGCAGAACGGGCACATCATCGGGAACCGCATTCACGAGGCGCAGGATTGGTGCGCGTACGTCAAAGGCGGGTCGGCCAACATCCTCGTCGACAGCAACGAGATTTACGACTGTGGCACCGGCGGCTTTACGGCCGGACAGGGCACGGGACTGCAGTTCATGTCGGATCCGTGGCTGCACTACGAGGCCTACGGGATCCGCGTCGTCAATAACATCGTTCACGACACCGAAGGTGCCGGGCTTGGCGTCAACGGCGGCTACAACATCCTGGTCGCGTGGAACACGCTGTTTCGGGTTGGCAGCCGCAGTCACGTGATGGAAGTGGAGTTCGGCGCGCGCAGTTGTGACGCAGCGGACGTGGAGTCACAGCGGACGGCCTGTCAGTCGCGCATTGATGCCGGTGCCTGGGGGAGACCGCGGTCGACGACGGCGACAACTTCGTGCGGATTCCAAGTCAGCACGTGTTCATCCTGAACAACGTCGTATTCAATCCCGAAGGTTCGTCGAGCCAATGGCAGCACTTTCAGGTAGGCGGTGAATACCAGAACGCCGGTGGCGCCGGCGCGCCCACCTCGAATCGCGCGGACAACGACCTGCGCATTGCCGGCAACGTGGTCTGGAATGGTCCGGCCGGTTTCGCGCTCGGCCTGGGCGACGATGGCTGCCCAAGCAGCCACCCGACGTGCAGCGACAGCTACGTCCGTGCCAACAACCGGATCAACACGCGCGAGCCGGCGTTTGCGGATCTGTCGAACCGCGACGTTCGCCCGACCGGCGCGCTCCTCAACGAGCGTAGTGTGTCGGTGCCGGACTTCGAGTGGAGTGACCTGCCCAGCCGCCCGCAAGCGACGGCCGGCGAACGCTCGAATCGAATCGCCTTCGATCGCAACGGCCGCGCCCGCGGCGCCAGCGATCCGCCTGGCGCCGCCATTCCGCAGTAAGGGACCGCGGCTACGGAGTCGCGGCCGGCGGCACGCGCTTCCTGGTGGCTTGCTCGAACGCGTAGGCAATCTCGAGCAATTTGGGTTCGCTGCACTGCGCACCGACAAAGCCGACGCCGAAGGGCGCAGGCCTGGCGTTGAATCCTGCCGGGAACGGGGTTTGCGGGGCGTTGGCCACCATCCCGTACGGCACGGCGATGATGGGATAGCCCGCCGTAGCCGCAATGCGGGCGCCGGATCCGCCAGGTGTGATGAACGCGTCGAGGTTATACGCCTTCAGCACGCCGTCGATGCCCTGATCGCGGCTGAGCCGCTTGTCTTTCGCGTCATCCGCGTCGACGCGCGCCTTGTCGGCAACCAGGTCGATCTCGTCGGAGATGTCGAATCGGGACTGCTGGTACTTGATCGCCCCTCCCTTGGCGTGGGCGTTGTTCCAGGCGATGTGTTCGCGCAGGGTCTTGACCGGCGCGGATGCGCCAAGCGACGCGAGCCACGCGTTGTAGTCGCGCTTCATGCCGTACTTGAAATTGATGGAGCAGTTCTGGTCCTTGCCCTTCGCGTGTTCCGCGCCCGAGCAGAACTCGAACAGTGGAAAACTGTCATTGGCGTTCTTGGCAATGACGCTCGGGATCTCGGCGGGATCGACGACGATGGCGCCCTGGGCTTTGAGCACCGCGATCGCGTCGGCCATGACTTTGGCTTGCTCGCCATTGACGCCGCCGCGCGGCGACGTCTCGCCGGGCAGCGTGATCGGGTCGACGTAGAACGCGCGCGGCACGCCGATCCGCGCCCCCTTCAAGCCTCCCGCGTTCAGGAATTTGGTGTAGTCGCGATTGGCGGGCGGAGTGCAGGTGCGCGTCGCTGGATCATTGGGGTCTGGCGAGGCACCCTCCATCGCGCCGAGCATGATCGCGGCGTCGGCGACCGTGCGTGTCATCGGGCCCGCGGTGTCGTGGTCGGCGGTGATCGGAATCACGCCGTAGCGGCTGATCCGGCCGATCGTCGGCCGGATGCCAACCAGCATGTTCGCGTTCGACGGGCTGATGATGGAACCACCGGTGTCGGAGCCGACGTTGCCGGCCCAGAAGTTTGCCGCTGTCCCAACGCCTGAGCTCGACCCACCGGTCTGAAGCACGGGGCGGCCATCGCCCGGATCCGGCCGTGGATCCGGCCGCGGATCGTACGGATTGAACGCGAATCCGCCAACCGCGTTGTAGTTGCCGGGCATGGCGTTCGGGTTGCCGGCGACCCAGTTCGCCAGCTCCGTCAAACCCGTCTTCGCGATGATGATCGCGCCGGTCGCCTTGAGGTTGCGCGTCAACGTCGCTTCGTAGGGGGGCACGTAGCCGGCAAATACCAGCGCGCCACCGGTGGTCGGCATGTTGGTGGTGTGGATGTTGTCCTTGAGCGCGACCGGAATGCCATGCAGCGGCCCACGCAGCTTGCCCTGTGCGCGCTCGCGATCGAGCTGGTCGGCCTCGGTCAGCGCGTTGGGATTGACCGCAAGCGTGGCGTTGATGCGGTCTTCGTACATGCCGATTCGCATCAGGTATTGCTCCACCAGCTGGCGAGACGTGACCTGGCCCTTGGCCATTGCCGCCTGCATCTGCGGAATGGTCGCCTCGACCACGTTGAAGCGAGCCGGGCCCTGGGCTCCGAGCGAACCGATTGACAGCAGGGCAACGGCGACGGCGGCAACACGTTTCATGCGGGGTATTCTAGTAGCCAGTAACCAGTAGCCGGTAGCCGGAAGGACAAGTGATGTCCTGGCTGCTGGCTACTGGCTACTGGCTACTGAATGGATATCAGCTTTTCTCAGGCATGCGATCTCGTGGAAGCGGCGGTCCGGGGCACCACCCGGCGGGACATCGTTGCCGGACTTGGCGGGAAGACGATGGCGGAGTCGCTGCACGTGCTGCGCGACGCCATGCGCGCGAATCGCTTCAAGGCTGGTGGCCGCACCGTGTTCCTGGATCGCGTCGTCAAGGACTTCGACGGCAAGACCCGGGCTGAGGGCTTTCACGTCCTTCACGATTGGGACGGTGTCGCGCAACAGGTCAATCCCGACATCATCCCGGTGGATGTGCTGCATTTCGTCGCGGAGCAGCGTGGCGCGGAGCCGGCCAGCGCCATCGAGCCCGCGATCCTGCTCGACTACTACTTCATGCACGTCATCTCGCTGCTCACGTTGCGGGTGTGGGATGAGGGCGATCCAAATGCCAATTACGACCGTCTGAACGCCATGCTGGCGGAGTTGCAGGGCCCCAATGGCAGTGGGCAGCAGTTTGCCGCGGACGCGGAAACGCTGATGCTGATTGCCACCTCGCACTACGAACTGCAGGAGTCCGGCTACGCGTTGTTGCTGTCGCGCTGCCGGACGCTCGATCACGCGCACCAGTTCCGGATCGGCCTCGGCCACGCCTCGAGCATGGGCTGCCACCTGCGTTTCGGTTTCGAAGCCCAGTGCGGTCGCGACACTGTGCTACTGCGTGACGACAACGTCGCCGATTACCCGTGGTTGTGCTTTGCGCTGGCCGTGGTCATGCGCGAATACGACCGCATGGTCTCCGCGGGGATCGAGAACCGCGACCGCGCCGTGATCGAGGAGGCGCTCCTCAATGGCCTGACGGCCGACGCCCGCGCATTCATCGGGGCGCCGCCACCGTCGCTGTCGGAGTCAGAGGCTGATCGGCTGCAGTTTGTCGAGGGTTTTACGCGCCACAAGGATGCGCTGCTTGCCGCATTCCCGAAATACCGGCCGGCTGACACGGCCTACTCGCCGCTGTCGTTCTTTTTCAACTTCTCGCACAACGTCGTCAAAGGCACGGTGGTGGACGCCTTGCTGTGGGGAGAAGCCTGGGATGTGTCACTGAGTGACCTGCTCAGCGGCGTGCCTCGCGCCGGGCTTGAAGAGGGGTCGCAGCAATTGCTGGCCACGACCCTGATGGGCTATGCGCGCTCGAATCCGGATCGCATCCGCGGCAAGCTGATGCCGGTGATCGTCTACGACCCGCAGTCAGGACGCCGCGCCTACACGGTCGCCCTGGAAAAGCTGGCTCAATAAGCGCTCCTACTTGCGCGTGGCGCTCCAGGGCTGAGACCCCTTCGCGGTCGTCATCGTGCCAGTGATCGTGCCGCCGGTCGCGCGGCCTTTGTAGGTCACGTCGCCTGCAGTGAAGGTGAGTTCTTCACCGCGCAGGCGTCCCATTTTCACCGTCTCGGTCGAGCCGCCGGCCGTGATGGTGCCCTGCACCATCTGCCACTCCTGTGTCAGCGTCATCGTACCGTTGGGCATCGTCCAGGTGCCGGCGACCTTCGCGGGCACGACCCACAGCAAGGCTTCGCACCAGCTCTCGCACTCTGACGTCGGCGGCAGCGTGACGCGTTCATCCGGCTCCCAGCCATCGATGCCAAACGTGTTGGCCACGATCCGTGAGCCGGGCGCGAGGTTGAAGAACTTCGGCGCCAGCTTGTTCATGTTCACCGGCAACAGGAACAGGGCCATGACGGTGGCCTTCGAGATGTCGTACTCGTACATGTCGTGCTGCACGAATTTGGCCTTGTCGGCGACGCCTTCCTTCTGTGCGATCTGGTTGGAGAGCGCGACCATGTCCGGGTTGAACTCCACACCAAGGGCGTTGGCGCCGCGTTTTGCCGCGGCGATGACGTTGCGGCCATCACCGGAGCCCAGGTCGATGACGAAGTCCTTCGATGTGACGTTGCCAAGGTCCATCATCTTGTTGACCATGTCAGGCGGCGAGGGGACCCACACTACGTCCTTGCCGGCCTGGCCGGAGACGGGCTCGAAGGGCTTCTGAGTGGTGGCCGTCTGTGCGTATGCCGAAGCGGTCGACAGAACAAAGAGGGTCGTGACGAGTAGACGCATTTACTTGGCTCCCGCAGCCTTCATCAGTTCAGCAAGCGGCGCGATGGCGCCGTGCAGCGGCACGATTCTATCAACGCGCAGGTTGCGCTTCTGGATGTTTTCGAGCAGGTTCGGCGCATACGGTTGGACCGCCGATCCGGGGCTGAACGCATCCACTTCCACCAGCAGACGGTCCCGCGGAATGTAGGCCATCAGCATCGTGTCCGAGTGGGGATTGCCGGCCACGTGATACAGCACCACCGTCTGGGACGCCGCGCTGATCGACTTCTCGTCGTCCACCGTCTCGACGACGAGGCGGGTCGCATTCCTGGTCAAGGCGTCCGGCGCGAGTGAGTGCGGACGGCGAGCCATGTGCTCGACCCACTCCTTGTTGCCGGCGTGGGTGATCACGGTCATGCCCTCCGCGATCGCGGCGCGCAAGCCCGCCGTGTGATCGAAATGATGATGTGTTGTCACCAGCTGCGTCAGCGGCTTGTTCGGCACGGTCTCCTTCGCCCTTGCAATCACCGCGAGCGTCCGCGCTTCACTCTGCGGCGCTTCGATCAGCATCAGGTGATCCGCGAACTCGACGAGCACGCTGTGGTGTGACTGACCAGCGAGGAACCACACGCCGTTGCCGATCTTCTCGGCGCTGACGTTGGGCATTGCCGGCGTGTTCGGCTTGAGGCTGGCGCCGCTGACGCCAGCCGGCATCGTCACCGGCGCGTTCGTGGTTTGCCTGGCGGCGCGGATCTCCGCGATCGTGAAATCGTCGACCTTGGTCGTCAGCCGCGCCGGCAGTTTGACGCCATTAGTGTCTTGATAGTCCGCAAACATGGTCGTGATGACGACGTCGCCGAGGTTGGCGTTGTAGCTGCTGTTCGAGATCGACAGGGGCAGACCCGCGGCGTCGAGCGATAGCGTGAACGCGCGGTCGTTGAAGGTGACATCCGCCTGGCGCATGGCGCCGGTGGTTCTCAGGTTGGTGATGGAGACGCCCGGTGACGACGCCAGCTTCAACGCCACTGCCGGGTGGTGGATGAACTCGGCGCGTCGATCGCGCTCGGGCCACTCCGCGAATCGTGAGCCCTGGCCGTTCTCGCCCACGTTGAACGCGATCTCGCCGTCGAGCGCCTGCGTCTGGCGTTGTGGCTGCGGCCCCTGGAAGTACGCAAACTGTGGCGTTCGCACCTGTTTCACCAACTGCCGGCCGGCATCGATGTCGATCTGGCGCGCATATTCAGTGATCGCAAATGTCTGCGTCGCCGCCTCGGGCTTCATGTCCTGCCCGAGGTTGTAGTTCACGCCCGTGCCTTCGATTGAGATCGACGTCAGCGCATCGAGATTCGCGCGTCCGCCGATCGCC
>JAYQOO010000045.1:0-27769 GCA_038144855.1 Acidimicrobiia bacterium | reverse complement strand
GTCCGGCTCACCTAACCCTAGGCGCCGTGGCACCTTAGCCACTACCGCGGCTTGTCGTCTGCCCGAAAACTGTGTATGATTTTGGTTTGCCCGTCCTCCCTGAGGACGTGACATAGCTCGTTCAGTTCGTTTTGCTGAATCGTTTTGAACACGTTTAGGAACCAGTAGGAAATATCGGATGCCAACTTACGTACCGCCCGTTAAGCCCGACGCCGCGAAATGGCACGTGATCGATGCCAGCGGTAAGGTGCTGGGCCGCATCGCGACCGACGCCGCGAAGCTGCTTCAGGGCAAGCACAAAGCTGTTTACACGCCGTACCTCGATACCGGTGATCACGTTGTGATCCTCAATGTGGCCAAGGTCAAGCTCACCGGCCGCAAGGAAGATCAGAAGCTCTACCAGCGCCATAGCGGCTTCCCGGGCGGTCTGCGCGAAGATCGCGCCAAGATCGTGCGCGCCATCAAGCCGGAACGGATGATGGAAGAAGCTGTTCGCGGAATGCTCCCGAAGTCGAAGCTCGGTGACGCGATGTTCCGCAAGTTGAAGGTGTATGCGGGCGACAAGCACCCGCACGCCGCGCAGTCACCCACCGCTTTCGAGGTCGCATAACTTGGCATCAGCAACAGAGTTCTACGCAACCGGCCGCCGCAAGGAATCCACCGCCCGCGTGTTTCTCCGCCCGGGTACCGGCGCCATCAAGATCAACCACCGCGAGTTCAACGAGTACTTCCCGATCGAGACCCTTCGCATCGCCGTGAAGACCCCGCTCCTGCTCACGGAAACCGCGGAACAGTTCGACATCCTCGCCACCGTCTCCGGCGGCGGCGTGGCGGGCCAGGCCGGCGCCATTCGCCTCGGCATTGCCCGCGCGCTGTGCGAGTTCAACATCGAACTTCGTTCCAAGCTTAAGAAGGACGGCCTGCTCACGCGCGACGCGCGCGCGAAAGAGCGCAAGAAGTACGGCATGGCCGGCGCCCGTAAGCGGTTCCAGTTCAGCAAGCGTTAATCATCATGGCAACTATGGATGGAGGCTCTTTGACCCCGCTCGCAATGAAGGACCTGCTCGAAGCAGGCGTGCACTTCGGACACCAGACCAAGCGCTGGAACCCCAAGATGAAGCCGTTCATCTTCGGCGAGCGCTCCGGCATCTACATCCTCGACCTTGGCAAGACCGTCAAGCACTACCGCGAGGCAGAGGATTTCGTCCGCCAGCTCGCCGCCGACGGCAAGACCATCATGTTCGTGGGCACCAAGCGCCAGGCGCAGGACGTCGTGGCTGAAGAAGCGTCGCGCTGCGGCATGTTCTACGTCAACGAGCGCTGGCTCGGCGGCTTGCTCACCAACTTCACCACCATTCAGCGCAGCATTGCCCGTCTTCGCGACCTCGAAGCGATGGCCACCGACGGCCGCTACGAGTCGATGCCGAAGAAGGAAATCGCCAAGGCTGAAAAGGAAAAGCGCAAGCTGGTGAAGAACCTCGAAGGCATCCGCCACATGGGCCGGCTGCCGGACGCGCTGTTCGTCATCGACACCCGCAAGGAACAGATTGCCGTCGACGAAGCGCGCAAGCTGAAGATCCCGGTCATCGGCATCGTCGACACCAACTGCGATCCCGACCAGGTCGACTACATCATCCCAGGCAACGACGACGCGCTTCGCTCGGTGAAGCTGTTTGTTTCGCGCATTGCCGACGCGGTGATCGCGGGCCGTGGCGAGCGTGAGTCGGCGATGGCTGACCAGGCCGCGACCGAAGCGGAAGAAAAGGCCGCGGCAGAAGCCAGCCGCACGGTGCGCCCGGCGGATATCCGCAAGCCGCAGCGCCCGGCAGAGACCCCAGCCCCGACGGCGTAGTCGCCGCTCGGTGACCCCCTCTCGCGCCGGCTGCCTCCGCCTCTTTATGAGGTGGCGCCGGCGCGATTTTCGTACAGAGATGCTTGACGCAACACCATCAAGCCCACAGGACCGTAAGACCTCAAGACCTCGGAGTTAATCAGCAATGGCAGCTACAGCAGCACAAGTCAAGGAACTACGCGACAAGACCGGCGCCGGCATGATGGATTGCAAGGCGGCGCTCGACGAGACCAACGGCGACCTCGAGAAGGCGATTGAGGTGCTCCGCAAGAAGGGCCTGGCGCAAGCCGCCAAGCGCGCCGGCCGCGTCGCGAAAGACGGCATCATCGGCCACTACATCCACCTCGGTGGCAAGGTCGGCGTCCTCGTCGAAGTGAACTGCGAAACCGACTTCGTCGCGCGCACCCCGGACTTCCAGACGCTGGCCAAGGAAATTGCGATGCACATCGCCGCCGCCAGCCCGCTGGTCGTCAAGCGCGAAGAACTGCCGATGGAAACGCTCGAGAAGGAGAAGGAAATCTACCGGGCCCAGTTCGCCGGCCAGAACAAGCCCGCCAACGTGATCGACAAGATCGTCGACGGCAAGCTCGAGAGCTATTACGCGCAGGTCTGCCTGATGGATCAGCCGTCGGTTCGCGATCCCAACGTGACGATCAAGCAGATGGTGGCCGCGGCCACCGCGAAGACCGGCGAAAACGTCACGATCAGCCGCTTCGTCCGCTTCAAGCTGGGCGAAACCCTCGACGCGTAGGGTTCAGAACTTCCGCAGTTCAAGCTGTTCAAGGGTCCGAAGTGGGCCTTTGAACACTTGAACTTATGAAGCCATGAACCGATATAATCTTTTTTCGTGCCCGATTCTGTCCCGCCCGGCCCCCACTACAAGCGCATCCTGTTGAAACTCTCTGGCGAAGCCCTGATGGGCGACCAGAGCTATGGCATCGATCCCGCGGTTGCCACTCGTATCGCGCAAGACGTCTCCGAAATCCAGTCGCTTGGCGTGCAAACCGCCATCGTGATCGGCGGCGGCAACATCTTCCGCGGCCTCGCGGCCAGCGCCAAGGGCATGGATCGCTCGACCGGCGACTACATGGGCATGCTGGCGACGGTCATCAACGCGCTGGCGCTGCAGGATGCGCTCGAGAAGAACGGCGTGCCCACGCGGGTGCTGACCGCGATCGAAATGCGCGCCGTGGCCGAGCCCTTCATCCGCCGTCGCGCCGTTCGGCACCTCGAAAAGGGCCGTGTCGTGGTGTTTGCGGCCGGCACCGGCAACCCGTACTTCACCACCGACACGGCAGCCGCTCTGCGCGCCATGGAAATGAAGGCGGAAGTCATCCTGAAGGCGACGAAAGTCGACGGCATCTACACTGCGGATCCCGTGAAGAACCCGGACGCGACCCGCTACGAGCGCATTTCATACCTCCAGGTCCTGCAGGAGCGCCTGCAGGTGATGGACGCCACGGCGATTTCGCTGTGCATGGACAACAAACTGCCGATTCTCGTGTTTAACATGAAGACGCCAGGCAACATCAAGCGCGTCGTCATGGGCGAGGCCGTCGGCACCGTCGTGACCGCTTAAGCGAGGCAAATCATGGATGTAGCAGACGTCAAGGGCCTGATGGCCGAGATCAAGAAGCGCATGGACGGCCATGTGGAGTTCGTGCGCAAGGAACTCGCGGGGGTCCGCACCGGCCGCGCCTCCACCGACATGCTCACCGGCGTGATGGTCGAAGCCTACGGTTCGAAGATGCCGCTGAACCAGGTCGCGATGCTGTCGATTCCCGAGCCGGCGCTGATCGTCGCGCAACCGTTCGATACGTCGCTGATGGCCGCGCTCGAGCGCGCCGTGCGCCTGTCGGACCTCGGACTGAATCCCGCCAGCGACGGCAAGGTGCTGCGCATCCCGATTCCGTCGCTGACCGAGGAACGCCGCAAGGAGCTCTCCCGGCACGTCCACAAGATGGCCGAGGAAGGACGCAATCACGTCCGCGTCGTGCGCCGCGAAGCCAACGACAAGCTCAAGAAGTTCCTGAAAGATCACGCCATCTCAGAGGATGAAGAGAAGCGCTCCACCGCCGAGGTGCAGAAGGTCACCGACGCCCACGTTAAGTTGATCGACGAGCTGCAGGCCAAGAAGGACCAAGAGCTCCTTGGTAAATAGCTACTTCACCCACCTCGAGTGCGGCTCCGGCTGCGGCGCCGGTCCGTTCGACCCGCGTGAGGCGCACTTCCTCTGCCCCTCCTGCAAGCTGCCGATGCTTGCGAAATACGACCTCAAGGCGGCGCGGGCCTGGAAGCGGGAATCACTGGCCGGCCGCGCGGCGAACATGTGGCGGTATCGCGAGTTGATGCCGCTCCTGCCCGGCGACGAACCGGTGACGCTCGACGAAGGTTTTACGCCCCTGATCCACGCCAAGCGTCTTGGCGCCTCGCTCGGTCTCGAGCGATTGATGATCAAGGACGAATCACTCAATCCCACCAACTCGTTCATGGCGCGCGTACGCTCTGCCGCGATCTCACGCGCCATGGCGCTGAAGGCGCCCACGGTCTTCCTGCCGACTGCGGGCACCGGTGTAAAGGCGGCGGCGGCATACGCCGCCGCAGCGGGCATGAGGTGCGAGGTCTTCATCCCGCGCGATGCCAAGCAGCCGTTCGTCGATGAGTGCCGGCTATACGGCGCCAACGTCACGTTGATCGACGGGTTGATCACCGACGCCGGCAAGGCCGCAACCGAGGCGGCAAAAGACAAGGGGTGGTACGAAGTCTCGACCTTCCGCGAGGCGGGACGCTGCGAAGGCAAGAAGACCATGGGCTATGAACTGGCCGAGCAGCTGAACTGGACGCTGCCCGACTGGATCATCTACCCCACCGGTGGCGGCACCGGCATGGTCGGCATGTGGAAGGCGTTTTCAGAAATGGAAACAATCGGGTGGCTGGCGGCTGGCCAACGTCCCAAGATGGTCACAGTTCAGCCTGATGGCTGCCGGCCGATCGTCAGCGCGCATCAGCGTGGCGTCGACACGGCCGGCACCTGGGAGAACGCCCACACCCTTGCCGATGGCCTGCGCGTCCCGCGCGCCATCGCCGACTTCCTGATCCTCCGCAGCATTCGTGAAAGCGGCGGCACAGCGGTGTCGGTCACCGACAAGGAAATGGTCGACGACATGCTGGTGATGGGCAAACTCGAAGGCGTGTCAGCGGCCCCGGAGGGCGCGGCGTCACTGAGCGCGCTCCGCAGGTTGATCGCCGACGGGAAGATCAAGAAGCATGAGACCGTGGTGATCTTCAACACCGGCGGCGCCCTGAAGTACCTCGACGTCCTGCGCTCCTAGTCAGGGCTGATACGTAAACGATCGCGGCGGCGACTCAGCGGTCACCCTTCCGGCTGAGTCAATCGCGCTCACCGTCCACGAATAATCCACCATCGTTGCAAACCGCGATCTCGCGGTGGCATCGATGTTCATCGATTGCTCGGTGGTCTCGCCACTAAATACGACCGCCCCACTCGCGTCGCGAATCACCAGTCGGTGCCTGGCCGACGTGCGCGGTCCATCCCACGTGAATTCAAGGACGCTCGTCGATCCGGCCGGCGAAGACGCTGTCAGCCGGCCGGGATCGACAGTGGCAGACGTTGCAGGCGGCCGGCAACCACTCACTGTGGACACCATGGCAAGCGCCGCGGCCACGGCGCGGAACGTCTGCGAGCTGTCAGCGCCCGTTACACGTCCCATCAGTCGCCGAGCGCGACGCCGATGGCTCTGGCGGTCTTGAACAGATCGGAATCCAACGGCACCGTCTTCGTCCTGCCCACGACGTCCGCGAGCGGAATCGGCAGAATGTCCGGCGGATTGTTGGCGACCATCTTCCCGAACGTCCCGCGCTGAATCAGCTCCACGGCCGCGCCGCCGAAACGGGTCGCAAGGACGCGGTCGAACGCCGTCGGACCGCCGCCACGCTGCAGGTGACCAAGCACCACGCAACGCGCCTCGCGTCCGGTCATCTCCTCGAGCTGCTCGGCGACCACAATGCCGACGCCGCCAAGACGCTCGACGTAGCCCGCGCGGGCCTCCTCGCGGATCGTCACGCTGCCGCCGATCGGCTTGGCGCCCTCCGCCACCACGATGATGCTGAACCGTGCGCCGAAGGATTCGCGACGCCGAATCGCGGCCGCGACCTTCTCGAGGTCGTACGGGATCTCCGGCAGCAGGATCACATCCGCGCCGCCGGCAATCCCGCCCTGGAGCGCGATCCAGCCGGCGTGGCGGCCCATGACCTCCACCACCATCAGGCGTTTGTGCGCCGCGGCGGTGGTGTGCAGGCGATCGATCGCGTCGGCCGCAAACGCCACCGCGGTATCAAAACCGAAACAGCTCGTCGTGCCGACGATGTCGTTGTCGATGGTCTTCGGCACGCCGACCACCGGAATGCCCTTCAGGTAAAACTGGTGCGCGATGCTGAGCGAGCCGTCGCCGCCGATCACGACAAGCGCCTGCAGCCCCATCCTGTGGAAGGTGTCGACCACACGATCGGAGTAGTCGATCTTCCCTTCCGGCGAGTCCACCGGGTAATCGAACGGGTTGCCGTGATTGGTGGTACCGAGGATGGTGCCGCCCAGGCGCAGAATACCGGTCACGTCGTTCGGTGTGAGGATTCGTGAGCGCTTGGGGTCCAACAAGCCGTCAAAGCTGTCCTCGAGGCCCACGACCTCGATCCCGGCGTTGTAGGCAGACTTCACGACGGCGCGAATAACGGCATTCAAGCCGGGCGCATCACCACCGCCGGTGAGCACGCCAATACGTTTGATAGCAGCCACTACCTAAGGACTATATTTGAAAAGCACGACAGTTCTCTTTCGGGCATAAGTTTGGTAAAGTAAACAAGTTACTGGCTCGGACGGGCGGCTAGCTCAGTTGGGAGAGCGCATCGTTCGCAATGATGAGGTCGGGAGTTCGATCCTCCTGCCGTCCACCATTCGAGTCACCCCGCCTTCACAGGCAACCAATCCCCCACAGTCGAAGTCCAATTAGTATGGGATCCATGAGGAGCTGTCTCGCCCTGGCTGCCGTGGTCGTCTACGCGCTGACCGGGCACGCGCAGGGCGCCGATCCCGGTGCCATTGCCGCGAAGATCCAGCAGCGCTACAACACCATCAAGGACATCCAGGCCGACTTCACCCAGACGTACGAAGGTGGCGTGCTTCGCACCAAGACGACGGAGAGGGGCCTGGTCGCCATCAAACGCCCGGGGCGGCTTCGCTTTACCTACACGAAGCCAGAGAGGAAGGAATTCGTGTCCGACGGCGTCAAGCTCTACACCCACCTTGTGGCCGACAAGCAGGTGATCGTCAGCCCTGCCCCGGGGCCGGACCAAGGCGACATTCCGGCGATGTTTCTTGCCGGCCAGTCCGACCTCGCGCGCGACTACACGCCAAGCTTCACGGCGCTGCCCGGTGCTGCACAGGGGCTGGTCACCCTGAAGCTGGTTCCCCGTAAGCCCAACGCCGATTACGAATCGCTCGGCATCGGCGTCGACGCGAAAACGCTCCAGATTCTGTTCCTGACGGCCGTCGACACCCAGGGCGGGCGGTCCTCGTTCACCTTCACTAACCTGAAGGAAAATCGAGGTTTGTCCGATAAGGATTTTGTGTTTCGCATCCCTCGCGGGGTCGAAGTTCTCAACAGTGGTGGCCGTGTTCAATAGCATCCTCGCCCAGCCGTCTCGCCTGATCCTCGCGGTGTGCGCTGCCGTGGCACTTGGCGCGTGCGCCACCACCGGATCCCTTCGCATCGCGCGTGATGCGGAGCTGGCGCAGAACTACGACATTGCGGTCGCCGAGTACACGAAGCTGCTTCGCGCCAAACCCGACAGCCGCGAGGCCCGCCAAGGGCTCGACCGCGCCAAGCTCCGCGCCTCGCAGGACCACTTCACCAAGGCGCGCCAGTTCGCCTCGGCCAGCAAGCTCGAGGAAGCCCTGGTCGAATACCAGCTCGCCTCCGAATTGAATCCCGCCAACGGTGAGATCGAACAGGAGTTACAGGCGACCCGCGCGCAGTTGCGCGCGAAGGTGGCCATCGCCGACAACGGCAAGACGCGCCTCGAGTCGCTGATTCAGCAGAGCCTGGACGCCCCACTTCCAGGATTCGACCTCCCGACCGACGCGAAGCTGCCTGACTCGGTTGTCTTCCGCGATGCCAACGCCCGCGACGTTTACGCGGCAATGGGCCGGTTCACCAACCTGAGCGTCATGTTTGACCCGACGTTCCGTGACCAGGCGCTCTCGATCGACCTGCGCGGCAAGACGCTCGAGGAGGCCCTCAACGGGCTGTCACTCACCACACGCAATTTCTGGCGCGTGACGGCGAACCGCCCCATCACGATCGTGCCCGATACGGCCGCGAAACGCCGCGAGTACGAGGAAGAAATCGTCCGCACCTTCTACTTGAGCAATGCCGACCTCAAGGAAACCGTCGACATGCTCCGCATTGTCGTTGACGCGCGCCGGCTGTCGACGATCACGGCCACCAACGCCATCACGATCAAGGACACGGCCGAGCGCATTACGGCGGCCGGCAAGATCATCTCGGCCATCGACAAGGCCCGCCCCGAAGTCATCATCGATGTCGAGCTGCTCGAGGTGAACCGCACGCACCTGCAGGAGTATGGACTGCAGATCGCCACCCCAGGCCAGCCAGGCATCAGCGGCTCGGCAAGCGTCAAGGACGGCTTGAATCTCAAGGGCCTGTCGAGCCTCACGACCGCCGACGTGCTGCTGACGTCCCTCCCCTCGCTGTACTACCGTCTCCTGAAGACTGACTCGGCAACGCGCATCCTCGCAAACCCGCAATTACGGACTGCCGAAGGTATTCCGGCCCAGGCCCGATTCGGCGAACGCGTCCCGGTCCCCGTGACCACCTTCGCGCCGATCGCCGCCGGTGGCGTGCAGACGCAGCCGATCACCTCGTTCAACTACGAACCGATCGGCGTCAACATCGACATCACCCCGCGCATGCACCATGACGACGCGGTGTCGCTGGCCTTGAAAGTCGAGTTGAGCAGCATCTCGGGCAAGGGATTCGGCGACCTGCCGACCTTTGGCAGCCGGCAGATCAACACCGTTATCCGCCTGAAAGATGGTGAGACGAACATGCTCGCCGGCCTGATTCGGGACGAAGAGCGAACCTCGTTTGCCACGATTCCCGGGCTGGGCGACATTCCGGTCATCGGCCGTCTGTTCGGCCACAACCGCAAGGAAACGCAGGAGACCGACATCATCCTGACGTTGACGCCGCGCATTGTTCGTGTGCTCAACCTGACCGCAGAGGACCTGCAGCCGTTCAAGGTGGGTCGTGACGGCGGCGCCCCGCTGGCCGACATCGTGCCGCCGCTGCCCATCCCGCTGCCGCAGCCGGCTCCGAAGCCGCAGGGCGGAGACGCCGCGCCTTCTGGCGCCGCAGGCTTCGCTGCCCCCATCGGACCAGCTACACCGGTCACACCTCCCGCGCCGATCAAGCCCAAGGGCGGCGACGGCGCCTAGATCTTCCCGACAGACGCGCCCAGCATCTGCAGGCGCTCCACGAGGCGGCTGTAGCCTCTCTCAACGGTCTCCAGCGGCTCTACCCTGCTCTGGCCCTCCGCGCACAGCCCGGCGGCGATCAGCGCCATCCCGGACCTGATATCGCGGCTGTCGAGCGACTTGCCCTTCAATCGTCGCGGGCCCGTCACGATGATGCGATGAGGATCGCACAGGAACAGGTCCGCGCCCATGCCGCTCATCTGTTCGAGCGCGAACAAACGCAGCTCGTACATCCAGTCGTGCACCAGCGTCGCGCCGTCTGCCTGGGTGGCCAGCACGGTCACAAGGCTCACCAGGTCACTTGGGAACGCAGGCCAGAGGCCGGTGGTGATGCGGCCGGCGCCGACCATCTTTGATGCCTCGACGCGATACACGTCGTTGTCCTGTTTGCAGTTGACGTTCATCTTGGCGAGCACGGAGGTCACCACCTCCATGTCGATCGGACGCGTGCCGCCGATCTCAATGTGTCCGCCGGTGATCGCGCCAACGACGGCCCAGCTCCCTGCCTCGATGTAATCGCCGTATAACTGCTTGGTGGCCCCGCGCGGCCTTGCAATACCTTCGACGCGAATGGTGTGGGAACCTTCGCCGCTCACGCCCACGCCCATCGCGCGCAGGAACTCGCAAAGCTCGACCACGTGCGGTTCACAGGCACAGTGCCTGATCTCTGACACACCTGGAGCGGCCGCAGCCGCCAGCAGCGCGGTCTCGGTGCCGGTGACCGACGCCTCGTCGAGGTAGATCGACGCCGGCTTCAAGCCGTCTGGCACCTCGAGCCGATGGCCGGTGCCAGGCATCAATCGCGCGCCCATCGCTATCAACGCCTCGATGTGCGTCTTGATGGTGCGCCGGGCCGGAAAATCACCGCCCGGCGGCGCCACGATCGCCCGGCCTCGGCGCGCCAGCAACGGGCCCAGCAGTAACACCGAACCGCGGAGACGGCCCACAAGCCCGCTGTCCGGCTCGTCCTTGGTCACGTTCGCACAACGAATGCGCAGTGTCGTGCTCCCAATGCCTTCGACTTCCGCGCCAAGGTCCAGCAGCAACCGGCACATCACCTCGACGTCGGCGATTCGCGGCGTGTTGGTCAGCGTGCACCACTCGTCGGTGAGCAGGCACGCGGCAATCAACGGCAACGCGGCGTTCTTGTTGCCTTCGACGTCAATGCGACCTTCGATCCTCCGGCCGCCTTCGATGATGAGTGTGGACATGGTCGGCTATCTGCTCTCGGGACTCGACTCTCAGCGGTTGGCGTCGAAGTCGCCCAGCGAAATAATCTCATTTCGCAGGCTCACGCCGAACTGTTCTTTCACGGCGCTACGGCAGCGCTCGACGAGCGTGTGGATGTCGGACGCACTCGCGGTGCCGTCGTTGATGATGAAGTTGGCGTGGGTTGGCGACACGCGCGCGCCGCCCAGGAGCGCGCCCTTGAGGCCGGCACGGTCGACCAGCGCGCCGGCTGAAGGCGGAATACCTTCCGGCACCCGGTCGCGCTTCGGATCGGGATTCATGAAGATGCATCCCGCGCTTGGCGATTCAAGCGGCTGGGTCTTCTTGCGGAACGCCAGTGACTCCCGCGCGACCAATCGCAGTGCGGCCGGGTCCGCGCCGGACGTGACGCGGAACGCGACCCACAACACGATCTCCCCGGTGTGCTTCAGCCGGCTGTAGTCGTACTCGAACTCCATGCGATCTGCCGGTGCCTGAAGCAGGGTGCCGTCCGGCTTCAACAGCCGTACGCTCTCAACCAGATCGCCGATGTCGGTCTTCTTCCAATGGGCGTTGCCGTAGATGGCACCGCCAACCGTGCCCGGCGTACCCGCCCACGCCTCCAGCCCGGCAAAGCCGCGGTTGATCGTCCATCGAACCAGGCCGTTGATCGTCACCGACGCATCGGCCCGCACCTGCGTCGTCCCGATCGGAGTAACGTCTCCACCTTTCGGACGGATCACTAGACCACGCACACCGGCGTCGGCGACCAGGACATTCGATCCCCCGCCAAGCATCGTGACCTTGACACCGGCCTGATACGCGAGCTTGACGGCAGTCACGATTTCGTCAGCGTTCTGCGTCTCGATCAACAGCTCCGCGGGACCGCCGACCTTGAAGGTCGTCATCGGTGCGAGCGGCACGTCGCGCCGGACGCGATCAGCCCCAAACGCCTGGTCAAGTGCTCGGGCGAGATCGCTCATGACGCTTCCTTCCCACCGAGATCCGCGTAGCGCAGCAACTGCCGCTCGCGCGCGATCAGCGCCGTGACCGCGTCCTGTGCAGTGCAGAGGTGGAACTCAATGAAGTCGCCAGGCGCCAGTTGGCCTGCCAGCGGGAGATCCGCTGAGATCACGTAGCCAATCTTCGGGTAGCCACCGGCGGTCTGGCGATCGGCCATCAACAGGATCGGCTCGCCGGCCGAGGGAACCTGAATGGCGCCGATGCCGAGGGGTTCTGAGATCAACTCGCGATCGTGGGCGCGAACGAGCGGCGGCCCCTGGAGCCGATACCCCATCCGATTGGACTGCGGCGAGATGCGAAAGCTGACGCCGGCGATGGTCTTGAGCGCGTCGACTTCGAACCATTCCGCCTGCGGACCGGCCATCACCCGGAGCAACGCTCGCCCCTTGGACGGAAGGGTCAATCCGTTCGCTCGACGCACCGGGCGTGGCGCGAGCCCGCTCGCAATGGGCACACGATCGCCTGCCGTGAGGGCTCGGCCCTCGTGTCCACCCATCCGGCTGACCAGATGTGTCGAGCGGCTCCCGAGGAGCGGCGCCGTCTGGATGCCGCCGGCTACGGCCAGGTACGCCCTGGCTCCCTGGACGATCCGGCCAAACTTCAACCGCTGTCCCGTGCTCACGGCGAAGGATTCGCCAATCGCAATTGGCCGCTCGTCGCACGTCACATCGAACTGGGCGCCCGAAATGGCCATCGTCGTGTCGGCCTCGACGATTAACTCGGGTCCAATCAGCGTGATCTCGAGCGTTGCCGCGTCCGGGTCGTTGCCGGCGAGCTGATTCGCCAGACGATGCGAGAACGCATCCATCGGCCCGGCGACCGGGACGCCGGTGGCCTGATAGCCGTATCGCCCAAGGTCCTGCACCGACGTCAGCAGGCCCGGCTTCAGCACCACCAACGCGCCAGGTGTCATCGGTCGACCTCAGCAACGACGAACCGCACCAGGTCTCCGGCCTGCAGCAGGCTCGGCTTCTGTCGCGTCGGGTCGAACATCACGGCGCTGGTGTGGCCGATCAGCTGCCAGCCGCCGGGACTCTCGACCGGGTAGACACCGGTCTGTAAGCCGGCAATGCCCACGGATCCGGCGGGCACTCTCTCGCGCGGCACGCGGCGTCTCGGGGCGGCAATCGAAGCGTCGACCCGACCCATGTATGCGAATCCCGGCACGAACCCGAGCATGTAGACGCGATAGGTCTGCGCGGTGTGGCGTGCGATCACCTCGTCGACAGAGCAACCAGCAAACGAGGCCACGCTCTCGAGATCGGGACCGTGGGCACCACCGTAAATCACGGGAATCTCGACGACCTGGCGCTCGGCCGCGGTGCCGTCGGCCTGGATCAACCGAAACGCGGCGTGAACCGCGTGTTCCAGGCCTGCAAGATCGGTCTGGAGGGGATCGAAATGAATTCCGAGGGTGCAATAGCCGGGCGCGATGTCGCGCACGCCCCGCAGCGCATCCGCCTGTAGCCGGGCGGCCAGCAGAATGGCGAGTTCGTTGACCGCGGGATCAATGATGGGCTCGAGCTCCACCAGCAGCATCGAGTCGCCGCAGTGACGAATTCTCACGGACGGTCCAGCGCCGACACGAGCTTCTTGTGGATGCCGCCAAAGCCGCCGTTCGACATGACCACGATCAGGTCGCCCTCACGGGCCTCGGCCGAAACGGCCGCCACTATGGCATCCACGTCCGGGAGATGCCGGGCCCGTCCGCCACGCGCCGTCAGGTCTTCAACCAGCCGCGATTCCGACAGACGCTGGTCGGCCGGAATGTTCGACTTGGCGACCGTCGCGATCACCACTTCGTCAGCTCCCGCGAATGCGCGGGCGAAGTCGTCCTGAAACACGCTCCTGCACGAGGAGGCGGAGCGCGGTTCGAAGATGGCCCAGATGCGCTTGCCGGGCGCCGCGCCGCGAATGGCTTTCAAGGTTTCTTCTACCGCGGTCGGATGGTGGGCGAAGTCGTCGTACACCGTGACGCCGCGCGCTTCACCGACCACTTCGAGGCGCCGCTTCACGCCTTTGAACGACGCCAGGCCTTCGCGCAGCCTCTCAATATCCAGGCCAAGATCCACGCCGACCGCAATCGCGACCAGCGCGTTTCTCACGTTGTGATCGCCGAGCAGCGACATGGTGAAAGCGCCCAGATCAGCCCCGCCACGCGTGACGCGGAACCGTGTGCCCTGTCCCACCTCGATCTCGACTGCCCGCCACTCGGCATCCGCGGAGAGGCCAAAGGTCTGCACGCGGCTGCGAGCGACCGATGCCAGAGCGGCCGCGTCGGGACTGTCGATGCCAAGCAGCGTCAGTCCGCGTCTGGGCACTAGGTTCACCAGGCGGCGGAATGCCAGTCGGACTTCATCGAGATCCCGGTAGATGTCGGCGTGATCGAACTCTATGTTGTTGATCACGGCAATGTCCGGCAGGTACTTCAGGAACTTTGCCGTCTTGTCGAAGTAGGCGCTGTCGTATTCATCCCCCTCGATCACAAACGCCCGTCCCTGGCCGATCCGATAGCTGGCACCGTCGGCGCCGAGGTTCTGCGCGATGCCGCCGACCAGGATCGTGGGATCCGCTCCCGCTGCGGTGAGCAGCCAGCCGGTGAGCGACGTGGTCGTGGTCTTGCCGTGCGTGCCGGCAATCACGATGGCATCGGCGTCCCACAGCCACTGGTCGCGGATCGTTTCCGCCATCGAGGCGTAACGGATGTCGCGTTCGAGCAGCGCCTCCAGTTCCGCGTTCCCGCGCGAAATCGCGTTGCCGACCACGACCAGATCGGGCCGCGGCTCCAGATGTTCCGGCCGATAGCCTTCCAGCACGTGGATCCGTTCGGCCGCCAGGAAATCGCTCATCGGCGGATAGACGTGCTCGTCCGATCCGCTGACGTCGTGCCCTTTGTGCTTGAGCATTGCCGCGAGTGTGGCCATGGCCGTGCCGCACACGCCAATCAGGTGAATACGAGCCATCTATTCGACCGCCGCCTCGAGAATACGAACCACCGGCATCGGGTCGTGGCTCACCTCGACCTCCACACCGAACGGCAGCGTCCACGTGGCGCCGCTGGTATGACCCGATGGGAAGTTGAACAACACCGGCCCCGGGAACCCCGCCGTGAAGTCGCGCAGGACGTCCCTGATCGCCGGATCGCCGCCCGGCTCATCACATCCGGGAAACTCGCCGAAGACGATCGCGGTGGCACGCGAAAGCAGCCCGACTTGCGCCGCCTGCGTCAGCATGCGGTGAATGCGGTAGGGCCGCTCGCCAATATCTTCGATGAACAACACACTACCGGGAGCTGGATCAAACGCCCACGGCGTCGACAGGGACGCCAACAACTGTGTCAGCGTACCTCCCACCAGCACTCCGCGAGCGGTCCCCGGCCGCAACACTTCCAACTGCGCCGGCTTGAAGTCACCGGCGGCCCCCGGCTGCATCAGCACGCGTCGAAAGGAGTCCTCGTCGTAGGCCGACGTCCCTTTCGACAGGCGGCGATCGATCATCGGGCCGTGAATCGCAACCAGATCGTTCTGCAGATACAGCGTCAGCAACGACGTAATGTCGCTGTAGCCGATCAGCGCCTTGCGCGCCTCGAGCATCACCGCCGGATCGAGAAATGGCAGGAGCTGTGCGCTCCCGTAGCCGCCGCGCATGGCGACCAGCGCCGCAATGGAGGGATCCGCCCAGGCATTCACAATGGCCCGCACCCGTGACTCCACCGGGCCCGCCACAAACCGCTCTTTCTCGAACAGCGTATCGTCGTAGACCGCCTCGAAACCAAGGCGAGCCAGTTCCGCAACACCACCCGCGACTTCTTCGTGCGGGAAGGAACTCGCCGGCGCCACCAGTGCGATCCGATCGCCTGACTTCAGGCGGCGGAGTTTCCTCACAGGTAAGCCGCCATCTCGGCGGCGACAAGCTGGTGTTCTTCCCTGCCGAGCACGCTCCTCAGCGCCTCAATGCGCGCTGAAGGGCCTGGGCGCTGAGCCAGCAGGAATCGCTCCTTGGCACGCTTCAGTCGCGCGAACGCGTCGTCGTGCCGCTTTGCAGGAATGACTCCCGACTCAACCGCGCGAACCAGTGCCTCCAGCGTGCGCGCCTGCAGATCAATGTCGCCACTGCAGATCAGCAGGCCGTCGCAGCCGGCTTTGATTGCCTCGACCGCACTCTCGGGCACCGCATACTGCGCGCTGACCGCCTTCATCTCGAGGTCGTCGCTCAGGATCACGCCGTCGAATTTCAGTTCCTCGCGCAGCAGCTTCTGGACGACGTGCGGCGACAGCGTCGCCGGCTTCCTCTCGTCGAGCGACGGCACCAGCACGTGCGCCGTCATGATGAAGGCGACCCGCTCGGCCACGGCGGCGCGGAACGGCTCGAACTCGATCGCGCGCAGTCGATCGGGAGCATGCTCGACCAGCGGCAGTTCGAAGTGGGAGTCCGTGCTGGTGTCGCCGTGTCCCGGAAAGTGCTTGCCACAGGCAGCCAGACCGGCGCCTTGCAGCGCACGAATGATCACCCGCCCAAGCCTTGCGACGTCCTCCGCGCGTTCCGCCAGCGCACGGTCGCCGATCACTGGGTTCTTCGGGTTGGTGTGGATGTCGAGCACGGGCGCATAGTCGAGGGTGATACCAACCGCCAGGAGTTCATCGGCGAGCGCTTTCGCAAAACGCTCGGCCAACGCCTCGGCCTGCTTGCCGGCGCGCCCCAGGGGGGCCGTGGGCGGCCACTTGGTGAACGGCTCCTTGAGCCGCGCGACTCTTCCGCCCTCCTGGTCGACGCTCACCCACGCGGGCTGCGTGCGGCCGAGCGCCTCGCTCTCCGCCGCCAACTCCGCGACCTGCTCAGGCGCCTCGATGTTGCGACTGAAGAGGATGACACCACCGAGATCGAATTCCTTTGCCAGCGATCGCAATTCGACTGGAATGCTGGTGCCCGGCATGCTGCCGATCAAATACTGCCCAATGTCTCGTCTGGTCGCTAAAGGCATGTCGCTTCAAGAATTATAATTGCGTCGTGCGAATCTCGGCGTCAGCGCCCACTCGAATCGACCTGGCCGGCGGCACCATCGACATCTGGCCCCTCTACCTGTTTCACGCCGGCGCGCAGACGCTTAATGCCGCCATCAGCCTTCGGGCCCGCGCCTGGATCGAAGCGCGGCCTGGCGAGCGCATCGAGCTGATCGCGGAAGACATCGACAAGCAGGAGAACCTCTCGTTCGACCAGCTCCCGCATGATCCAACCCTGCCGTTGCTCGCCAAGTTGGCCCATCGCTTCGGCGCGCATGGGATCAGGCTGACCACCAGGGGCGAATCGCCGGCCGGAGCCGGGATTGCGGGCTCCTCTGCGCTCAACGTTGCGGTTTGCGGCGCGTTGGCAGCCTGCACGGGCCAGGAGATCGACGGCGAGGCCCTTCTGGATATTGCCAAGGACGTCGAAGCCCAGGTCATCAAGGTCCCGACCGGTCTGCAGGATTACCGGCCTGCCTATTACGGCGGTATCGCGGCCGTTGAACTGCATGCCGGGCAGCCGCGACGCGTCGCCCTTGAGGTGGATGCGGCGGAACTGCAGCAGCGCATCGTGCTGTGCTACACCGGCGAGCCCCGCAATTCAGGCACGAATAACTGGGAAATTACCAAGCGCCACATCGACGGCGATCCGCACATCTACGACTGCTTCGAACGTATTCGCGACACGGCGGCGGCCATGCGCGAGGCGCTCGTCAAGGGTGACTGGGACGCCACCGCTGCCGCCCTCGCGACGGAATGGGACAACCGCAAGCGGCTCGCCCCTGGCGTGACGACCGCGGCCATCGAGACACTGATTGCCAGGGCGACCGCGGCCGGCGCCAAGGCCGCGAAGGTCTGCGGCGCGGGCGGTGGCGGATGCCTGTTCTGCCTGGCCGACCCGAAGGACGTGGACGCAGTGCGCGAATCGCTGTACGCGGGCGGCGCCAGGATCCTGGATTTCACGATCGAGACGATCGGCCTCAGCGTCACCCGCGAATGAGCGATACCCTCCCGTCGCCACTCGACAACAAGGCGGTCGCCTGGACGCTGCTCGAGATCGCGGATCTCCTCGAGCTGAAGGGCGACAACCCGTTCAAGATCCGCGCGTATCGAAACGCCGCCGACGTTGTGTCCCACGCCGCCGAGGCGGTCTCCTCACTCGACGAAGCCGGACTCCGCGGCTGGAACGGCATCGGGAAGGATTTGGCCGGACGCATCCGTGAAATCACGCTGACCGGCGACTGTGAGATCCGCCGGGAATTGCTGACGGAGTTTCCCGCGACGCTCCTCGACGTGATGCGGCTCCAGGGCGTCGGACCCAAGACGGTGGCGGTGCTCTATCGAGAGCTTGGCGTCCGGAGCCTGGAAGATCTCGCCACCGCGGCCAGGAGTGGAAAGGTCCGCGGCATCAAGGGGATGGGCAGCAAGAAGGAACAGCTCATCCTGCAGGCGATCGAGGAGCGACAGCGATTCGCCGGCCGCCACCTGCTGTCACGCGCCACCGACATGGCCGAAGCCATCCTCGCCCACCTCAAGGAACAGTCGCCCACAGCCGAACTGTCGACCGTCGGCAGCGTCCGTCGGGGCACCGAAACCAGCGGCGATCTGGACATCGTCGCCACAGGAGATGGTTCCGACGCGTTTGCGCAGGCCTTGATCGCGCAGTTCACCGCATTCCCACTCGTCGAACGGGTCCTGGCCAACGGGGCGACCAAGGCCAGCGTGCTGCTGCGAGGGGGATTCCAGGCCGATCTCAGGGTCGTCAAGCCCGAGGAACGCGGTGCGGCCATGCAGTACTTCACCGGGTCGAAGGCCCACAATATCGCGCTCCGCGACCGCGCCCTGGCACGCGGCTGGAAGCTGAACGAGTACGGGCTGTTTAACGAAGCCGACACCGCGATTGCAGGCACTACCGAGGCATCGATTTACCGGGCGTTGGGGCTCGCCTACATCGAACCCGAGATGCGGGAGAACCGCGGTGAAATCGAAGCGGCCGAAGCCAATGAATTGCCGGACCTGATCACCCGCGCTGACCTGAAGGGCGATCTGCACATGCACACCACGTCGTCCGACGGGCGCGAGACCCTCGAGACGATGGTCTCGGCTGCCAAGGCGCGCGGGCTCCAGTACATCGCGATTACCGACCACACGCAGTCGCTCGCCATGGCCAACGGCCTGGACGAGGCACGCACCCTCGAACAAGCCGAGCGCGTCCGCGCCTATTCGAAGACGCAGAAAGACATAACCGTCCTTGCCGGCACCGAGTGCGACATCCTCTCTGACGGCAGTCTCGACCTGACCGACGACTGCCTCGCATCGCTGGACATCGTGGTGGCGTCGATCCACTCGAGCCTGGCGCAGACCGAGGCCGAGATGACCGCGCGCGTCATCAAGGCGATCGAACATCCATCAGTGGACATCATCGGCCACCTGACCGCCCGGATGTTACTGCGCCGTGACGCTTCGAAGGTCAAGGTCGAAAAGGTGATCGACGCGGCGAGAGCAAACGGCGTGGCGCTGGAGCTCAACTCCCAGCCTCACCGCCTCGACTTGTGTGACAGCCATGCCCGGCTCGCCAGGGACCGGGGCGTGAAACTCGTCATCGACACCGACGCGCACTACGTCGACGCCTTGGACTACGCGCGGTGGGGCGTGATGACCGCGCGGCGGGCCTGGGTGACGAAAGACGACGTATTGAATACACTGCCGTTGAAACTGTTCGTGAAGTCACTGCGAAGAAACCACTGAAGGAACCCGCGATGGACGCGTCCGCCGAGATCAAGAAGATCTATTACGCCGCCACCAAGGTGACGATCCAGAAGGATCTGGAGCGAGCGCTCGACCTGCTGACAACCATCCCGAAGGAAGAGGATCGCGACAAGGTCGCGGTCTACATTCACGGCCTGACGGAAATGCGCGCGGGGTGGAAGGCGGCCGCAAGGCCGCCGCTGCAGGCGAAAGCTAGTGCTTCGCGCCGACCACGCGCTTCCGGGCCGCAACGCGAAGGGCCTCAGGCACGTTCCGATCGGTCGAAAGCTTCTTCGCGTCGGAGTCGTTGAGCCGCAGCATCATGTTCATGCTAAGCGCCACCGGCGTCTTCGAGTTCTTGCATCACGCCAGCAACGTGCCGTAGTTCTTCGTCCAGGCGCGGCTCATCGCAATCGTGCGGAGGATCTCCTCAGACACGCTGCCCATCTTCGCGAACGATTCGATCTCGGCGTCATTCACCTTCGGACAGCTCAGCACCGCCGCCGCCACCATCCGGTTCGGATCGCGAATCAGGATCGACCGCATCTCGCGCGTGCCCTTGGTGGCGCACTTCACTTTCTCCAGCACGGTCATGTTGGCGAGCCGCTGCTGAAAGGTCAGCTGCTTCTTTTCATCGGTGCCTTGAAGATCATCAAAACAGAGCCCGGTCTCGTCCGTATCAAGCAACGGCTCTTCCGAGTCCGGCGCCGGGGTTGCGCCGGCGGGCACGCCCCGCTTGTAGAAAAACTCGCGAATCTCGGTGGGCACATCCGCCCGCGCAATGAACGAAGCGAGGACGTCGACCGGCAGCGCCTGGAGCGTGCGTTCGGCGATCTCACGGACTTCGCTGTCGCCATCGCCGGTCAGCACCATCAGGATGCCAAGCTGCTCGAGCGGACGCGGGGCAATCGCGCCCTGGGCCGCCATCATGCGCACATCGCGCGCAACTTCGCCACGCCGGAAGAAATCCAGCATCGGCGTGCTCAGCCCTGCGGCCATCAGTACCTGACGAGGAAGTCCTGGTAATCGTCGCGGCCGATGCGGGCCGACAAGACGTCGCCCGGCTCGCCGAGCAAGCGCCCGGCCTGGCCGTTGATGCTGAACTGAACGGCTGAAGCGTTGTCGCCGAGCAGGAGGATCTCCTCTCCCAACTCGATCGGCACTGTCTCGCCCTGCTCCATGGTGCGGCCGATGATCTCGATGCCGTCGGCGACGACACGCAGCTGGCACCGGGACGAAATCGTCAACGTCACGACCACCGGCACCGGCCGGGACACCGGAGTATTGGCATCCACAAACCCGCCAACCGGAGCCGCTTCCGACAACACTGGGTCAGGCCGGCGAGGCTGGACGACTTCGACTTTCGGGCTCTCGCCGATCACGCCGCGAACAATGGGCACTCCGAAATACAGCACGCCGGCAATCAGTGGCACCACGGCGCTGACGACGGTCAACATCCTGTTGAAGGACGACGCGGCTTGCGGCTCAGCAATCACCACACGAGGCGGCGCTGGGAACGCATCCGATTGGAGCGAGGTGAACTCGCTCAAGACCTGATCAGGATTCAAGCCAACTTCGCGCGCCACAGCGCGAACGATCGAACGTCGATAGATGCCTTCGGGAAGCTCGGATAGCGCACCGCTCTCCAGCGATTCGAGCGCGCGCACCGACAGCTTCGTCGCTTCGGCAACTTGACGAAGTGACAGGCCGCGCTGTTCGCGGGCGTGGCGCAGACGCGCAGACGGATCGAGCGAGCGTGGTTCAGCCACAGCTTCTATTTGGCCCAGGCGCTGGCCGGGCCACATCGAATGAGCAACGTTGGTTGTTTGCCAGAACTGCCTATCTTTCAACGGGCAGAGCGATAACCTTAGGTGCCGGACGACGCCGATTCAAGCGCGAATCGAAGCTCTGCGACACGTTTCTGCACAACCGTGGAGACGTGCGCCGCACCGCTTGGAATGAACGCTCCTACCGCCGCGAGCCCGGCAGCTGAACTGGCTGCCAGTATCGATACTGAAGCCACGTCCAATCCTCCGATCCCAAGCACCGGCTTTCCTGCCGCTGCCTCCACGATCTGTTGAAGCCCTGCCTGATCCAAATACTCGACCGCTGGCTTCGACACAGTAGGCAGCACGGTGCCGGCGACAAGAAAGTCCGCGTCTCTTCGTGCAGCCGCGGCTGCAACCGTGTGCACCGAACAGCCGATAACGAATCCTTTGGGAACGAAACGCCGGACGGCGTCCGGGAGGAAGCCACGCTCCTTAAGGTGAACGCCTGCAGCGCCGGCGGCAATCGCGACATCGAGCCGGTCGTTGACCAGAATCCTGGCCGCAGTCCCGGATACCGACGTAACCAGCAGACGCACAAGCGCCACCAGGGCGTCGGCTTCCAGATCGGGCTCACGCACCTGGATCAGCTCCACCCCCGCGCCCGCCGCAGCCCTCACCTGCTCGCCAAGCAACTCGATCCACGCGTCCGGCGGCGCCCCGACCGCCCTACCCAGCCGGCGGCGGTCAGTGACAAGGCACAGCATCATTCTGTCGAGCCGGCAGCGCCCGGGCCGTCGGAACGATCGCGGCCGAAGATCTCGCCCAGTTCGCCGAGCGCCGCCCACACATTCACCAGCCCGAGTCCGGTGATCGCTCCGCGGACGTAATTGCTGGTCAAGAGAGAGCTCAGCATCGCCGACATCTCAAGGAAGGCGTTGCGGTCCCAGAACGCTGACCACGGAAGCAGCACCAGGAGCAATCCTGTCTCTAGCAGGAGCGCAACGAAAAGGAGGCGCCTGAACAGGACTTAGCCTCGCGCCTGGACTCTTGAGAGCCGTTCGATTTGTCCGGCCACGTCGCGATAGCCACCGGACTCGGACTCGAGCTCAACGAACACCGCGAGCGCGCGCGAGTGTTCACCCACCGACTCCAGGGTCTTGGCCAGGTCGTACAGCAACGCCCGGCCGGCATCAGCCGTCGGCGCCGGCGCTTCCGCGGCCCGTTCGAGCCATTCAATTGCATGGGTCGAATCCTTGTGCTCCAGGTAGAGGCGGCCCAACATCGACGCGGCGTCAAAGCGCTGGCGAGGTGAGCGGGCCGCGCTTTCCAGTGCCTTGATCGCATCGTCCACCATGTCCATCTCGTGGTAGGTCAGCGCCAGACGGCACTGCTCAGCCGCGGCCTCCTCGGACGAGGCACGATTGGATTCGTCGCGCATGCCCCGGAAGACCTGATCAAGCGATCGTGCCGGGGGCGGGATCAACGGCAGCGGCTTGGTCGTTTCCTCTGGCGCAGTGCCCCCTCCCAGCAGGTCCGTCAGATCAATCTCCTCCGGCGGCGCGGACGACGAGGGTGACGCGGCGGAGGCAGGTGCAGCGGGCGGTGTGTCGAACGACTCGCCCTCGTTGAGGTCCATCGTCTCAGTGGCGAGGAACGGGCTTTCACCGCTGAGGCGTTCGGCAATGATGGCATCAGGGTCGCTTTCGCCCAGCATCACCAGTGCCCGGCGGAACCGGTCGATGTTGACCTTGTTCCACGGTTCCCTCGCCACCAGATCCTCGCTGATGATGCGCGCCTCGAGCGCGCGATCGGCCTCGAGGTACGCGTCAGCCAGGGACGCCTGCGCTTCGTACATCGTCGCTTCGAGGCCACCGTCAACGCAGATCTCCACCAGTCGCATCAACGCCACCAGGTGCGACCGCACCCGGGCGGTGAACTCGCTGAGCGCCACGGCAGCCTGCGCAAAATCCTGCTGCAGCAGGGCGACATCTGCGACCGCATCGATTGGCTGATACCCGGCTTCCGGATTCACCTCCGCCAGCCGGCATCCCAGGACCACGGCAGCCTGCGCCTGTGCGGCGTCGAGCTTCAACGCCGCAACAACCGCGGCCTTGCCTTCCGCAAACCGCAGGCTCCGCAATTCCACTTCCGCAAGCGTCAGCCACAAGGCGGGATCGCTGCCAGCGGTCTCCGCAGACAGGTAGGCGCGTGCGCGATCCAAGTCGCCGCGTGACACGAACGCCAACGCCAGCCGGGCGCGCACTTCCACGTCAGACGGATCGGCGGACGCCACATTCACGAGGACGTCCAGAGACAGGTCCGACTGGCCGGCAGCATCAAACGCGGCAGCCACCTGTTTCAGCTCGGCGGCCCCCCGGGCAAACGCGCGCGCCTTCTGAGGGTCTGTGCCGGCATACGCCGAGAACAAGCGCCCGCGAATCGACTCATCGGACTTGTCGAGGTCGTACGCCAACTGCAACGGCAGCAACGCCTCCGCAAATTTCTCCTGGGCTTCGAGCCGCGATGCGACCTCGCGGTACTCGCGTAGCGCGACGGCCGTGTCGCCCATCTCGGCGGCGGGTTGGCCGGCGCGCAGGCGCGCGTCGAGGTCGTCCGGGTCGAGCGTGCCGAGGCGAATCGCCACCTCGGCGGCGCCCTTCTTGTCGCCTTTGGCCTTGCGGCGCTCGGCCACCTGAAGGAAGTACTGCTTGGCGTCGGCAAGCGTGCCCTGCTTCGCCGCCAGGTCTCCCAGTTGCAGCAGCGCGTATTCGTGATCCGGCTTGAGCTTGACGATCTTCTTGAAGAGCGCGATCGCCTTTGGATAGAAGCCTTCTTCGGCCAGATGATCGGCGATGCGCGTGTATTGCTCGAGATCCTTCTCGAGCTTGCTGGCGCGCACGAACAGGTCGCCCAGGGTATTGGCGCTGTTCCAATCCCGTGGCTGGGCCTCGACGACCTTGACGTACTCGGCGATGGCGGCGTCGACCTTGCCAAGTTTCAAGGCCTTCTCCGCCGCCTTTAACGCGGCTTCACGATCGAACGGCGGCACGGTGTCGGCTCTTATTCAATGGTATCAAACAGCGTAGCCGGTCTGAATGAGCGCCGGTGCTGTGGTGAGTAGCCAAACCGTGCAACCGCCGCCAAATGCTCTGCGGTTGCATAGCCTTTATGTCGGTCGAAGCCGTAACGAGGGTCAGCGTCGTGCAACACCTGCATCAATCGATCCCGTGTCACCTTGGCCATGATCGACGCCGCCGCGATCGCCGATGCGCGACGATCCCCGCCGATCACGCCGCGCTGCGCCATTGGCAATGACGGAATTCGGAACGCATCTACCAAAACTGCATCTGGCAGCGGCGCGAGTAACAGGACGGCCCGGCGCATCGCCTGCAACGTGGCCTGGTGAATATTGATACGGTCGATCTCGTCGGTTTCAACCGCGGCGACCGACCACGCCACGCACTTACGGCTGATCTCGTCGTAAAGACGTTCGCGTTGCGCCAGTGTGCAGGTTTTGGAGTCGGCGAGACCGTCGATGCGACGATCGGGGTGGAGGATCACGGCGCCGGCCATGACAGGACCGGCCAGACAGCCGCGTCCCACTTCATCAACGCCTGCCACCGCTACGAAGCCGTAGCGGTGGAGGCTGTTCTCAATGTTGCGGCGCGCAGAAACCTTTGGCACTCAAAGGCACTGTACGCACACCAGGCCCGAATGCCTAGTTGGTTTTCTTGACTTCCTTCATGCGGGCGGCCTTGCCCTTCAGGTCGCGCAGGAAGTACAGCTTCGCGCGGCGCACCTTTGCCGAGCGGATGACCTCCACCTTCGAGATGGTCGGCGAATGCATCGGGAAGATGCGCTCGACGCCCTGGCTGAACGACACCTTACGCACCGTGAAGGTGGAGCGGTTGCCGCCATTATGCATGCCGATCACGATCCCCTCGAAGATCTGGATGCGTTCCTTGTCGCCTTCCTTGACGCGGACGTGCACCTTGACCGTGTCACCAGACTTCATCCGCGGACGATCGGTCAATTGCGCTTTTTCTACCAATTCCATCGAAGTCATCACTTACTCCTGTCGGCCTGTTGGCCTGTTCGCCTTTCTAACCACTTCTGTTCGTCTGCGTCCAGCGCCGCGCCGGTCAACAGGTCCGGTCGCCGTTCGACCGTTCGCTGCAATGCCGTCTCGCGCCGCCATCGCCGAATCTCACCGTGATGCCCCGACAACAGCACGTCGGGCACCTTGCGACCGTCGAACTCCGCCGGCCGCGTGTAGTGCGGATAGTCCAACAATCCGCGCGTAAACGAATCCGCTTCCACCGACCGGTCGTCACCGACCACGCCGGGCACCAATCTCGCGACCGCGTCGATCACCGCCAAGGCCGGCACTTCGCCGCCTGACAGCACGTAATCGCCGATCGAGATTTCCTCGGTCGCCAGCGCCTCGCGCACCCGCTCGTCGATACCTTCGTATCGGCCGCACAGCAACACGAGATGCTCCACTCCAGCCAACCGCCTCGCGCCCGCTTGCGTGAAGCGCTCGCCGGCCGGCGTCAGCATCGCCACCACGCCCGGCACTCCCCGCGTCGCGCGAATCTCACGCAGCGCGGCGAAGAACGGTTCGGGCTTCATCACCATGCCCGGCCCGCCGCCGAACGGCACGTCATCCACGACATGGTGCTTATCGGTCGTGAAGTCCCGGAGGTTGTGGACGACGACGTCCAGGAGCCCCGCGGTTCGTGCCCGACCGACCACGCCGTCGGCGAGGCCGGCCTCGATCATCTTCGGAAAGATGGTGATGACATCGACTTTCATCGACTCACCGCCACCTCTGTCTCTCGCGAGTGGCTCATCGCCACTCTCCGTTCAACTCCAGCAGGCCCTCCGGCGGACGCACCGTGATGCGCTTGGCCGCGACGTCAACCGTGCAGATCGCCTCGGCGAGCGGAATCAGCACTTCATTCCGCCTGCTCCGCACCACCAATCGCGTGGCGGAGCGATCACCTTCAACCGCCGTGACCTCGCCGACCGACTCACCGCTTTCGGTCACTACCGCGCACCCAATCAGGTCGCGATGGTAGTACTCACCGTCCTCGAGCGGCGCCGGTTTGCCGGCGTCATCTCCTGCGACGCGCAGTTCAAGGCCCGCCAGGCGCTCGGCATCGTTCATCGAGCCGATCCCCTTGAAGAGGATCACCGGACGGCCCTGATGCATGCGCATCGTGGCCACCTCCAGCATGACGACCTCGCCGAGGTTGTCGCCGCCGCCGCGCCGCGCCATCACGCTCGCGCCGGCTTCAAACCGTTCCTCGGGGAAGTCCGTCTGCGAATTGACGATCACTTCCCCGCGGTTGCCGTGCGTCCGGGCAACGACGCCAATCAGAACTGCGTCGTCCCAGTCCGACACGTCAGCGTCCGCCCTGCGGATCGCGAATGTCGAGGCTGACGCGGCGTTCGTCTTCCGCCACGCTCGCCAGCAAGGCGCGCAACGCCGCGGCGGTGCGTCCCTGTCGGCCGATCACGCGGCCGAGATCACCCGCCGCAACCTGCAGTTCGTAGACCGTGCCGCCACGACGCTCGGACTCCCGCACGCGCACCGCGTCCGGATTGTCCGCCAGCGCGCGCGCCACGGTTTCGATCAAACCCTTGAGGTCTGCCGCCACTGCTTCTCCTCGGACCGACTACGCCTTCGGCGCGGTCGCGTCAGCCGTCACCGGCGCGTCCACGATGGCGCGATCCTTGGTGAGGTGGCCCTTCAGCAGCGTGCGCACCGAATCCGACGGACGCGCCCCGTTCTTGATCCAGTGGGCGATGCGCTCTTTGTTGATTTCCACCACGGCGGGCTTGGTGCGCGGGTTATAGAAGCCGAGCACTTCGATGAACTCGCCTTCCTTCTTCGAACGGGCTTCTGAAATGACGACGCGGAAAAACGGACGCTTCTTGGAACCGGTCCGTCGCATGCGAATGACGAGCATCTGACTCTCTCTTGCGGCACACCGTGGCCGCGCTTCACTTACGTTTACGAACGATCGAACAGTCCGGCTGAAGCCGGACGCTGCCTACTTGAATGAACCAAACACCGACTTCTTCTTTTTCTTCGGCGGCGCCGCGACGGTTTCGCCGGTCATCTGGCCCACCATCTTCAGCATCCGCTGCATCTCGACGAACTGCTTCAGCAACCGGTTCACGTCCTCAACCGTGGTGCCGCTGCCCCTTGCCACGCGCTTGCGACGGCTGCCATCCAGGATGTCAGCGTGCTTGCGTTCCTCGGGGGTCATCGAATTGATGATCGCTTCGATGCGCCCGAGCTGCTTCTCGTCCGGCTTCTGGTTGGCGAGCTCTTTCATCCCGCCCATACCCGGAAGCATTCCCAGGATCTTGTCCAGCGGGCCCATGCGCTTGAGCATCCGCAACTGATCCCGGAAGTCTTCAAGCGTGAACCCGCCCTTGCGGATCTTCGCTTCTAACTTCTCGGCCTGCCCCTGATCGATGACCTCTTCGGCCTTCTCGATCAGCGTCAGCACGTCGCCCATGCCGAGCATGCGCGACACGAACCGGTCAGCGTGGAACGGCTCGAGATCCTCGAGCTTTTCAC
>JAYQOO010000044.1:0-27910 GCA_038144855.1 Acidimicrobiia bacterium | reverse complement strand
TTCCGACGGGCGGCGGCAAGTCGATCTGCTTCCAGGCTCCGGCGCTGATGAGCGATGGACTGGCGGTCGTTGTCTCCCCGCTGATCTCGTTGATGAAGGACCAGGTCGACACGTTGAACGGCAACGGTGTGCCGGCGGCCTGCTACAACAGTTCGATGCCGGCTGAACAGAAGAGCGAAGTGGCGCGCGGGATTCGCGACGGCAAGTATCGGCTCCTGTATGTTGCACCCGAGCGGCTGGTAGGCGACGGTGGCGACGGTTTTCAGAACCTGCTGTCATCGCGTCCGATCAGCTTCGTGGCGATCGACGAGGCGCACTGCATCAGCCAATGGGGGCACGACTTCCGTCCTGAATACCGGCAGATGGCGCGCCTTCGCGAGCGATGGCCGTCGATCAGCCTGCACGCCTACACCGCCACGGCGACCGCGCGTGTCCGGCGCGACATCGTCGCGCAGCTTGGCCTGCGGGACGCCACCGAACTGGTAGGCTCGTTCGATCGCCCGAACCTGATCTATCGCGTGCTGGCGCGCGCCTCGCTGAAGACGCAGATCCTCGACGTGCTGGAGCGGCACCGCGGCCAGGCCGGCATCATCTATTGCTCGTCGCGGAAGGAAGTGGATTCACTGGCGCAGTGGCTCCAGGACACCGGCTGGCGCGCGCGTCCGTATCACGCCGGAATGCCGGACGATGAACGGCACCGCAACCAGGATGCGTTCCTGAACGAAGAGATCGACCTGGTGGTGGCGACCGTGGCGTTCGGGATGGGCATCGACCGCTCCGACGTCCGGTTCGTGATCCACGCCGGCGCGCCGCAGTCGCTCGAGCACTATCAGCAGGAAAGTGGCCGTGCCGGCCGCGATGGCCTCGAGGCCGAATGCGTGCTGATTGCGTCGGGCGCGGACTTCCTGAAGTGGCGGATGATGCTCGAGAAGAACGGCGAGTTGTCCGACGCCCGCCGCTCGCTGCTCCGCGACATGGAGCGCTACGCCGCCAGCGTTGGGTGCCGGCACAAGCGGCTGGTGAGCTACTTCGGTGAGACCTTCGCCAAGGACGACTGCGGCGCCTGTGACTACTGTCTTGGTGAACTCGAGGCGGTCGGCGATACGGTCACGGTGGCGCGGAAGATCCTGTCGTGCGTCGCCAGGGTCGGGCAGCGCTTTGGCGCTGCGCACGTGACCAACGTCCTGCGCGGCAGCGACAGCGAGCAGGTGCGGTCACGCGGCCATCATGAACTGTCGGTGTTCGGCCTGATGAAGGACGCCACCATCGACGAGCTGCGTGGCTACATCGACCAGCTGCTGGCGCATGGCCTGTTGCAGCAGGCTGGCGATGAATATCCGATCCTGCAGATCACGGCTGAAGGGCTTGCGCTGCTGAAGGATGCCGGCGCCGCGCCTGAGTTGTCGCTGGCCCGCCTGAAACGCCCGGATCGCCGCTCGCAGAAGCGCGCGCGTGTCGAGACGGAAGGGTGGGACGGCGTCGATCGCGACCTGTTCGAAGAGTTGCGCGTCCTGCGCATGGAGATCGCGCGCCGGCGGCGAGTGCCGCCGTATGTGATCTTCCACGACACGACGCTGCGCGAGATCGCGCGATCCAAGCCGAAGACGAAGGAAGAACTGCGTCACGTCTATGGCGTCGGCGATCGCAAGGCGGAAGACCTGGGCGATCTGGTGCTCTCGGCCGTCGCGCGGTTCTAGCCGCTTCGTTCGTCCCATTCTTCATCCCTCCGGCTTCGCCTGGCGCATGCTATCGAGATGCGCGCGCCGATCATCGCCGTGTTGTTGCTGTTTGCGTCGACTGTGGCCACGGCGCAGACCGGCACTGGTCCCTTCAAGAACACCCACACCATCAACAAGCTTGCGCCGGACGTCTTCACGCTGACCTGGGCGCTGACGCCAGGCTCGCTGGCGATTGGCAACTCGACGTTCATCATCGGCGACACCGACGTGGTCGTCGTGGATACCGGGTTGTCGAAAGCGGGTGGCGAGGCCATCCTCGGCGGGCTGCGGCAGGTCACCAACAAGCCGGTGTCAATGGTCATCAACACGCATTGGCACGGCGACCACATTTTCGGCAACCAGGCGTTTCGAGCGGCCTTCCCGTCGGCGCGGTTTGTGGCGCATGCCGAGACACGCAACGGCATCATCACCGGCGAGGTGGAATACCGCGACGCGAGCCGGCCTAAGACGCTGGCGCGACGAGATGCACTCAAGGCCACGCCCGTATTGAGCGATGCGGAGAAGACCGAGCTGGCGCGAGCGGAGATGCAGCTCGAAACGTGGGAGGGCGACTATGTGCTGCCGGACCTGCTCGTCGATCAGCACCTCACCGTGATCCAGGGCAAGCGGACCATCGAGCTGAAGCACCTCGGTCACGCCAACACCAAGGGCGATCTGGTGATTCATCTGCCTGCCGAGCGGATCCTGATCAGCGGCGACATGGCGATCACGCCAGTGCCGTTCGCGTTCTTCTCGAGCCCGCGCGTGTGGATCGAGACGCTGGATCGGCTGGCGGTGGTCGATGTCGACACGATTGTGCCGGGACACGGGCCCGCACAAACCGACAAGCAGTTCGTGCGCGACCTACAGGCGATGCTGAAGTTGATCGTCGAGCAGGTCGATGCCGGTTTCAAGGCTGGCCTCGATGTGGAGGCGATGAAGCAGTCGGTGACGCTGACCCCGCCGCCAGGCAGTGTCTACGCGAAGATCAGTGCCGCGTCGCTCGATCGCAACTTCAGGATCCCGGCGATCGAGAGCGCGGTCAGGGAGAAGCTGGAACAAAAGCCCTAAGGGAGCCGTACCCTCCACGCACCCCGGCCGTGCGTGAAGGCGAAGAGATACTTGTTGCCGTCGGCGGCGCGCAGGATCTGCAGCCATTCGGTGACCGCCGGTCCAAATCCGGTTTCCTCGCTCATCCAGGTGCGTCCGCCGTCAACCGACACGATCACGCCAAGGTCGGTGCCAAGGTAGAGTGGCTGCGGGTCATCCGGGTCGACGACGATCGCGTGGACCGGCAGATCCGGCAGCACACCGCTGCCGCTCCCTGGCAGCGCCGTCCACGTCTGGCCGAAGTCACTGCTGCGATAAACGTGGTCGCCGCCGAAATTTCCGTAGGTCGCATACACGACGCGGGTGCTCCTGGCTTCGTGCGCGATCGAGGTCACCCATCCGTCACGAGGGCGCGAGCGCGTGAAGGTGATGGCGTTCACGCTGGCCGTGGCATTGCGGGCGACCAGCACGTCACCCTTGTGCGTGCCGGCGACCAGGTGACTGGAGTCGTCCGGCCGGATGGCGATCGCGCTGACCAGGCCGCCATCGGGCATGGCCGCCCCGACCTTTGACCACAGCGAGCCCGAGTTGGTGGTGCGATAGAGGTACTCGCCCCCCAGCCATAGCCGGCTTGGCGTCCCGGGGTCGATCGTGAACGGTGTGACAAACAGGTAGTTCGCTTCGGGTGCGAGCGTCGAGGATCGTACCGGGTCCAGGCCCGCCGTGGCGGTTGTCATGGTGCCGCCGCCGTTGGTCGTGCGACGCAGGTTCGCCCACTGATACTCGACGTAGAAGGTGGAGGGTTGTTCCGGATTCACCGCGGTGTAGCCACCATCACCCCCGAAGACCGATCGCCATCCATCGGTGCCATCCGCATCACGGCCGAAGATGGTGCCGTTGTCCTGCGCGCCGCCGAGGTAGCTGGCACCGTCTGGGAATGCGATGCCGTGATAGAACTGCGTCACGCCGTAGCCGCGATTCAACGACGTCCACGTCATGTTCGGGGCACCGGACGGGCACGGCGCGGTCGCGCCGGTCTTGGTCTCGCCGCGCGCGGTCGTGGTCCGGAAAATGCCGCCGTCGTTGCCAACCAGCGCGACCTGGTTGGTCGTGCCGTTGTACTGCGGATGGAAGGTGATCACGTGTTGATCGACGTGCGTGTAGGCCGGCATGCCTGACGAACCCCAATCGGCCATGCCCCAGTTGCGGCCGCCGTCATCCGATCGGAACCAGCTGACGCCTGCGGCCCAGACACGCTCGGCATCGAGCGGGTCAACGGCAATGACGTTGATGTACCACCCCATGTTGATGAACTCGTTGGCGGCACTGGGACTGCAGTCGCCGGCCGTGGCGCTGTAGGGATTGGTCAGTAGCAGCGTGTTGAGCTTGTTGGCGTTGCTGTTGGTGACGCGTGTCTCCCACGAACCCGCGGCGCCGCCAGTGGTCGAACGGTAGACGCCGAGCAGTCCCTGGCGATAGTTGCCTCCAGGCCCGCCGTCATTGCTGGCGGCCATGGCGTAGATCACGTTCGGGTTCGACGGGGCGATGGCCAGCGAGGTGCGACCCTGATGTTCGACCTGGAGGACGATCTCGCTGGCGGATGAATCCGCGGCGCGGGGAAAGCGATACACGGCGGCCTGGTCGTAGGAGCCGCACGACACGAACAGCACATCTTCGCTGCGATCGGGCCTGATCGCGAGGTCCAGGCAGCCGCCTCGGACGGTCGTGCGCAGCAACTGTTCCCAACTGGCGCCGCCATCTGCCGATCGAAACACCCCGGTGCGTGTCTCGGCATAGACGCGCTGCGAGTCCGCGATGCCCAGTTCGAGGTCGTTGACCCACAAGAAGTCGTTGGTCGTGGTGGCGCGCTGCAACTGCCACGAGGCTCCGCCATCGGTGCTCGCGTAGACGCCGCCGCCGCGCAGCGGCAGGCCGGTGCCGCGAATCTCTTCGCGGAAGTAACCTTCGCCGGTGCCCACGTAGATCACGTTCGGGCGACGCGGATCGATGGCCATGGCATTGACGTTGATGTTGGTCAGGCCGTCACTGGTCGGCCGCCATGACCCGCCGTCATCGTCGCTGCGCCTGACGCCGCCGGAGACGCCGGCAGCGAACAGCGGCGTGCGCGTGGGGGGATGAAAGCGCACGACGCGCGTGCGTCCGCCGATGTTGCCCGGACCGAGCGGCGTCCAGGCATCGAGCACGCTGGCCGCGCTGCGGCGTTCACGAATCGCGCTGTCGCCAACCCAGGCGCGTGTCGCGGCTTGCCTTGCGGGAATCGAGCGGTTGATGCGCGTGGCGAACCGTCCCAGCCTCGACAAGGCGTCGGCGGCTTGCGCGTACATGGCCGGCATGTCATTCGCGTTCGCCGGCATGCGGCGCATTCGTTCATGCCACGCTACCGCGTCGGGCTGATCGAAACCCGCCTCGCGTTCTGCTTCGGGACGATCGTTCGAGCCAATCGTTTCCCGCGGCCAGGCCAGTGGTGACAGTGTCGCGAGCAGGCCCAGGGTGGCCACCGACAGCGCCATGAGCCAGGACAGGCGTCGCATGGGAAGCTGATCTTATATCCAACACGTTGATCAGCAGTCCCGCGCGCCTGCGGCTCATCCCCGGAAACTTGGAACGTGCCGCACGACACTTTGAACTACAATCCCTTCACCCTTGACGCGTCAGTACTGCCACATCGGCCCTAAAACCATCGCGTATCTCGATTCGGCACCCAAGCACAACGAACTGAAGGTGCTGGTGTTGCTGCACGCGTTCCCGATTGGCGCCAACCTCTGGGAACCGCAGATGCGCGCCATCCCCAAGGGCTGGCGGCTGATTACGCCTGACCTTCGCGGCTTTGGCGGCAGCAGCGAGACCGACTCCGTCGGCGCGCTCTCGATCGGCGACTACGCCGAGGATGTCGTCGATCTGCTTTCGGAACTCGGCATCACGCGCGCTGTCATCGGCGGCTGTTCAATGGGCGGCTACGCCGCGTTGGCGTTGTATCAGTCGAATCCCGAACTGGTGTCGGCGTTGGTGCTGGCCAACACCCGTGCCGGTGCCGACTCCCCGGAGTCGCGCGTCAATCGACGCAACATGCTGACGCTTGTCGATCGCGAAGGACCTTCGGGCGTGGCGCGCGAGATGATGCCCAAGATGCTGGGCAAGACGACGCACGACACCAATCCGTCGGCTGAAGGCACGGTTCGCAGGCTGATCAAGCAGCAGTCGCCGATCGCGGTCCGTGCCGCGATCCACCGCATGATGCACCGGCCCGACTCGACGCCGATGCTGCCCGGCGTGGCGGTGCCAACGCTGGTCGTGACCGGTGCCGAGGACGAGATGATTCCCGTCGACGAGTCCCGCAAGATGGCCCGGGACATCCCCGGCGCTAGGCTCGTCATCATCCCCGGCGCGGGCCACCTCGCCAACCTCGAGCAGCCCGACGCATTCAACGCCGCACTGACCGAATTCCTCGCTACTCTGTAGGGATGAATAAGTCGGCAGCGCTCGCAATGGCCGGGCTGGCGCTCGTGTCTGTCCTGACCGTGTCGTCCAGTTCCACTCTTCGCGCAACCGCGGATGGCAGGTTCAGCCAGATGTCGGCGCCGTCCACGGTTGATGGCCTGCATCGCCCGTTCGACGAAATTCTCGATCTGTACATCCGAGATGGGCTGGTCTATTACCTCGCGCTTCGCAACGAGCGCGCCAGGTTCGATCGCTACGTGCAGGCCGTCGGCGACGTCTCGAGCGATGCGGTCGCGTCGTGGCCCCGCGAGCGCCAGTTGGCCTACTGGATCAACGCCTACAACGCCTTCGTGCTGCGGACGGTCATCGACAATTACCCGATTCGTGGCAAGTCGTCGGACTATCCGGCCAACAGCATTCGGCAGATTGCGGGTGCGTTTGAGCGGCGCACCTTCCGCGCCGGCGGGCGCACGCTGACGCTGGATGCGATCGAAGGCGACGTGATCCCCACGTTCAACGACCCGCGCGCGTTGCTGGCGCTCAGCCGGGGAGCGACCGGCGGACCGCGCCTGAAAAGCGAGGTCTACACCGCGGAAAAGCTCGACACACAGCTCGACGCCATGCAGCAGGAGTTGGTGACCCGGCGCGACCTGGTGTTTGTCGACACCGCCAACGAGCGGCTGTCGGTGAACCCCTTGTTCTCGTGGCGCGAAGCGGTGTTTGCAAAGGCGCTGGCGGGCCGCGCTCCAGAAGTCTACGCGTCACGCAGTCCCCTGGAGCGTGCGGTGCTGGCGCTGATCGATCAGCAACTGGTGCCGAATGAGAAGGAGTTCCTTCGCAAGAACACGTTCCGGATGTCGTTTCACGAATTCGACTGGAAGTTGAACGATCTGACGGGCAGGTGAGGATATGGATCTCGAGTTGAAGGGAAAGGTCGCCATCGTCACCGGTGGCAGCCGCGGCCTCGGTCGCGCTGCCGCACTGGCGCTGGCGGGCGAAGGGGCGCATGTCGTGGTCTGCGCACGCGGAGAAGAGGCGCTGCAGGCAGCAGCGGCTGAACTGCAGGCGGCAGCCGCGCCCGGCGCCCGCGTGCTGGCCGTCGCCGCGGATCTCTCCGGCGAAGCCGGCGTGCCGAAAGTCGTCGATGCCGCGTCGTCGACCTTTGGACGCCTCGACGTCCTGGTCAACAACATCGGCTTGGCGCGTGGCGCCGACCTGGAAGCCACCACCGATGCCGACTGGCAGGAAGCGTTCGATCAGACCTTGTTCCCCGCCATTCGCATGTCGCGGCATGCCGCGCCATTGCTGCGCAAGCAGGGCGGCGCCATCGTCATCGTGTCGTCGATCTTCGGCCGCGAGTCAGGTGGACGCATGACCTACAACGCCGTCAAGGCCGCGGAGATCAGCCTGACCAAGTCACTCGCGCAGCAGCTGGCGAAGGATCAGATTCGCGTGGTGTCGGTCGCGCCGGGTTCGATCCTGGTTGAAGGCGGATCGTGGTGGAAGCGGCAGCAGGCCGATCCGGATGGCATTGCAAAGTTCATCAAGGCGGAGTTGCCGTTCGGGCGATTCGGCAAGCCCGAGGAAGTCGGCAACGCCATCGCGTTTCTGGCGTCGCCGAAAGCCAGCTGGATCAGCGGCACCACCGTCGTCGTCGACGGGTGCCAATCACGGATGTTCTAGCGGCCGCCGGTCGACCGGTTGTTGAAGAACGCGTAATACACCGGCAAGCCCAGCAGCACCACGCCGAAGGTGATTGACGTCCACTTCGGGTCGGTGATCAGTGCGTTGACGACCAGGTAGATAGCCGCGGCGATGAAGACCGCCGGCACGACCGGATAGCCCACCACCTTATAGGGGCGCTGCAGGTTGGGTTGCGACTTGCGCAGCGTGTAGATCGCGCCGACGCTGAGCGCGTAGAACGGCCACATCGCGAGCACGAAGGTATCGGTGAGCTGCTCGAACGTCTGCGTCATCACCATGGCGACGCCGAGCACCGACGCCAGTGAGATCGCGATGTACGGCGTGTTCCACTTCGGGTGCACGCGGGCGATGGGTTCGAACAGCATCTTGTCGTCGGCCATCGCGAAGAAGATGCGTGGCGAGGCGAGCTGACTGCCCATCAGCGATCCGAAGGTCGAGATCATCACGATCACGGACACAAACGACACGCCGACCTGTCCGAACAGCGACCCCATGGTGTCGGCCGAGATCAGGCGCGACTTCGCCATGACGCCGATCGGATTGATGTAGAGATAGGCGGCGTTGGCGGTGAGGTAGATCAGGATGATCAGCAGCGTGCCGATGATGATCGCGCGCGGCAGGTTGCGCTGCGGATCTTTCACCTCGCCGCTGGCAAACGTCAGGTCCGCGAACCCGTCATAGGCCCACATCACCGAGATCAGCGCCAGGCCGAACACGCCTGCATCCACCGTGGCGCCGGTCGACGAGAAGTTGTCGAACGAGGCGCCGACGCTGCCGCCCATCAGGAAGGACGCCAGCACCAACAGCGTCAACGCGCCAAACTTGGCGATCGTCGAGATGCCCGCAAACAGCGCGCCCAGTTGCACGCCGATGATGTTGGTCGCCCCTGCAAACACGATGGCTATGGCCGCCAGATAGTCAGCCCAATCGGGGTGCATGGCCGGGTCGACCCCGACGACCCTGAGAAAGTACTCGCCGAACACGGACGAAATGCCACCGAGAGCCGCCGCGCGGATCAGGACCAGCTGCGCCCAGCCGTACAGGAACCCGACGGGCCGGCCCCAGCCCTCGCGCAGATAGACGTACATGCCGCCGGTTTCGGGCATCGATGCCGACAGCTCCGCGAACGCCAGCGCGCCGCACAGCACGATCAGGCCGCCAAGGATCCAGACGCCCATCATCAGCATCGGCTCGGGCACCCGGGTGGCAATGCCCGCCGGGGTGCGGAAAATGCCGCCGCCGATCGTGATGCCGATCACCAGCCCGATTGAGCTCCACAAGCCGAGTCTGCGAACGAGGGTCGCCATTTGTGGGTGCATCGTATCCCCCCGGGTGGGGCGGGGCAAGACACATCACGCCTGCTAGAATCCAGCCATGATGCGACTTGCCACCCGTGCCGCCATCGCGTGTGCCTTCGTGCTGACCGCTGCGCCCGTGTTTGCGCAGGAGCCTGGCCAACCGGAGTGGAAGGGTGCCAGGCCTCGCCGCTCATCTCGCTGATGCCCGGCTGCCAGATCTATGAATGCGAGAAGAAGGATTTGGACGCCTTCGACGTGATCATCAACAAGGCGGCTGAGATGACTGGAGGGCGCGGTCGATCACGCCAAGTTCGCGTGCCCGGCCAACGTGTCGAAGTTGCAGTTGCAGCGCAACCTCGAGGCGGCGCTGCAGAAGGCCGGCTACAAGACCGTGTTCAGTGGCAAGCACGAGAACAGCTCTGACGCCGCGATCACCACCCAGAAAGGCGCGCAGTGGATCTTCGTGCAGTTGTCGGACTTCAACGAGTTTCCGGTCTATGAGCAGACCACGGTGCTCGTGAAGGAGATGACCCAGGAGATGACGGCCAGCGCGCAGGCGATGGCTGATGCGATCACCAAGAGCGGCAAGCTGGACGTCTATGGCATCACCTTCGCGACCGGCCAGGCGACGATCAAGCCGGCGTCCGACGCCGTGCTGAGCGACCTGTCGGCCGTGCTGACCGCCAACGCGGACTGGCGGCTTCGCATCGAGGGCCATACCGACAACGTGGGCACTCCAGCCGCGAACCTGAAGCTCTCTGAAGCGCGTGCCGCGGCCGTCGCCGCCTGGCTGACCGGCAAGGGCATTGCGGCCGCGCGTCTGTCGACCGCCGGCCTGGGTGACACCCAGCCGGTTGGTCCGAACACCACCGAGGAAGGCCGTGCCCGGAACCGCCGGGTCGTCCTGATCAAGCAGTAGCTGCTTCGATGGATTTTCGCTTTCGTGGGATTATCGTGTAGCATCTTTCACACGATTACCCATGGCGCTCCCGGCTGTTCGAAACTCGGCGCCCGCCGCGACCAAGCAGGTCGCGCTCCAGAATGCGCTCTCGGTCCTCAACTCAGGCAACGAGCTCGACCGGCCCGATACCCCGGACGAAGTCGTCACCGCGGTCCGGCGCCTGCCGGCGGTGGAAGCCGCCTATGCGCCGTTTCCTGAGGGCATAGACCCGCGACTCAAGGCGGCCTTCGACGCGCGGGGTGTGCAGCAGCTGTATACACACCAGGCCGAGGCGTACGCGCACGTCGCGGCCGGACGCCAGGTCGTGGTCACCACGCCGACCGCATCCGGCAAGACGCTTTGCTACAACCTGCCGGTGCTGGATCGCATCCTCAAGAATCCCGCGGCGCGCGCCTTGTATCTCTTCCCGACCAAGGCGCTCGCGCAGGATCAGATGGCGGAACTGCACGAGCTCACCAATGCGATCAAGGCGCAGGGCGAGGACAGCGGCGAGGGCATTGGCGTGCACACCTACGACGGCGACACGCCACAGGATGCGCGCCGCACGATCCGCACGCGCGCGCACATCGTGCTGACCAACCCGGACATGATGCACTCGGGCATCCTGCCGCATCATCCGCGCTGGGCGAAGCTGTTCGAGAACCTCGAGTTCATCGTCATCGACGAACTCCACGCGTATCGCGGTGTGTTCGGCAGTCACCTGACCAACGTGCTGCGGCGCCTGCAGCGCATCTGCCGTCACTACGGATCGAATCCGCAGTTCATTTGCTCCTCGGCGACGATTGCGAATCCCGCGGAGCTGGCGGAGCGTCTTGCCGAGAAGCCGTTCGCGCTGGTCGAGAAGAGCGGAGCGCCGAGGGGCGAGAAGTTCTTCGTGTTCGTGAATCCGCCGGTCGTGAATCGCGAGCTTGGCATTCGCCGCTCCTACATTGCCGAGTCACGCCGCGTGGCGGGTGAGTTCCTGCGGCGCAACCTGCAGGTGATCGTGTTTGCGCAAAGCCGGCTGTCCACGGAAATACTCACTACCTACCTGAAGGAGGATTTCGAGGATGTGCCCGGGATGCCGGAGCGCATTCGTGGCTATCGCGGCGGCTACCTGCCGCTGCGGCGCCGGGAGATCGAAAAGGGCCTGCGCGCAGGACAGGTGCGCGGCGTCATCTCGACCAACGCGCTCGAGCTCGGTATCGACATCGGTGCGCTCGATGTGTGCGTGATGGCTGGCTATCCGGGAACGATCGCGTCCACATGGCAGCGGGCCGGTCGCGCCGGACGACGGAGCGGACAATCGGCCGCGGTGATGGTGGCGTCAAGCGCGCCGATCGACCAGTTTGTCGCGAAGCATCCGTCCTACTTCTTCGATGCGTCACCCGAACACGCACTGGTGAACCCTGACAACCTGCACATCCTCGTCGATCACGTGAAGTGCGCGGCGTTCGAGTTGCCGTTTACGACCGAGGAATCGTACGGCCAGGTCAACGTGCAGGAGGTGCTCGGCATCCTGCAGGAATCCGGTCTCGTGCATCGCTCAGGCGGCGAGGACGCCGAAGGGCAGTGGCACTGGACCAGCGAGTCGTATCCGGCCAACGCGGTGAGCTTGCGATCGATCTCGTCGGACAACTTCGTCATCACCGATCACACCGGTGAAGCGAAGGTAATCGGCGAAACCGACTTCACCAGCGCGCTGTCGACGCTGCATCCCAAGGCCATCTACATGGTGGAAGGGAAGATCTTCCAGGTTGAAGAGCTCGACTTCGTCGGCCGCAAGGCCCACGTGCGCGAGGTCGATTGCGATTACTACACGACCGCGATCAACTACACCAAGGTGACGATCCTCGATCGCTTCGCGGAAGATGCGCCGAAAGTCGCGCTGCACGGCGAAGTGCATGTGGTGTCTCGCGTGGTCGGCTTCAAGAAGATTCGCTTCCAGACCAACGAAAATGTCGGCTCGGGCGAGCTTGATCTGCCCGAGCAGCAGATGCACACCACGGCGTACTGGCTGGAGATTCCGCTGTCGATCATGAGCGCGCTGCCGTATGCGGCCGACGACCGGCGCGACGGTGTGGTGGGTCTGGCGTTCGCGATGAAGCAGGTCGCCCAGCTGTTGCTGATGTGTGACGCGAGGGATATTGGGCTCTCAGTCAACGCGGGCGAAACCGACGGCGATGATACGCCGCGCATCTTCCTCTACGACGCCTATCCGGGCGGCATTGGCTTCAGCGCCCCGCTATGGGGCATGCAGAAGGACCTGCTCGAAAAGACCAGCGCGTTGATTGCCGGGTGCGACTGTGAAACCGGCTGCCCGATGTGCGTCGGCCCGATCGGCGAGACCGGTCCGCTGTCGAAAGCCGCGGCGCTGCGCATCCTGCAGCATTTGCTGGCGGGGTCAATTGCAGAAGGCTCGACCAAACAGATCGAAGAGGTGCCGTTCTAGTCATGGCGACCCTCGACCGTCTGCGCGAGATCGTCAAGAACCACCGGCCGTCGGCGGTGCCGGTCGTCCAGGGTCTTGACGGCGAGGCCGTGGTGCCGGCTGCGCCACTGGCGCGGTATCAGGCCGATCCGACAGATCACACCCGTGCGGCGCTCGAACTTGGCGGCGCGCTCGTCGAGCGCTCCGGCGGCGCGGTGATCGTCGTGGATCGTGAGTACACCGCCGAGATGCAGCATGGGCACATGCCGATTGGTGACATCGTCTCGACGATCACGGCCGGTACCGACGCGTTGCATCTCATGGGGCAGGCGTGGCCCGCCGCCAAGGGCGTCGTCGAGGCGGGTCGTCAGACCCGCATGCTGTTCCTCGATCTCGAAACCACCGGCTTGTTCGGTGGTGCCGGCACGCAAGCGTTCTTGGTTGGCTGCGCGTCGATCGAAGGCACGTCGATTCGAGTGCGCCAATTCCTGATGCCGGGCTTCGAGCACGAACGGGCCGTGCTCGACGAGTTGCAGTCGTGGGCGAAGGATCACGGCGCGGTGTGCACCTATAACGGCCGCAGCTTCGACGTGCCGCTGATCGAGACGCGGTTCATGTACCACCGCGTGCCGTGCCCGCTGGATGCGGCGCCGCACCTCGACATGCTGCACGCGGCACGGCGGCTGTGGCGGAATCGGCCGGTGACGATCGGTCCGGACAACGACGATTCGGCGTGCACGTTGGGCGTGCTCGAAAAACACATCGCCGGCTTGCATCGTGTGGGCGACGTGCCCGGTTACGAAATCCCGTCGCGCTTCTTCAATTACGTTCGTTCCGGTGATGCCCGGCCGCTCGAAGCGGTCATGGAGCACAACCGCCTCGACTTGATCTCGCTGGCCGCGGTGCTGGCCCGGGCGATTGTGCTGATCACCCATGGTCCGTCGGCCGCGACATCGGCGCATGAAGCGTATGGACTGGCGCGTATTTACGAGCGCGGCGGCGCTCACGACAACGCCGAAGCGGCCCTGCTCAAGACGATCGAGTTTGTGAAGCGCGTCGGCTCGGATCCGGAGTTGCACGCCGAGGCCCTTCGCCGCCTGGCGTGGATCCGTCGCCGTGATCGGCGGCCGAACGACGCCGCCGAAGCGTGGAATGAACTGGCGGTGTTGCCGCGCTGTGCCGCCGCGCTGCGGCGAGAGGCCAAAGAGGCGCTTGCGATCCATCACGAGCATCGCCTCAAGGATCTGCAGGCGGCAAGGCAACATGCCCTGGATCTGCTTGCTGACGGCACGTCAAACCCGGTGGGCGTCCAGCACCGTCTCGACCGCATCGAACGCAAGCTGGCTCGGTACAACACCGAGGCCATGCTTCCCCTCCAATAGCCGAACGGACGACTCACCGAGGAGCCGGCCTGTATACTGTGCCAGCTCGGCCAATGGCCTCCCTCACCTCCGGCACGCGCCTCGGTCCCTATGAAATCGTCGACGCCATTGGTGCCGGTGGCATGGGCGAGGTGTATCGTGGCCGCGATACGCGGCTCGATCGCAGAGTCGCCATCAAGGTGCTGGCCGCGAACCTGGCTGCGGATGTGCCGTCGCGTTCGTCCGCTGATCGACACGGCCTTTCGTGAGACTTGGCCGGCGATCTCGCCAGACGGCCGCTGGATCGCGTACACATCGAACGAATCGGGCCGTGAGGAAGTCTATGTGCGGCCATTCCCCGACGTGGGTCTGGGCCGATGGCAGGTGTCGACCGACGGCGGCAAGATGCCGCGCTGGACGAAGCGCGGCCGCGAGCTGATCTTCCGTCGAGGTTCGGATCTCGCTGGAGAGTTCTGGGTCAGTGCGATCCAGCCAGGAGCGAGCTTCGGCGCCGGCAGGCCTACCCAGATCGCAGGAGTGGCCAATTCGAGCAATGACTACGACATCGCCGCCGACGGGCGTCTTCTTGTCAAGATGCCCACCGGTGGCACCGACGTCGAGGCATCGCGACCCCGGATTGTCGTCGTGCAGAACTGGTTCGACGAGCTGAAGGCGCGCGTGCCGACGACGCCCCGTTAGCGACTAGAATTCTCTGCGTGAACTTTGCCGCCTCGCTGGATCGGGTGGAGCGGATTCTGGCCGCCGGTTCATGGCGCTCGGCCGTCGCCGGCGGAGTGGCGCTGGCCGCCTACGGCAATCCACGCCTGACCCTCGACCTGGACATCGTCGCCGAGGCTACGGCACAGGATGTGCTGATCGCGGCGCTTGAAGCCGACGGCTATGCCACGCTCTATCGGTCGTCCGGATTCTCGAACCACCAACACCCGGACCCGGAGTGGGGCCGGCTGGATGTGATCTACGTGAATGCGGCAACGGCCGACGAGTTGTTCACGGCGCTGCGTCCACTGCCGGGCCCGGGTGGCCGGCAGATTCGTGTCCCGCGCCCCGAACACCTCATTGCCATGAAAGTCCAGGCCATGAAGAATGCGCCAGAGCGGCGGTGGCAGGACATGGCCGACATTGCGTTTCTGTGGACGTTGCCGGATGTCGATCGCGACCAGGTGCGGGGATACTTCGAGAAGGCTGGCATGCGCGCTCAATTCGAGGACCTGGCTCGTGGATGGTGAGCGCGCGCTCGATCTCGATCGCGGGTTGCCCGTAACTCCGCAGGATGTCGAAGCCTTGCGCCAGGCGAGAGCCGGCACGCCGTCGTGGTTGCTGCTCGATTGGCGAGAGCTACTGCAAGCGATACCACCGGCAGCGCGCCGGACCCGCCCCTTGGCCACGGACGACTGGCAGCCATTTCATCTCCCGTGATGCCCAACACGTCCAGCGATGACCGGCCGGGCCTGGTGGCGCGCGCGGCGCTACACCTGACGGCGTGGACCGAACGCTGGATTCCTGACGCCTTCATCTTTGCGCTGCTCGCCACGATCATCGTCTTCCTCGCGGCGCTGATCTGGACGCCGTCGTCCGCGGGCCAGGTGGTCGACGCCTGGGGCGGTGGGTTCTGGGACTTGATCCCGTTCACGCTCCAGATGTCGCTGATCATCATCACCGGCCACGTGCTGGCGACATCCGCGCCGATGGGCGCGGCGATTCGCGCCATTGCCGCGTGGCCGAAGACGCCGAAGGGTGCCGTGGCGCTGGTCACGTTCTTCGCGCTCTTCACCTCCTGGTTCAACTGGGGCTTCAGCCTGATCTTCAGCGCCGTCCTAGCGAAAGCCGTGGCCCGCCGCGTCGAAGGCGTGGACTATCGCGCGCTGGCGGCGTCGAGCATGCTCGGCCTCGGCAGCATCTGGGCGCAAGGGCTCAGCGGATCGGCCGCGCTGCAGATGGCTACGACCGGCGCGCTGCAGCCACGCATCCGCGACATCGTCGCCGCCGATGGTCTCGTGCCGGGCGGCATGATTCCGTTCGCGCACACGATCTTTCTCTGGCAGAGTCTCGCGTCGGTCGTGATCGAGATCATCATCGTCGTGGCGGTGATGTGGTTGGCGACGCCTCCGGCGTCACGGGCGAAGACCGCACGGATGCTCGGCGTCGAGCTGGGCGCCGACGAGGGCCGCGCGCCGGTGCGGCCCCAGGTCGTCAATCCGGGAGCGTGGTTGGAGCATTCGCCGCTGCTGAACGTGCTCGTGGTGATGATGGGCGTGGCATTTCTGGTCCGCTACTTCGGCCGCGCCGGTGACCCGATCAACGCGCTCAGCGTCAACATCATCAACTTCGCGTTCCTGATGCTGGGCATCCTGCTGCATCGCACGCCCGCACGGCTGATGCACGCGGTGTCTGCCGCCACTCCGGCGGTCTGGGGCGTGGTCCTGCAGTTCCCGTTCTATGCCGGCATTGCCGCGATCATCACCGCCACGCACCTCAACGAGCGGATGGCGAATGCGTTTGTCAGCATTTCGACGCCGTACAGTTTTCCGGCGGTTGTCGCCCTCTATTCGGCGATCCTTGGCGTCTTTGTGCCGTCAGGGGGTTCGAAATGGGTGATCGAGGCGCCGTATGTGATGGCGGCGGCGCACGAACTCAAGGTGCATCTGGGTTGGGTCGTCGCGTCGTACGACCTAGGCGAGGCGATCGCCAATCTCTTGCAGCCGTTCTGGATGCTGCCGACCCTGGGCATGCTCGGGCTTCGGGCCAGGGATGTGATGGGCTACACGTTCATCGTCGCCCTGGTGCTGACGCCGGTCGTGATTGTGCTCGTGACGCTACTTGGCGCCACGCTGCCGTACCCGCTCTAGCCCGTTACTCCGGTAGGCCCGCGCGCTTGCGCAACTCGTTGAAGCGGGGTTCCGCGCGAAGCGCGTCAAGTGCCGGGTCGACGTTGAGGTAGATCAGCCAATACGACCGCTCGTCGATGGCGCGCTCCAGCCAGTCGAGAGCCGCGCCAGATTCGCCCAAGGCGGCGTGGATGGCCGCCATTGCATACGCGGTGACGAACGTATCCTTCGACCGCTCCGTCAGCTCCGCAATGGCGGCTTCGGCGTCCTTGCGGTCTCCCCGCATGGCGTGCACGCGGCCGAGAGCAGCCACCACGTCACGGTCATTCGAGAGCCGCTTGGACACCTGCAGCTCGGCGAGCGCGGCGTCAAAGTCGCCGGCGTGCGCCAGCGCCAGGCCGAGCCGGAAGTGCGCCATCGAAAAATTGGGATCCATCTGCAGCGCGACCCGAAACTGCCTGATCGCTGCGGCATAGTCCCGTTCGTAATAGGCCGGGTACCCGGCGAAGGTCGCGATGATCCTCGACAGTGGATCGAGCGCCTGGGCACGGGCCAAGGCCGCGCGAGCTTCGTCGAACCGCCGCATCACGATCAACAACACGGCATGGCGCTGATGCGCATCGGCATAGTCGGGGTTGAGCGCCAGGGCGTCGCGGAAGGCGCGCTCGGCAGCGGCCCAGTTCCACTGGAAGAACAACTCCACCACGCCAATCGCGTTGTGGGCTTCGGCCAGTGACGGATCAAAGCGCAGCGCGTTCTGCGCCGCCGCGCGGGACTTCGGGAACGCGTCGCGAGGTTGCGAGGCTCCGTAGAGGCTGAGCAGCGCGTAGGCGTCGGCCAGGCCCACCCACGCCGGCGCGTATTCGGGATCCTCGTCGGTCGCCTGCAGGAACCAGGTGATCGATTCGCCGATCGCTTCGGTCAGCCGCTTGTTCAGCAGGTGACGGCCTTTGGCCGTGAGCTGGCCGGCGCGCGTGCGATCGCCGATGGCGGCGACGGGTTCGCGCGCGGGCGCCGCGAAACGATACCCACGGCCAGGGATGGTGACGATGTAACGGTGCTCGCGCGGCGATTCGCCCAGCGTCTTTCGGAGCACCGAGATGTTCATGCCCGCCCGGATCCTGCGCGCCTCACGCTACCTGGCCAGCGGCGAAATTCAGTACACGTTCGACTTCGTGAATGACTGCGGGATCATGTATCGCTTCGGTCACCTGCGTGACCTCGCGCCGCGCTTCCAGGCCCTGGCTGATGCGCTTCCGGCGCCGGTCGAACTCGATTCTCGATCGACCCAGATCTCCGGGAACCTCACCGTCGAGCTTGGCGAATTGGTCGGCACGAGCACGGGCCTCCGCGACAGCGCCAACAACGTGTTCCTCGACTACGGCGTGTATGACCTGCGTCAGCGCAACGCCGCCAGCCGCGATGCGGCGTGGCTGGCTTCGCACAATAACGACACCGCGCCATATGGGACGTGCTGGTTCGACCTGCTGACAACTGCCGATGCCGCGCGCGTTCGCGCGTTGCCTCCCGCCGATGGCGCGATGGGGCGCACCAGCGACTACTGCCGATGAGGAGACTGATGCCTGCCCTGTTGATCGTGCTTGCTGTCCTGGTCGCCGGTTGTAGTGGGGGGAGTGGCGGCGGCAGTTCGCCGACCGCGCCCACCTCGTCCGCTTCGTCGACGACCGCCACAACAACCACGACGACCACCGCGACGACGCCAACCCGCGACACGACGCCGCCGGTGTTCTCCGCGACCTTCGTGCCTACCGATGCCGTCATTGCGTTCTTCATCTTCGGCGTGGCGCTGCCGAGCGGCGTTCAGAACCCGACGTTTGAGATCGAGACCGCCAACCAGACCACGCCGGTGTTTGCGGTGTCGGCGGGGAAGGTGGTCAACATCACGACGACGTCACAGGGGGATCGATCCGTCTTCGTCGTGCCGAGTGACACGTCGATCTTTGACATCGCCTACGACCACGTCAACAACGTCCAGGTGTCCGTCGGGCAAACGGTCACGGCCGGGCAGCAGATTGGAACGGTGGGCACCCTGAACAACGGGCGCGGTCGGACGGAATTGCAGATCAACCGCACTGATGGTGGGACGACGCTGGCTCAGTGCATTTCGAATTTTGGCACCACCGCCTTCAACGACGCGTTTCGGGCGGTGGCGCAGCGACTGAACGGTTCGGCGACGGTGTGCGCCGCCGAAACCGTACGGCCCTGAGGCTTACTTCTTCGCTGACTTGGCCTTGGCGTCCTTGACGGCCTTGGCTGCAGTCTTGCGCTGCTCCGAGGTCTGCGCGCCGAACTTCTTGGTGAAGCGCGTGACGCGGCCTTCGGTGTCCAGCAACTTCTGGCGGCCCGTAAAGAACGGATGGCAGCTCGAGCAGACGTCGAGGTGCAGTTCCTTGCTGGTGCTGCGGGTCTGCCACTCGGCGCCGCAGGCGCAGTGGACGGTCAGTTCCGCGTATTCGGGATGGATGTCAGCCTTCACGATCGGTGTCCTTCCGCCGGGACCGGGCCACCAGGTCTAGGGCACGTGTCTGGCCCACTCCTGCATGTCCACTTACCGGCAACGTAACGAAACTCCGATTGTATCACGCTGAGGCGCGGCCATCGGGTAGGTCATGTCTCTAAGCCGAGCATTATCAACTACTTAACGACTTCAATGCGGATCTTGATGCCGGGAGATTTCGCCAACTTTGCGTCGCAGGTGACGAGCGTTGCGCCCAACGCTTCGGCCAGCGAAACGTACATCGCGTCGTACGTGGTGACGTTCTTGCGCAGCGCCCAGGCCCTTTCGGCGAGTCCCTCGTGCGAGTGTCGCTGAAGATCCAGGGCTAACAGGTCCTCGATGGCCGCTTGCGCATCCCCTTCCTCGACCACATCCTCACGAACGAAGCGCCGCAGGACGCTCAGGACCTCCACGTCGAGCAGGTGAGGCACGTGGAGCCCCATATTCGAGTCGCTGATCAAGGTCCCAACCCGGCGCCCGGTCGGCGTGTCGAGCAGCAGCTCGACGACGGAGGAGGCGTCGAGCACGATCACCGTGCGTCCCGCTCTTCGCGAATGAGATCAGCCGGCTTGCGGCGCAAGATTCGCGGCGCGGGTCCGCGCAGGCGCGTCAGCACTTCCTGCCGCGTGGGCCGGTCGAGGGCCTTGCCGACCTCGCGCAGGATGTAGTCCGACATCGACATCCCCTCCACCGCCGCGCGCGCCTTCAACCGGCGGTGAAACTCGCTTGGCACGTTGCGAATCTGAACCATGGTCGATGACATGACAAAAAGATACTTTCATCTATTTCTCATGTCAACGCGCCGAACGTCGCCGTCGCCAGGTGCTGGAGTAGAAGGCAACGCCCTGCAGCGGCGAGTCTCTACCAGAACCGGAATGGCTAGAACTCGGGTTGCTGCTGCGTAAAGCAGTGGATTGCGCCCAATCCCCAGATCAGCTTCCGGCAATCGATCCCGATCACCTTGCGATTCGGCAAATGCTTTTGCAGTATCGCGATCGCGCTGCTGTCGCGAACGTTCTGCCCGAACGTCGGCACCAATAGCGCCGGGTTCCTCTTGCCACCTGCGAAGTAAAAATTCACATACGTGGCGGGCACGCGCTGGCCGTCGTAGGCAATCGGCGTCGGCATCGGCAGTTCGACAATGTTGAAGGGGTTGCCGTCCTGGTCGCGCAGCGTGTCCAGCGCCTTGCGGGCTTTCTGGAGGATCGCAAAGTTCGGATCCCGGCGATTCGTCTCAACCGCAATCGCGATTGTGCGCGCGTCGATGAAGCGGGCGAGATCGTCGACGTGGCCGTCGGTATCGTCGCCTTCGATGCCCTCGCCGAGCCAGATCACGTGCTTCTGACCGTAGTAATCGCGCAGATATTTTTCGATGCGCGCCTTCGCCATGCCCTTGTTGCGGTTCTTGTTCAGCAGGCACGAGGTCGTCGTCATCACGGTACCGGCGCCGTTGAAATCCACCGCGCCGCCTTCCATGACAATGCCGGGATAGAACACCGGGAGTTTCAGCTCCGCGGCGATGCGCGTCGGGACGTTGTCGTCGGAATCCCACGGCGGATACTTCCCACCCCACGCGTTGAAACCCCAGTCGACGATCGCCGCCTCGGTCTTGCCGCGACGCGTGCGCAGCACGAACGCCGGACCGTGATCGCGTGCCCAGGCTTCATTGGTGGGGATGTGATGGAAGAACACCCGGCGCAGCGGAATCTTGCGGGCCATCAGGAACGCCCGGACGATGATCTCGTAGTTGTCGTTTGGGACGTTGAGGTGCACGTCCTCGAGCGTCACCAACACGCGGATCAACTCCGCGATGTCTTCACGCGCTTCCTGGTACTTGCCGGGGAAGGAAATGCCTTCAGGCCTGGGCCATGAAATCCAGGTGCCGCGATGCGGGTGCCATTCTGGCGGGAACGAAAACCCATGCGCGGCAGGCGTTCCCTTGAGGACCTTCGGTGCCTTTGGTGCCATCGGTGCCCGGATCAGTCGGAGAAGCGCTTGGTCAGCGCCCCGTACGCGTCAATGCGGCGGTCGCGGAGGAACGGCCAGTGCGTCCGGCTGAACTCGACGCGATCGAGATCGCAGTCAACGACGTGGACTTCCTCCTTTTCGATCGAGGCGCGCTTGACGATCTGGCCGTCCGGCGACGACACGAACGACTGTCCCCAGAACACCAGGCCGTCCTTGTTGACGGGCTTACGGTCTTCACCCTGGATGATCTCGTGGCCGATCCGGTTCGGCGCGCAGACATAACAACCATTGGCGATGGCGTGGCTGCGCATGATCGTTTCCCACGAATCGTGCTGCGCCTTGCCGTACTGCTTGCGTTCGGATGGATGCCAGCCGATCGCGGTGGGGTAGAACAGGATCTCCGCGCCCTGCATGGCCGTCAGCCGCGCGCCCTCGGGGAACCACTGGTCCCAGCAGATCAGGGTGCCGATGGTCGTGACCTTGGTCTTCCAGGCCTTGAAGCCGGTGTCGCCGGGGGTGAAGTAGAACTTCTCGTAGAACAGTGGATCGTCCGGGATGTGCATCTTGCGATACACGCCCAGCAACGTGCCGTCGGCATCGATGACGGCGGCGGTGTTGTGGTACACGCCGGCGGCGCGCCGCTCGAACAGCGACGCGATGATCACGGCCTTGTACTTCTTCGCGAGTTTGCAAAAGGCGTCGGTGGACGGCCCCGGGATCGTCTCGGCGAGCGCGAAAAAGCGGTGCTCCTCGCTCTGGCAGAAGTACTGCGACTTGAACAGCTCCTGGGTGCAGAAGATCTTCGCGCCCTGCTTCAGCGCCTGTTCGGTGAGGGCGAGTTGGTTGGCGAGGTTCCGCCTGGGATCCTCGCCGCACGCCATTTGTGAGAAACCAACCTTGATGATCGACGAGCGGGCCATGACTGACAGAATAACGAATAACAAATAACAAAGGCGGGGATTTTGAGCCCCCGCCCTTTCGTTACTCGACGTTTGTTGTTCGCTATTTCCCCTGCTGCATCGCCGACAGGAACTCGTTGTTCGTCTTCGTCTTGCTCATCTTCGAGAGCAGCAGTTCCATGGCTTCCACCGCCGACAGCGGCGTCAGCACGCGGCGCAGCACGTAGACACGGTTGAGGTCTTCCTTGGGGATGAGCAGCTCTTCCTTGCGGGTGCCGCTCTTCTGGATGTCGATGGTCGGAAACACGCGGCGATCGGCGAGCTTGCGATCGAGGTGCACTTCCGAATTACCCGTGCCCTTGAACTCTTCGAAGATCACTTCGTCCATGCGCGAGCCGGTGTCGATCAGCGCGGTGGCGACGATGGTCAGCGAGCCACCCTGCTCGATGTTGCGGGCCGCGCCGAAGAAGCGCTTCGGGCGCTGCAACGCGTTGCTGTCGACGCCGCCCGACAGCACCTTGCCTGACGTCGGGACGATGGTGTTGTAGGCGCGGGCGAGACGGGTGATCGAGTCGAGCAGGATGACCACGTCCTTCTTGTGCTCGACCAGGCGCTTGGCCTTTTCGATCACCATTTCGGCCACCTGGACGTGGCGCTGGGCAGGTTCGTCGAACGTCGAGGAGACGACCTCGCCCTTGACCGAGCGCTGCATGTCCGTGACTTCTTCCGGGCGCTCGTCGATGAGCAACACGATCAGGTAGACCTCGGGGTGATTGGTCGTGATCGCGTTGGCAATCGACTGCAGCAGCATGGTCTTGCCGGTGCGCGGCGGCGCGACAATCAGGCCGCGCTGGCCCTTGCCGAGCGGCGTCATCAGGTCCATGACGCGCGTCGACAGGTTCTCCGGATCCGCTTCGAGGCGGATGTGTTCCTGCGGGTAGAGCGGCGTCAGGTTCTCGAAGAACACGCGCTCCTTGCCGCGGGCCGGCGGCTCGAAGTTGATCGCCTCGACCTTGATCAGCGCAAAGTAGCGTTCGCCTTCCTTCGGCGAGCGGATCTGCCCGGAGATGGTGTCGCCGGTGTGCAGGTCGAACTTGCGGATCTGGGAGGGGGAGACGTAGATGTCGTCGGGACCGGCGAGGTAGTTGTAGTCGGGGGCGCGAAGGAAGCCGAAACCGTCGGGCAGCACTTCGAGCACGCCCTCGGAGAAGATCAGGCCCGCCTTCTCAGCACGGGCGCGGAGGATCTCGAAGATCAGCTCCTGCTTGCGCATGCCCGTCGCGCCAGGAATCTCGAGGTCGCGCGCGATCTTGGTCAGCGCCGTCGTCGAGAGATCCTTGAGGGTGGACAGGTCGAGCTTTTCGGTTTCCTGCTGCGGCGGCGGGGCGGCCACGCGGCCGGAGGCCGCGTCCGAAACGGATTCTGCTACTGCTGCGCCCTTGTTATCTGACTTGCGATCTTCTTCCACAGTTCGTCCAATCCTTCACCGGTCTGGGCCGAGACGGCCAGTACCGGGCCTGAGTAAATCCGTTCCAGTTCACCGAGATGACGCTGCCGTTCGGACCGCGTCAGTTTGTCCACCTTCGTCGCCACCGCGTAGCGATCTACGCCTGCCTGTTCCAGCCAGTTCCAGGTCTGCCGATCGCTGTCGAGGCCGGGATGCCGGCTGTCGACCAGGACGAGCACACCGCGAAACCGCGGATCGTTGACGCGGGCGCTGAAGTAGTCAGCCGCGAGCGCGTCGAATTCTTCGCGCGCCTTGTCGCCGCCGCGCGCGTAGCCGAAGCCGGGCAGGTCCACCAAGTAGAACGGCGGACGCGGCGGGGCGTCGACCCGATAAAAGTTGGCCAGGCGTGTCTTGCCAGGCGCTGCACTCGTCCGGGCCAGCTTCTGCCTGACGAGCGCGTTGATCAGGGACGATTTGCCGACGTTGGATCGGCCCACCATGGCGATTTCCGGCAGGCCGTCCTTGGGGAGCCCACTGGCTCCGGCGGCGCTAGTGACAAACTCCGCTGATACCTTCAAAAGCTAGTGCGTCGTCGCATCCGGCGATTCGTCGACGAAATCCGTTTCCGGCGTCGGGGGAATCGGCGTCAGCGGGCCATCGAGCGCGATCTTGAGCACTTCATCCATGTGGCTGACCATGTGGATGGCGAGCACGTCGAGCACGTTCTTCGGGATATCCGCCAGGTCCTTCTCGTTGTCCTTCGGGATGATGATCGTCTTCACCCCGGCGCGATGCGCGGCGAGCAGCTTTTCCTTCACGCCGCCGATCGGCAGCACCTTGCCGCGCAGCGTGATTTCGCCGGTCATGGCAACGTCACGGCGGGCCGGGACGCGCGCCAGGGCGGAGATCAGCGCCGTCGCCAGCGTGATACCTGCAGACGGACCGTCCTTGGGAATCGCGCCTTCCGGAATGTGCACGTGCACGTCGAGCTTGCGGTTGAAGTCCTTCTGGATGCCGAACTCTTCGGCGCGCGTGCGCACGAAGCTCATTGCCGCCTGCGCCGACTCCTGCATCACGTCACCGAGCTTGCCGGTCAGCATCAGCCGGCCCCGGCCGGGCATCAGCGTCGTTTCGGTGACGAGAATCTCGCCGCCGACCTCGGTCCACGCCAGTCCGGTGGCGACGCCGATTTCGTTCTGCTCTTCGGCGACACTCGGGCGATACCGCGGCACGCCCAGGTACTCGGTGACCTTCTCCGCGGTGATGGTCTCGAACGTCTCGGGTCCGTCGACCACGACCTTGCGTGCCACCTTGCGGCAGATCGAGCTGATCTCGCGCTCGAGGTTGCGGACGCCGGCTTCACGCGTGTAGCGCTGGATCACCGCCTGCACCGCGTCGTCGGCAAAGACGATGTTCTTGTCGGTCAAACCCGCGCCTTCGATCGCCTTGGCGACGAGGAAGCGCTTCGAGATCTCGATCTTTTCCTGTTCGGTGTAGCCGGCCAGCTGCAGGACTTCCATGCGGTCGCGCAGCGCCTGCGGGATGGTGTGCAGCACGTTGGCGGTGCAGATGAACATCACGTTCGACAGGTCGTACTCGACGTCGAGGTAGTGATCCGCAAAGGTGTTGTTCTGCTCGGGGTCGAGCACTTCGAGCAGCGCCGCCGACGGATCGCCGCGGAAGTCCATCGACATCTTGTCGATTTCGTCCAGCAGGAACACCGGGTTGAGCGACGTGGCCTTCTTCATCATCTGGATGATCTGGCCGGGGAATGCGCCGATGTAGGTGCGGCGATGGCCGCGGATTTCCGCCTCGTCGCGCACGCCGCCGAGCGACAGGCGTACGAACTTGCGGTTCATCGCGCGGGCAATCGACTTGGCCAGCGACGTCTTGCCGACGCCCGGAGGGCCGACGAAGGTGAGGATCGTCGCCTTCGGCTTCTTGACCAGGGCGCGCACCGCGAGGAACTCGAGGATGCGATCCTTGATCTTCTCGAGGCCGTAGTGGTCCTCGTTGAGCACCGCCTCGGCGTTCTTGAGGTCGCGGTTTTCCTTGGTCTTCTTGTGCCACGGCACCGCGATCAGCCAGTCGAGGTAGTTGCGCGACACGGTCGCTTCCGCCGACATCGGCGGCATCGCCTCGAGGCGCTTCAACTCCTGGATCGCCTTTTCCTCGACGTCCTTCGGCATCCGCGCCTGTTCGATCTTCTTCTTCAGATCCTCGGCTTCGTTGCCCTTGTCGTCCTTGCGGCCCAGTTCCTTCTGGATCGCCTTCATCTTCTCGTTGAGGTAGTACTCTTTCTGCGCCTTCTCCATCTGCTTCTTGACGCGAGACTGGATACGGCGATCGACCTGGAGCTTGTCGACTTCGGCTTCGAGGATGCCGGCAATGCGGTTGAGGCGCTCGAGCGGAGACACGATTTCGAGGAGGTTCTGCTTTTCGTCGATGCCGACCAGCAGGTGCGCCGAAATCGTATCGGCCAGCTTGCCCGGGTCGTCGACGCGCACCGCCGCGATCATCGCGTCGTAGTGCAGGTTGTTCGAGAGCTTCACGTACTGCTCGAACAGCGTCACGACGCGGCTCATGGTCTGTTCGACGTCGCCGGCGGTGTCCTTCTGGCGCTGCAGCACCTTCACGACGACGCGGTAGAAGCCCTTGTCTTCCTTCCACTCGATGACGCGTGCCCGCTCGACGCCCTCGACCAGGACCTTGATGTTGCTGTCCGGCAGCTTGAGGCTCTGCACGACGTTGGCCACGCAGCCCATCGTGTAGATGTCTTCCGCCTTGGGGTCGTCGGTCGACGCGTCGTGCTGCGCCGCCAGGAAGATCCTCTTTTCCTTGCCGAGCGCATGTTCGAGCGCTCGAATGGACGACGGCCGTCCAATTACGAACGGCATCATCATGTGCGGGAAAACAACGACGTCCCTCAACGGGACGATAGGGAGTGTCTCGTAGACTTCAACCATATTGAGCTGAGACCGGCGACGAACGATTTAGCCGGCTTTTTCGATTACTTCGAGGCCGGCCGACTTGCTGACCACCATCTCGCGCGTAATCACGCACTCGCGCGCTTTCTTCTGTCCAGGCAGTTGGTACATCAGGTCAAGCATCAGGTCTTCGATGATCATCCGCAGGCCGCGCGCGCCGATCTTGCGGGCGAGCGCCATTTCGGCAATCGCGTCCAGCGAATCGTCCGTGAAGCGCAACTTCACGTTTTCGTACTCGAAGAGCTTCTGGTACTGGCGGGTAATGGCGTTCCTCGGCTGCGTCAGGATCTGCACCAGCGCGGGCCGATCCAGTTCGTGCAGCGTGCCCATCACGGGCAGGCGGCCGACAAACTCCGGGATCAGGCCGAACTTGATCAGGTCTTGCGGTTCCGCCTGCTCGAGGATCGTGCCAACGTCACGCAACTTCTGCGACTTGATGTCGGCCTTGAATCCGAGCGTCTTCTTGCCGACGCGCCGCTCCACCACCTTGTCGAGGCCGACGAAGGCGCCGCCACAGATGAACAGGATGTTGGTCGTGTCGATCTGGAAGAATTCCTGGTGCGGGTGCTTGCGTCCGCCCTGCGGCGGCACATTCGCGACCGTGCCTTCGAGGATCTTGAGCAGCGCCTGCTGCACGCCCTCGCCCGACACGTCGCGGGTGATCGACGGGTTCTCGTCCTTGCGGCCGATCTTGTCGATCTCGTCGATGTAGACGATGCCCTGCTGGCACTTCTCGATGTCGCCACCGGAGGCCTGCAGCAGCTTGAGGATGATGTTCTCGACGTCCTCGCCGACGTAGCCGGCTTCGGTCAGCGTCGTCGCGTCAACGATCGTGAACGGCACCGACAGCAGCTTGGCGAGCGTCTGCGCGAGCAGCGTCTTGCCGGTGCCGGTCGGACCGATCAACAGGATGTTGGACTTGGTGAGTTCGACGTCGTGACGGCTGCGCGGCTGCTTCTGGATCTCGAGCCGCTTGTAGTGGTTGTAGACCGCGACGGCGAGCCGTTTCTTCGTCAGTTCCTGGCCGATGACGTATTCGTCAAGGAACTTCTTGATTTCCGGAGGCGAGGGGAGCGACGTCCGCGTCCCGCGGCTGTCGAAGCGGTTGTCATCCGCAATGATGTCATTGCAGACTTCGACGCACTCGTCGCAGATAAAGACCGTCGGGCCCGCGATTAGTTTGCGGACGTCGTTTTGATCTTTGTTGCAGAACGAGCAGCGCAAAATTTCGCCACTGTCACCGCTTTTTTTGACCATCCGTATACCTAGGTTACACCCGTTTCC